>CABZEW010000001.1 GCA_902524845.1 uncultured Alphaproteobacteria bacterium
ACGGCTATGTACTGCTCCTAATGCAGTGTAAACATCTTTTTCATTACTTGTAATTATTCTGAATCCAAAAATGTCGGACAGCTTATAGAAAGCTTGTTGCTTATCCTGAATTTTTCGCCAAATAGAATAGGGCTTTTTTTCTCGACCAGACACCATTGCTTTAACGCCAATTGAATAGAGTTGATTTTCAATATCATTGATAATTTTAGGAATAAGGTCATCGCTCTCTTTTTTTAGCTTAAGAAATCTTCTTATTATTGAGTTTCTTCCCTCGGGATTTAATATTCTAAAACTTAAATCTTCTAATTCATCTCTAATTGATTGAATACCCATTCTACCGGCTAAGGGTGCGTATATGTCCATCGTCTCATTGGCCTTCACTAATTGCCTATCATAGCTTACTGCTCTTATGGTTCTCATATTATGTAATCGGTCGGCAAGCTTAACCAAAAGAACTCTAAGATCTTTGCTTACGGCAACTATGAGCTTTCTGAAGTTTTCGGCTTGCTTTCTTTCCAGTGAAGCAACTTCGAGATTTGAAAGCTTCGTTACTCCGTCTACAAGATTAGCTATCTCACCTCCAAATAACTCTGACACATCTCTAAAAGACCTATTTGTATCCTCAATAGTATCGTGCAATAGCGCTGTAATTATAGAAGCGTCATCTAGTTTTAGCTCTGTAAGTATCTTGGCAACTTGAACAGGGTGGGAAAAGAATAGCTCACCTGACTTTCTCATTTGTCCAGCGTGAGCAGCTAGGCCAAAATCATATGCTCTTTCTATAAGACTAGAGTTTGTGCTAGGATTATATTGCTTAATCACACCAATCAGATCATCAACAGATAACAACGCATTCACCTATCGTTGAGGTAGAAATAGATACTCTATTTGTCTTCTGACGTTTGAGCCTCCATCAGAGCTCGGAGCAAATCTTCATTAGCAGATTCACCAACGTTACCTTCTTTACCTCTTTGTCTTTCTCCAGTAAGCAAAGACAAGTCCTCATCATCTGGTTCATCTACCTCTATTTGACGCTGATGACTTTCAATCGTAGACTCCATTAATTCATCAAATGTAACTGTTTCTACCGCTATCTCTCTAAGCGCAAGGACTGGATTTTTATCGTTGTCGCGACCTAAGCTGGGCTCAATCCCACTAGAAATCATTCTTGCTCTATGCGCTGCAAGCAAAACCAACTCAAATCTGTTTGAAACCTTATCTATACAATCTTCAACTGTTACTCGTGCCATTAAGCTTTCCTTTATATCTTCTTAGCGTTTTGTTTTCTTTATATTCTCTAGTTCATTGAGTGGAAGACTGTCAAGCATTTCCTTCGCTTTCATCCCTAAAAAGGGATGTATCCAATCAGGTTGCAGATCGTCCAAAGGCTTTAAAAAAAATGTTCTTTCTTGCAATCTTGGGTGAGGTAGGATCAGCTCATTAGGCGATAGACTTATCTGGTCTGAAAAATCCAATTTTAACCATTTCTCGAAATGGGCTTTGCTGGGTAAAATTAATTGATCGCAAAGTAAAATATCTATATCGCAAGTCCTTGGTTCCCACCTTCTTTCTCGTTTTCTTCCATATTTATTCTCCAAACCAGAGGTATAATCTAATAAATCTCTGGGTTTAAGGTTTGTGTTTAATCGGATCCCAACGTTTACGTATTTAGGTTCTCTCTCATCAACAATGCTTGAGGAAATATACCAATTACTTTCCATTGAAGATTGGATAGAAGAATAAGATCTTAGTTCATCCACACATTTTTTGAGTGTTTTAGCACTATTCCCAAATTTACTGGGTAAATTAGATCCAAACACAACGACGTAATTATTCATTTTCTCTCACTTTTTAAAAAGATAGTTTTTTTTTAAAAAAAAGTATACGCTTTAGGCATGTCGATTGCGCCTGAAACTTTGCCTGTAAAGGAGATTCACCTTGCTAATCCTAGAGGTTTTTGTGCTGGCGTTGATAGAGCAATAGAAATGGTAGAGCTAGCCTTAAAGAAATGGGGGGCACCCATTTATGTCAGACACGAAATTGTCCATAACAAACATGTTGTCTACAACCTTAGAAAAAAAGGCGCTGTCTTCGTAGAGGAATTGGAGGAGTGCCCAGTAGATCGGCCTGTTATATTTTCTGCACATGGTGTGCCAAAATTTGTGCCAGAAGAGGCAAAAAAAAGGCAAATGTTATTTATCGATGCCACCTGTCCTTTGGTAACTAAAGTTCACAACGAAATAAGAAGATATTATGACAAAGGTTATAAAATAATAATGATTGGGCATCGTGGACATCCCGAGACAATTGGTACTATGGGTCAATTGCCGGAAGGGGAGGTGTTATTGGTCGAAAATAAAGAAGATGTAGAGAAGATAAACCCATTAAAATATCCAAAACTAGCTTACGTTACTCAAACAACTCTATCAGTCGACGACACTAAAGATATTGCTCTCGCTTTAAACAAAAAATTTCCATCAATAGAAAACCCAAAGAAAGAAGACATCTGCTATGCAACTACTAACAGGCAAGAAGAGGTAAAAAGGCTTGTAAAGTTAGTAGATTTAATGTTGGTGGTAGGATCAGAGAATTCATCCAATTCGCAGAGATTAGTCGATGTTGCGAAAGACGGAGGATGCAGCGATGCATACCTAATTGAGGATTACAAAAGAATTGACTGGGGGAAAGTAGCTTTGGCCAATTCTATTGGGATTACTTCAGGAGCTTCTGCGCCAGACCATCTTGTAAAAGAAGTCATTTTTAGTATCCAGGAAAAATTTGATACGAGTTTGGTCTATGATACGAAAAAAAAAGAGACTATCGAATTTAAAGTTCCACCTGTATTGAGGTAAAATGTTCAATGGAGTGCCTAAAAGTGTTGTGCTAGCTAGCCTTTTCGGACTTATTCCAATATTGGTAGGGCTCGCTTCCACCTTTAATGTTGCTATAGAGCAAAGTTTAAAAGAATCTTTTATTAGAATAGCGCTTATCTATAGTGGTTTTATTCTATCTTTTATGAGTGGTTGCACATTTTATGTATCATCGCTTGAAAAAGAACGAGATATATTACTTTGGTTTAGTGTTGCACCGGTCCTATTAGCACTTTTATCAATTCTTATACCCTTTATGCAGAGCTTTGTACTTGCTTTGGGTTTTCTGGTGGTTTTAGAAATAGAAAGAAAATTACATAAAATAAGGGCTTTGCCTGGGTGGTGGCTCAAACTTAGATTTCCTATGACATCTATTGTCGTAGTATTACTAATTTTTTTAGGTTTCAGAATTTAAAAGATGAAAATAAAAGCTTATACCGATGGAGCATGCAGCGGAAACCCTGGGCCTGGAGGTTGGGGCGTGTTTTTAGTCGCTGAGAATAAAATGGGTGAAACTTTGAAGGAGGAGGCCCTCTACGGGAAAAACAAGGAAACAACTAATCAAATAATGGAGCTGACAGCGGCTATACAAGCTTTAGAAAGCCTAAAAAGAAAAAATGTCGATATTACCATTTTCACTGACAGCAAGTATGTTATCGATGGAATTACAAAATGGATTTATAGTTGGCTTAAAAACAATTGGAGTACAGCTTCCAAAAAACCAGTCGCAAATCGACTGTTATGGGAAGAGCTTTTTGATTTAACAAAAAATCACAATGTCGAGTGGATATGGGTGAAAGGTCACGCTGGGGTGCTTGGAAATGAGAAAGCTGACTCACTAGCTGTGAAAGGACGTGAAGAAGCATCTAGTGACTTGACTGATTAATGCTATCACCTTTCTTAAACTTGAACCCCCTGATCAAGTTACTAACGCTCATAATATCTTTTCCTTGTCTTTGGATTTCTAAAATATCTAGTGCTTGCTCACCACACGCAATCGTCAAGTTTTCATTAATAATTGATCCAGCTTGCCCTCTGCCTTCCACTACTTTAGCTCTGAATACCTTGAATCGTTCCTTCTTATATTCAAACCACGCACCCGGTGTTGGTGCTAAGCCTCTTACTCTGGCTTCTAAGACAGAGGCTTGCTGATTGAAGTCTAATTTTGTATCCAATTTTTTAATTTTCGGAGCATAACTAACGAGGCTATCATTTTGTAGTACTTCCTTATTTGAATTAATATTATTAAGCACTTTCAACAAATTTTTTGCTCCGAGTTCACTCAACAAGTAGTGTAAAGATCCAAAGGTTTCAGTATGATCCAGAATTACTTTTTCCTGACGTAAGATCGGTCCAGCATCTAATTTTTCGTTCATTTTGACTATGGAGACTCCGGTGGATAAATCTCTATTAAAAATCACATGGTTTATGGGAGCCGCTCCTCTCCAATAAGGCAAAAAAGAACCATGAACATTTACGGAGAATTTCTTTGGGATTTTTAGAACCTCTTTTGATAAGATAAGTCCATACGCTACGACTATCAGAAAATCTGGCTCATAGCTTTTTAAGTTTGCTACTACACTTGGATCATTTAATGTCTGTGGTTGCTCTACTTTTAAACCCTGAGAAAATGCGAATTCTGCTAGCGGTACCTCTTTATAACTCTTACCCCGACCTGCTTTGCGTGGAGGCTGGCTATAAACGGCTCTCACGTTGTATTCCGGCTTTCTTAAAATTCGAAGTGATGGAATTGCAAATGTTGACGAACCCATAAATACAATGTTCATGTTCTATGCCTTTTTTGCCAGTTTAGACGATTTTTTTAGTTTATTCTTCACCAGGATCTTTTTCATGGGGCGAAGACGATCTATAAAAAGCTTTCCATTTAAATGATCCAACTCATGCTGAAAGCAAGTCGACCACAGGTCATCGTATGTATTTCGTCGCAGAACTCCGTTAATATCTTGATATACCACTTTTATAACTTTTGGCCTAAATACTTCCTCTGTAATTCCAGGAATTGATAAGCATCCCTCCTTGTATGAGTTTAAGTCTTCAGATTCATGCTCTATCTCTGGATTAATTACAATTCTACAATCTTTTTCTTCGTCCTCTCTTGAGCAGTCAAGCACAAATATTCTCTTATTTATACCGATTTGTGGAGCAGCCAAACCTACTCCATCTGCATCGTACATGGTATCTATCAGATCTCTAGAAAGGCTAGCGACATTTTCATCAAAATTATCTATCCTAGTGCTCATTCTGACCAATAGAGGATGGGGGTAAGATAATATTTTTTTGACTGCCATAATAAATTTAAATAAATAGATACTAGACGACGGGAAAATAAATTCTTATACATGACCGGTAATCCAAATGATAGTTAATTTTGACAAATACATCGATAATAGACACGCAAAGCTTTCAAAGTTTGATGGTTTAAGAAGTTTATACGGCACAAGTCAAGATACCTGCATTTCCATGTGGGTTGCAGACATGGACTTTAATCCTCCTCAGGCTGTTCTGACAGCGCTTCAGAAAGAAGTATCACATGGAGTTTTCGGTTACTATGGAAGCAATAAATCTTTTATTAGCTCGATAAAGTTTTGGATGAAAAGCAGACATGACTGGGATATTTCTGAGGAATGGTGCTCAGTTGTACATGGAGTAAACTCAGGAATTGGAATGGGTTTGAGAGCATTCTCGGAACCGGGCGATGAAATATTACTGTTTTCACCTGTATATTACTCTTTTTTTAATACAATCAAAAATAATGGGCGAGTAGTAAAGGAAATTCCTTTAAAAATATCTGATGGCCACTATGAGATAGATTTTCATAAATTGGATAAAAGTTTGTCAGGTAAAGAGAAAATTATTATTTTTTGTAGCCCACATAATCCAGGAGGTAAAGTCTGGAGTACAGAAACGCTGGTTTCTTTAGCTGAGTTTAGTATGAAAAATAATATCATAATTTTTATGGATGAAATTCATCACGACTTAACTTACCCAGATAAACCACACGTCACATTTCTAAAAGCAGCTCCTGAAGCAGAAGAAATAAGTCTAATATTTACTGCAGCTACTAAAACATTTAACATCGCAGGCTGTCATACTGGAACAACTATTATCCCAAACCCTAAGCTTCGATCTATTTACGATAGAGAACATGCAGCCTTCGGTAAAACACCAAATAGGTTCGGAATGATAATGACTGAGGCTGCTTACAGAGAGGGAGCAGAGTGGCTTGATCAACTTATGCATTACCTAGAGAACAACAGAAATATTTTTATAAATTCTATGAGATCACTTAGCAAAGTGAAAGTTTTTGATTTGGAGTCGACCTATCTTGCGTGGGTAGATTTTAGCAAACTGAATATTACTGAAGAAGAATTAAAAACAATGCTTGTAAAAGAGGCTGGAGTTGCTCCCAGCTTTGGTAGTGGTTTTGGCAAAACTTCAGGGAAATTTGCGAGATTTAACATAGCTTGTAGGACAGAAATATTGAACCTAGCTATCGACAGATTGACTAAAACTTTTTTGTGAGTTTTTATTTACTAGTTAAAGGATAATTTATACAAATGAGAATTGAATAGTTGCAAAAAAAAAGGAAAAAAAATGAGTTTTTTAATACAACCGCCCATTCCTGAAAGATTAAACAGATGTCAGCTATTTGGCCCAGGTTCTAGGCCAGAACTTTTCGAAAAAATGGCTTCCTCCAAGGCCGATGTTGTTAACCTTGATTTGGAAGATAGTGTAGCGCCTTCAAGTAAAGTTGATGCAAGACAAAACATTTCTAAAGCTATCGGTGAATTAGACTGGGCTGAAAAAACTTTATCTGTTCGCATAAATGGATTGGATACGGAATATTGGGTTGATGATATTTTGTCGTTAGTCGACAATTCAAGTGAAAGATTAGATTGTATTATGATACCAAAGGTCGGTAATTCTAGTGATATCTACGCTGTGGATGCTCTTGTTACTGCTATGGAGAAGAAAAACCGGCGAAATAAGAATTTAAACTTTGAAATAATTATTGAAACAGCAGCAGGACTTGAAAATATAAATGAAATCGCATTGGCAAGTGAACGTTTAGTCGCGATGAGTTTTGGCGTTGCAGATTATGCGGCCTCAATGGGAATGCAAACTACAAATATTGGAGGAACACAAGAAGGGTACTACACAAACTCCAAAAATGGTGAAAGGCTTTTGATGGATCCTTGGCACCATCCTATGGTAGCCATGATTGCTGCTTGCAGGGCTAACGGAATTCTTCCAGTAGATGGCCCATTTGGAGATATTTCAGACCAGGAAAACTATGTTGCTCAAGCGAAAAGAGCTGCTACCCTCGGCATGGCAGGGAAATGGGCAATTCACCCATCCCAAGTTGAGCTCGCAAATCAAGTATTTACCCCCTCCGAGGATGCAATTGAGAACGCAAAAGGTATTATCAGTGCTATGGAGGCTGCAGAAGCTAAAGGTGCGGGGGCTGCTGTTTTCAAAGGAAAATTAATTGATATAGCTTCTATAAAACAAGCTAAGGTATTGATTGATCAACATAATAAAATAAAAAGTACAAATTGATGGCGATCTACCTGGATTTTGAGAAGGATCTTGCCGAAGTTCAAAGCAAAATTTCAGACCTTGAGAGTTTACCGGACAGTTCGAGCAGTAAAAATATAAAAAACGAGATAGAATTTTTAAAAAGTAAGTCTTATAAGATTCTCAAAGATCTTTATACTGACATGAGTCCTTGGCGTAAATGTCAAGTGGCCCGACATCCTGAGAGGCCACATACCACAGACTACATTAACCATATAATTAGTGAGTATACTCCCTTAAGTGGAGATCGAAATTTTGCAGAGGACTTGGCTATAGTCGGGGGTCTGGGTCGATTAGAGGATACTCCTGTAGTAATATTGGGACATGAGAAGGGCAACTCAACTGAAAGTAGATTAAAACGAAATTTTGGGATGGCTAGACCAGAAGGATATAGAAAAGCCGCTCGTCTTATGAAATTAGCTGACAAGTTTGGTCTGCCAATAATTACATTTATTGATACTCCAGGAGCATATCCCGGAAAAGGTGCTGAGGAAAGAGGCCAAGCCGAAGCTATAGCTAGATCAACTCAAACCTGCTTAGAAGTATCTGTGCCAATAATATCAATTATTATCGGCGAAGGAGGATCTGGTGGTGCGATTGCAATGGCTTCTGCAAATACACTGATAATGTTAGAGCATTCGATTTATTCAGTAATTTCCCCAGAGGGATGCGCTTCTATTCTTTGGAAAAATTCTGATAAAATGAGAGAGGCCGCCGACGCATTAAAATTAACTGCCCAACACCTTAAAGAGATCGGAGTTGTAGACAAAGTGATAAAGGAACCCTTAGGTGGAGCTCACAGGAACAGAAAGAACTCTTTAGAAGAAGTAAAGAAGGCATTGTTGGAAGAAATCATCAATTTCAGAAAAATGGGTAGACAAAGGATAAAAAAATTACGTTCAGACAAGTATATAAATATGGGATCTTTGTCTAATCTTTAGCGACTTCCTCGTTATAGAGTTTTTGAGAATCTCGTTCTATCTTGTTCTTTATGTAACTCAAGTTGTACTTTTCTTTTTTAGAATAGCCAATTTTCTCTAAAAAGTTAACCGATGCTTTGGAATTTTGTTTGAATTTACCGGTTTTTGACCACGCGACTCCCGCATTTGTTGAAACTAAATATAGGGGACGTTTGAGACTGGAGAATAAGACCAATACACCCTTCTTATATTTCACTTCTTGTCCAGGAATAGTTCTTGTGCCTTCCGGATAAATTACTAGCTGACCGGATTGACTGCGTGCCTCCACAGTAATTGCTTCTTTTAATGCATGCCAGCTTCTCATCTTATCGTTTCTTTTAACATTCACACATCCTATTTTTCTTGCATATGTTGAAAGAATTGGGATCCAAGCAAGCTCTGATTTCATTATAAATTTTGGCTCTGGTAAAGCTCTTAACAAAATCAGAACATCTAAAAAAGATTGATGCTTTGAACACACTATCGAGGCACTGTTATCTGGCAGAACACCCTTTATCAAAATCTTAATATTGAAGAATATCTTAAGAATAAAAAATACTGCGTCGCAATATAATTTGATAACTTTCAAACAGTTTCTTCTAGAAGTGCTAGCGTAAGGCCATAGCAGTATTCCCATAAATCCCAAAAGAGCGTAAATAATTAACCCAGCTGAGATATTTTTAAATTTGCCCCACATTCATCGAACTTTCTTACTAATAAGTCAAAATTTTATTTCAAAATTTGACTTTTACTTTATTATCACAGACTGTTGATAAGAGAAAATATATTAATTTATGCACGTTTTCTGCCCTGATTGTAATGCTGAATACAAAGTGAATGAGAGATCGTCTCTAACTAAGACGGTTAAGTTTGTATGTATCGAATGCGGAAACTCCTGGATCGATAGGTTTGAAAAATTTGAACAAACAAAGAAAGCGGTATCTGCATCACAAGTGCCTATTAGCAATGATGTCATTGGGACAACGCAAAAAGAATCAGCGACAATAGAACTTAACTCTTTGGCTTTAGAGGAAGTTCAAAATAGTTTTGGCAATCATAAAAACACTATTGAAACAAAAAATAATAACACTGAAAGAGACCATACCTTTCAATTTGAGACCCATGAGGCAGGGATTGAGAATGATAACGGGCCCTCTAAAACATTTCCAAAAATTAGAAGTAATAACGAGGCTGTTAGTGATGATCAAATTGAAGAGCGCGATGCCAAGGACATAGCAATTGAGAAAAGGCTTAAGGAGTCTTCTGAACTATTACAGAAAGCTAAGCAACCTGATATCGAAAGTAAAGAGGCTATACGAAAGAAAAACAACCCCAAGAGCCGGAGGTTTTTAGTAACTTTATCAAGCTTGTTAATAGTCAGTTTTTTTTCCTATAATCTTGTGGTTTTGTTTCTGGAAGAAATACTTAGACGGGTACCATTTGCACCAGAGATTTTGTCTCAAATTAGCAGTCAAACTGCCCTTTTCAGAGATATCCTTTTCACAATTATCAAAAAGATAATGGATTTTATTCCCACTTTGGCATAACTTCTTTGTCAAATATTTCGTCGTAAGTTGGTCTAGATCTAACGATTTCAAAGCGATTTTTATAAACCATAATTTCTGGAATTAAGGGTCTTGTATTGTACTCAGAGGATAAAACGGCTCCGTATGCCCCAACATCCAAAAAAGCAAAAAAGTCTCCTGCTTCAGCTTTTGCTACAGGATAATTTTTAAGAAAAGTGTCGGTTGTTTCACAGACAGGCCCTACGACATCGTATAGCTCAGTCTTTTGAATCTTTCCTTTAGATAAAGGTATTAGCCTGTGCACTGCGCCGTATAATGCGGTGCGAGAAAAATCATTCATGCCAGCGTCAGTAATAAGAAAACTTTTGTTTTGAGATTTCTTATTATGTAAAACTTTAGTGACCAGAATACCCGAGTTTCCGACAATATAACGACCTGGCTCAAAAATAATTCTACAATTCAAATTTCCTAATATCTGCTTTACCAGTGTGCCATATTTCTGCAAGTCTGGTTCAAGGTCATCATCTGTATATTTGATGCCTAAGCCCCCACCAATATCAATATTTTCTAATTTAATATTTATATTTTTTAGGTCATAGATAAGCTTTTCTAAGTTTACAAACGTTTGACGGAAAGCGTTTAAATCACTTATCTGGCTCCCTATATGGACATCAATACCCACAATCTTTATTTTACTTAGTTTACTGGCATACTGGTAAATCTCTTTGGCATCTGCAATTGGTATACCAAATTTATTGTCCGCCTTACCGGTCGAGATATTTTCATGCGTCCCCGCGTCGATATCAGGATTGACTCTAAAAGCAATTGGTGCCTGCTTGTTGAGTCGAATTGCTATTTTATGAATCATTTCTAATTCAGACACACTTTCAATATTGAACTGTAATAAGGAAGATCTTAGTATTTCTGCGATTTCGAAATCCTGTTTCCCTACACCAGAAAATACAATTTTTTTTGGGTCGATACCTGCTCTTAATGCCCTCTTGTATTCGCCGAGTGATACAACATCAGCTCCACCTCCAAGTTTAGCAATCGTCTCCAAAACGGAGAGGTTTGAATTAGCTTTTACTGAATAACAAATTATACTATCCAATCCTTCTAATGACTTTTTAAATCGACCAAAATTTTCTTCAATAACTGTACGTGAGTAGACATAGAATGGCGTTCTTAAACCATTTGTTATCTCGCTGACAGCTACGTCTTCTACAAAAAGCTGGTTAAGTTTGTAAAAAATTTGTTTATTCATATTTAAAATGTTTAGTTTTCTCAGTTAAAAATGGTGATGATTTAACACCACAGCCGGAGACGTTAAGGCAAAATATTATTATTACAAGATAAAATATCCTACTAGGCATTTAATTTTCTCTTCCAAAACCTAATTTGCCTTTTTATTTCTCTCGATGCTGTTCCTCCAAAGCTATTTTTAGATTCAACAGAGTTTTCAGGAGACAAAATTTTAAAAACATCTTCATTTATCTTTGGCTCAATTTTTGCAAGATCGCTTAAATTTAATTCGCTCAATTTGATATTCTTTTTAGACGCTATTTCCACAAACTTTCCAGTCAAAGAATGGGCATCTCTAAAAGGCATGCCCAAATCTCTAACAAAACAATCTGCCAAATCAGTTGCAGTAGAAAATCCATTTGATGCTGCGTTATACATATTTGTCTTCTTAATTTTCATATTCTCTATCAGCTCCTGCGTTATTTTTATTACAAGTATTAAAGTGTCAAAGACATCAAAAACAGACTCTTTATCCTCTTGCATATCTTTAGCATAAGCCAAGGGTAGACCCTTCATTACTGTGAGGAGAGATAATAGCGCTCCATTAACCCTACCTGTCTTAGCCCTAATGAGCTCTGCAGCATCAGGATTTTTCTTCTGTGGCATTATAGAAGAACCCGTAACCAATGAGTCAGGTAGCGATATAAAATCAAATTCTATTGATCCCCACAATATGAGCTCTTCCGCCAATCTACTAAAGTGGACCATAGCAATAGTAGAATCAGACATAAACTCTAAAACAAAATCTCTATCGGAGACAGCATCCATGCTATTCCTCATGGGGTACCTAAATCCAAGGGTTTTTGCTGTGTAAAATCTATCAATTGGAAAAGAAGTTCCAGCCAAAGCAGCAGCGCCCAGAGGGCATTCATTCAATCTTTTCTTAGTTTGCTTAAACCGTTCTATATCTCTCCCGAACATCTCTATATATGCTAACAAGTGATGACTGAATCTTACTGGCTGGGCAACTTGCAGATGCGTGTAACCCGGAGAAATTATTTTCATATTTTTTTCTGCCTTTTTGAGAATGATTACTTGAAGTTTAGATAGCTCAGCTTCTATGTCTTCAATAGCTTTTCTGATCCAAAGTCTAAAGTCCGTGACGACTTGATCGTTCCTTGACCGAGCAGTGTGTATACGACCCGCCTCTGCACCAATGATTTCGCCTAACCTCGACTCGATATTCATATGGATGTCCTCTAACAAACTATCAAAAATAAAATCACCTGAAACTAGCTCTTTCTCTATTTTTTTCAATCCATACAAGATCTTGTTTTTTGTCTGTTTGGTGATAATACCCGTTTTAGCCAGCATCTCTACATGAGCCCTTGAACCTAAAATATCCTCAAAAGCTAGCCTTTTATCAATATCTATTGAGGAGTTTATTTTTGTAAGTAGATCGGTCGATTTTTCAGAAAACCTTCCACCCCACATTTTATTTGACTTTTTCTTATTAGACATTCTAAACTCCACTACTACATCGTAAGGTATGAAACCGATAATATTGCTAAAACTAGGGCCTTTAATACTTATCGTAAATCTTTTTTTTTCGTTTTCCGCAATTGCTGAAAGTAACTACAAAGCTAAAACTAAAGATATTATGACGGGAGAGCTCAGAAAATTTATTTTTTCTGGTGGTACTGAACCTCTACCAAAACCTATAGTTCTGGACATAAATGGAAATGTTGTTGAGATTGGTTCCAACGACGATATCTTGATAATAAACTTTTGGGCCACTTGGTGTGCTCCGTGTAAAAAGGAGATGCCCTCACTTAATACTCTTGCAGAAAATATGAAATTTGATGACGTTAGAATAATCACCGTAGCATCAGGGAGGAATTCAAAAGAGGCAATCGAAGCTTTTTTTAGTGATAATAATTTGGCTAACCTTAACAAGTTTCGAGATCCAAAAGGAAAAATAGCAATGAGCTATGGAGTGACAGCCCTGCCAACAACAGTGTTGATTGATCCTTCCAGAAAGGAGATCGGGCGCATCATAGGAGATATCGATTGGAACAATGAAAATATACGCTCATTTTTGAGAAACTTGCTAAAAACGAGTTAAGAACTTTGAACTGGAAAATATTTGTACGTTCTTTATCTATCAAGTTTAGGAAATTTAGTACACATATGGTGTTTATCTTGACTATTAAAAAATTTAAATCTAAACGATTTACATCTATCAAATATTAATGGGAGTTTAGGCATGAGAGTAGCGCTCATAACCGGTGGAACCAGAGGAATAGGTGCTGCCATTTCAATTAAACTTAAAGAAACGGGGTACAAAGTTGCGGCTGTTTACGCGGGTAACGACGAGGCAGCTACCAAATTTTCTACCGAGAATAAAATAGATATATTCAAATGGTCTATTGGTAATTATGAGCAATGTGTTGCTGGCACAAAAAATGTCGAGGAGAAACTCGGTCCCATAGATGTTTTGGTCAATAATGCAGGTATTACAAGAGATGGCATGTTTCACAAAATGTCACAAGATCAGTGGCGCGATGTAATCAACGTTAATCTTAATGGTCTCTTTAACATGACCCACCCCGTTTGGGACGGAATGAGAGCTAGAGAATTTGGCAGAATTGTGAATATCTCTTCAATAAATGGGCAGAAGGGGCAATTAGGACAGGCGAATTATTCTGCTGCAAAAGCTGGGGAGCTTGGTTTTACGAAATCCTTAGCTCTTGAAGGAGCGAGAAAGGGCATCACAGTAAACGCGATCTGTCCAGGATATATAAACACAGATATGGTTAAGGCAATGAGTGAAAATGCCATCGAAGCAACTGAAAACCAAATCCCTGTCGGACATTTGGGAGAACCTGAAGACATTGCTCGATGTGTAAAGTTTCTGGTTGCTGATGAATCCACTTTCATTACAGGCTCGACTATAAGCGCCAATGGCGGACATTATTTAATTTAACAGAAGGGGATAACCAGAACGAAGAACTTTCTTTAACTCGTCTTCGTAAACCACCTTTCCTGACACTGTATCTCTTCTATGTACTGTTTTTGGAGCCAACAATGTAAAGGCAGCACTACTGCTTTTGGTTGCCTGAACAATGACCGTTTTTGGGCTTACATCTTTAAAGGAACTTATGGGTTGAACGGTTATTTGACCAAAGTGACCGCTTAAGCATTCCATTATCTCTGGCAGCCTTTCTACTCTTTGAATAATCGTGACTTTACCTTTTGGTTTACACCTTTTCTTTGCTACTGAAAACCACTCTGATAACGGTACGGTTTCAATTTTAGCTTGATTTGAGCTTCGTATAGGAGACTTCTTGACCGAGTTTTTTTTGAAGTATGGGGGATTCATGAAAACGTGATCAAATGATACAGATTTCAACTCTCCAATACTGGTAGCTATATCATTATTGAAAATCGTAGCTTTAAACTTGTTTAGACTTATATTCCTGCGACAAAGATCGGCTACTCTTTTATCAAATTCAATTCCGTAAACCTTCAACCCTTCAACTCGATGCAACAGACAACACAATGCTACTCCATTTCCACAACCTAGTTCTAACACCTTCTGGCCACGTTCCACGGCAACAGATGCAGCCACTAAAACTGAGTCCATATTTCCTCTATATCCGTCAGGAAACTGAAGTATTTCTAATTTGTTGCCCAAAAACTTATTTTTTGTTAGTTCTTTGTTATCATCAAACATGTAAAACTTCATATAATTTATCTTTTCAATTGCCAATAGTTTTTATAAACAAAAGTTCTCTTAAATATAACAAGCAGTGGAATATATAATTTGTCTACGTCTATATCAAAACTATCGGATTTACTATCGGAAAAAATTAGAAATACGAACCAAGTAATCGAGGAAAATCTCATATCAAAAGAGACTGCAATTATAGGGGACATTGCTTCTCATCTAATAAATTCCGGGGGAAAGAGAGTTCGACCACTTCTAACACTAACTGTCTCCGAACTTTTTGATTATCAGGGTGACAAGGATACCGTTTTAGCGGCCGCTATTGAATATATACATTCTGCTACCCTTCTCCACGATGACGTTATTGATCGCAGTCAAAAAAGACGAGGTCTGAAAACAGCTAATATAATCTGGACCAATAAGTACTCCGTATTGGTAGGAGATTTCCTATTCTCTAGGGCATTTCAGCTCATGGTAAGAACTGGGTCTTTAAGAATAATGAGAACCTTATCAGACGCCTCTGCAATTATTTCGCAAGGTGAAATTCTACAAGTAGGTATTGAAAAAAGACTAGATGCGTCCAAAGAGGATTATTTAAAAGTAATAAAGGGCAAAACATCAGCTCTCTTTTCGGCAGCGTGTCAAGCAGGAGCAGAAATTACTAAAGCAAGCGATTCTCAAATAGAAGCTCTACGAAAGTATGGCGAATGTATTGGAACCAGTTTTCAACTCATAGATGATCGCTTAGATTACTTAGGTAATGAAAAACAAATGGGGAAAAATAAAGGTAACGATTTCTTTGAAAAAAAAATTACTCTCCCAATCATCCATGCATATGAAAAGTCTTCTAAAGCTGAAAAGAAAGTTATAAGAGAAATATTTCAAAAACCTAACTCAAATCATGATGATCTCAATATTTTTCTAGAAATTATGGAGAAGAAAAAATCTCTACTTTTCACAAAAAACCAAGCCACAATTTGGACTGAGAGATCTATAAACGCACTAAAAATCTTAGAAAACTCAAAAATAAAGGCTTTACTAATAGAGCTTGCTGAAGAAATTTTGGACAGAGCCTCTTAATTCACTTTCGAAAATTTAACCCACCATTTATTACTTTTTTGATTTAGATAACTTACTGCTCTTTTTGCTATATCCTGAGTTCTATAGAGGCCAAAACAAGTAGATCCTGACCCGGACATTCTAGAAAGTAAAACATCCCGCGTTTTCTCTATTGTATATAGCACCTCTTTAATTTCTGGCCATTTATTGGTCGCTATAGCCTGAAGGTCATTTCTCTGCCTTTTAAGATAGTCTATAAACTGATCGGAGTTACTGAAATGAGCCATAGGCTCCAATGGTTCATTATGTTTTTCAATGACCTGTTCAAATACACTGTTTGTCGGTACAAAGATGCGCGGATTAACTAAAACGATCCATAGATCGATTCCTGAAATATCTATAGGTCTAACAATCTCTCCTATTCCTTCTACTCTTGATGCGATACTCGATACACAAACCGGAACGTCCGCTCCAATTTTTGATATAGACTTAGGCGAGGGCATCGGGTACCTGCAGTAATTTGTTATAAATCTTATTACAGCAGCAGCATCGGCTGAGCCACCGCCTAACCCGGCACCTAATGGCAGGTTTTTTTCGAGACTAATAGAAAAATGGTCCGTAAGCTCATTTTTAAATAGGTTTAACGCTTGTAAAATAGAGTTTTTTTTAACGTTCAGTGACTCAGAAAATTCTCCCGTAACAGTAAGCATATTTTTCCTGTTTTTTTTAAAAGATAAACAGTCGAATATATCTGTGAAAACGACTATGCTATCAAGAACGTGGTAACCATCTTCCTTCACTCCTGTAACATGGAGAGCAAGATTAATCTTCGCGCACCCCTTTTCTTCAACAGTAATATCTTTCACTATTCACCATCTTCCTTACCTTAAGTTCAGTCCGAATATTAATTTGTCTTCTATATTTTTTTGGTCAACAGGATCAGGATTAAATGAAAGTGACTTTTTCCATTGAAATTTTGCTTCCCTTTTTCGCCCTAACATCCATAGAACGTCCCCCAAGTGATCATTTACTATTGGATCGGTTGATTCGAGCTCCATTGCCCTTTCCAAGTATAGAAGTGCTTTTTCGAAATCTTTTGATTGATAATATGCCCAACCAAGAGAGTCAATTATATGATAGCTATCTGGCTTTTTCTCAGCTGCGAGTGAAATCATTCTCATTGCCTGATCTAGTTTTTCTTTTCTTTCTAACAAGCTATACCCCATATAATTCAATATTTGAGGATGATCGGGGCTTAGTTCTAGAGCACTTATAAAGTCCGCTTCTGCCAAACCCCAATCCTTTGATCGCTCAAACGAAATTCCACGTAAGAATAAAATTGGCCATAAAGACTCGGTGTATAATTCTTTTTTTGCAGCCTCAAGTGCTCCGGTATAGGACTTGATAGCGCCTTTATAAAGACGTTGAGACCGCTGAAGGCTCCCGTAAGTCTTCAATAATCTGGCGTTCTCAGAACCATTACCAATGAATTCTTCAATGTACTCTAATGCTGACTCATCACTATCTAGTTGCTCGATCGCATATGTTTTTTCTACAATACTATCCATATAGAACACATCATTTTTTTGAAAACTTGTCTAAGATTTCTTTGGATAGCTCATAGTTCTCGGTGTCGAAAAGAACTGTGGCGGCTTTAAACTTTAAGAATGAACTGGTAGGATCTGCATAGTTTGCTAGTGATAAATAAAACGGCTTATTAATACTGTTCTTCCCTTGAAGTGGCACAGATTGGGACCACCTAAAAAATACTTCCGCGATCTGCTTATACGGACTAATTCTAATTGATTTTATTTCCTCCCCATTGGATAGCCTATCCATAAATGCCGATATGTAATATGAGTTATCACTCGCTAAACGAACTTTTTTGACCACGCTTCCAAATACTTTACTCTCTTTATCTTTTTCAAAATATTCAAGTAAAGCCAAAGAGGATTCAGAGTCAAAAAGAAAATCACTGAAATCCAGACTTTCGTAAAGTGTTTTAGCTTGCTCATACTCGTTAAAATATACATATGCCAATAATTGATTATAGTTCACTATCTGCATCTGAGCCTCATTGTTGATGCTCAACGAATTAATCAGTTTGAAAGCTTTGCCTCTTTCATCATTAATAATTAACACCCAAAATTCAGCCACACTTTGAAAAATGTCTGGGAAATTTTTTCTATATCTTTCAAATGATTCTAATATTTTACGATTTTCTTTATTTTTTATAGCCTCAGCAAAAATAATTAAATTAGCTACGGGATAGTCTAGTTCTAGATCATCAATTTTTCGGGATATCGCTGTTGCAACCTCAAAATTGTTAGACAACGCAGAGTAGATTATACTTCTTTTTATGATTTCTCTCTCTGTTTCTCCTCTAGAGATCAGGTCTATGTAATAGTAGGAGGCATTTCTAAAATCTCCCTCTTTTTCAGCGAACTGACCTGCTATGTATGAGCCCGAATTTGCAAAAACTGCATGGAGTGGACAGTTCCAGAGTAATAAGAGAGATAAAGTTAAACTTTTAAGCAATGACATTCCCTCTGACCTACATATTTTGGTAATTTGGACCATCTCCCCCTTGAGGTGTTTTCCAAGTAATATTTTCGCTTGGATCCTTAATATCACATGTTTTGCAATGTACACAGTTTTGTGAATTTATTTGAAACGTAAAAGAATTTTTGCGTTTCTCGAGCACCTCATAGACACCAGCTGGGCAATACCTTTGCGCTGGCTCAGCATACAGAGGAAGATTTTTTTTAATTGGAATATTTTTGTTTTTCAAAAACAAGTGGCAGGGTTGGTTTTCTTCGTGGTTTGTTCCCGAGAAACTCACGTTCGTCAGCCTATCAAAACTAATCTTTCCATCAGGCTTTGGATACACAATCTCTTTAAATTTATTGGTTGGCCTGGTACTCTTTGCATCACTTTTACCATGTTTCAAAGTGCCGAAAAGATTTATCCTGGCTATGGTTGCTACCCACATGTCTATTCCACCAATTACCAATGATGCCAATAAACCGAAACGAGACCAAATAGGCTTGACATTTTTCACAGGCTTTAAATCTGACCCAACCCTTCCATTCTTTATCTCTGTATCATACTCATTTAGTTCAGTGTTTTGTAAACCTTCTTTTATTGCTTTACAGGCTATCTGTGCTGCTGCAATACCCGAAATCATCGCATTATGGTTTCCTTTTATTCTAGGAACATTTACGAGACCTGCAGAGCAACCTAGTATTAACCCACCCGGGAAAGAAATCTTCGGAATAGACTGGTACCCTCCTTCCGTGATAGCCCTTGCTCCATAAGATATCCTTTTACCGCCCTCAAGCATTTTCTTAATAATCGGATGATGCTTAAATTTTTGGAACTCCATATATGGAAAAACATGGGGATTCTCATAATTCAAGTGGACTACAAATCCCAAATAAATTTGGTTATTTTCTGCATGATAGCAGAATGATCCACCCCCCGCGTTACTTCCCAATGGCCACCCCATGGAGTGAAACACTTTTCCCTCTGTATGAAATTTTGGATCTATTTCCCAAATTTCTTTCATCCCAAGTCCGTATTTTTGCGGTTGGCTTTCTGCATCTAACTTGTATTTTTCAATAAGGATTTTTGTTAACGAGCCTCTTACACCTTCGCCAAGCAAAACATACTTACCTAAAACTTCCATGCCGGGCTCATATCCCTCTGTTTTATTTCCTTCTTTATCTAAACCAAATTCACCAGCAACAACACCAACAACCTCCCCTTTTTCACCAAAAACCAAATCGCTACAGGCCATGCCCGCAAATATATCGACTCCTAGTATTTCCGCTTGTTCTGCTAACCATCGACATACATTACCCATCGATACAATGTAGTTTCCGTGATTATTCATCAGTGGGGGAAGTAAAAAGTTAGGGATTTTTATTTGTCCTGCAGGACCGAGAAGGTAAAAATGATCTTCTTTAACTTTCGTACGAATTGGAATATCAGTTTGTTTCCAGTTCGGTATCAGCAAATCTATGCCTGCTGTATCCAAGACTGCTCCAGATAAAATATGGGATCCTATTTCTGATCCTTTTTCTAAAACGACAACACTTAGTCCAGGATCAATTTGCTTTGCTCTAATCGCAGCCGACAAACCTGCTGGTCCACCTCCAACAATAACCAAATCATAGTCAATTTTCTCTCTCATATTTTACCTTCAAACGTTAGAAATCACTGTTAACTTTATCTTTTGACTAACATATAGTTTTTTCTGAATAAAGGTGTAAAAAAACAAAAAAAAATGTTATATTTTTTTTTTGCGTGAATAAAATATGGAAAAAATTCCTTTAACAAAAAATGGCTACAGTAGACTCGAAGACGAACTACGTAAACTTAAAGCAGATGATAGGCCAAATATTATCAAGGCTATATCGGAAGCCAGAGAACTGGGCGACTTGTCTGAAAATGCAGAGTACCATTCGGCGAGGGAGAAACAGTCATTTATCGAGGGTAGAATAAAGGAGTTGGAAGCTATAATATCTCTGGCTGAAGTAATTGATGTTTCGAAGATGAGTGGTCCTGTAAAATTTGGGGCAAAAACAACTTTATTTTTAGAGGAAACAGAAAAAGAGATTACTTATCAAATCGTAGGAGAGCCCGAAGCAGATCTAGAAAAAGCTCTGCTGAACATAAATTCTCCACTTGCTAGAGCATTAATAGGCAAAGAAGAGGGAGATGAGGTGGAGGTTAATACGCCAGGAGGAACCAAACACTACGAAATCATAAAGATCGAATATAAGTAGTCACATATTTTATGACTTTAAATTTCCACCAACCTTTTCACAGACTTCACTAATTATATGCTCACACATTTTTTCTATTTCAGAATCATTAAGAGTTTTCTTTAAAGGCTGAAACTTAACTCTTATTGATAGCGACTTTTTTCTCTCTTTTTTTTCAGTTTCTCCTTGGAAGACATCAACCATACTTATTTTGTCAATTAAAGGATTTTTCAGAGAAACTATAGCTTTCTTCACAGCTACATATTCAGTGTTTTCGTCTATCAGAAAAGAAAAGTCTCTTTCAATAGTTTGCAAATTACTCAATATGAGAGAATCTCTGGTGATCTTTTTCTTCTTAGGGAACGGTACATTATCGAGATATAGAGTAAAGCAATTTATTCGTTCTTTAATAGCGTAATCTTTAGCAATTAGTGGGCTAACTTCACCAAAGATTGCCACCATTTTATTTCCGAGCATAACCTTGGCTGACCTTTTCGGATGAAGAAATTCTGGAGCATCTCTTTCAAGTTTGAGGTTATCCACTTTTAAGTTTAAATAACTTAGTACTTTAAAGAGATCTTTTTTTATATCGAAAATATCAAAAGGTCTTGTTTCCTTATAAAGATTGAAGTTACCTTTATTACCCGACAACACTGCAGAAATTTGATAGGTTTCATCACCCACTTGGTTGCTCTCAAAACAATAGCCCTGTTCGAATATTGCAAGACTTTTAATGCCCTTAGCCTTATTTTTTTCTACTATTTTTATTAACGCGGGTAGAAGCGAATTTCGCATGTGCGTCATTTCACTACTAATAGGATTGATGAGCGTAATCTCTTTTGATGATTTGCTACTAAATCGTTTGACTGACTCCTTGTCGATAAAACTGTAAGACAGGCATTCCATATATCCCAAAGACGCACAAACCCTTCTAGCGAGGTTTTGCCTGCTTTGACTGTCAGTTAAAAGAGGCTTCAATACACCTTCTTTCCTAGCTATGGGAATGCTAGGCAAGTTTGCTAATGAGTTAATCCTTGCGACCTCCTCTACAATATCTACTTCACCATGTACATCTGGTCTCCATGCAGGAACTATTATTTCAAATTTATTGCCAACTTCCTTAACGGAAAAACCAAGCGAGCAAAGTATTTCACATTGTCTTTTGCCATTTACCTCTATCCCTATCAGTTGATTTACTTTTTTTGGATCAAAAATTATTTTTTTCTTAAGAGATGGTTCTGACCCAGCAATAATAATATCTGATGCTTGGCCTCCACACAAATCTATAATCATTTTTGCTGCAATATGTGATCCAGTCAGGGTGAAGCTCGGATCAATACCCCTTTCAAACCGATATCTAGCATCTGAATTTATTTGAAGTTTTCGACCCGTTGATGCTATTGATATCGGATCGAAATAAGCAGCCTCCAACAACACGTTTTTCGTTTTGTCTGACACAGCACTTTTCATACCTCCTATAATGCCTCCCAGAGACACGATTTCCTTTGCATCTGTTATTACGACCATTCCTTCAGTTAACTCATAGATTTTATCATCGAGAGCGTGAAATTTCTCTCCCTTAATAGATTTTCTAATCGTTAAACCACCAGAAAGTTTATCAGCATCAAAGACGTGTAATGGTCTTCCTCTATCAAATGTTAAATAATTTGTAATATCAACAAGTGCTGAAATCGGATTTAACCCAATGCTTATTAAACGATTCTTCAGCCATTGGGGAGACTCTCTATTTTCTACGCCTCGAAAATATCGGCCTACAAAAAGGGGGCACTCTTTTGAAGACACCTCTGCGTCTAGATTAATAGTTGACTGTGGCTTAAAAGCTCCTTCAACATTGGGTATATCACTGATACGTAATTTTCCAACTCCACTCGCTGATAGATCTCTGGCAATTCCATAAATACCTAATGCATCAGGTCTATTTGGCGTAATTGCAATTTCAAAAACTATTTTTTCATCTCCTAACAATTCAGAAAACAGTGTCCCCACTTCTGTTTTAGCGGGTAATTCTATAATTCCATCGTGTGCATCAGAAATTTCTAATTCCCTTTCTGAACACATCATTCCCTCACTCTCCACGTCTCTTATTTTTGATGCTTTTAGATGAATATCTAATCCAGGTATGAAGTCCCCTGGCCTCGCAACCACTACTTTCATACCGCTCTTAACATTTGGTGCACCGCAAATTATGTTTAGTATTCCTGAGCTTGACTTAACCTCGCATACTTTCAATTTATCAGCATTTGGGTGTTTTCCCACACTCAGTATTTCTCCCACAGACAATTGTCCCAAACGCTTTTTTGGATCTATTATAGATTCCACTTCTAATCCGGTATCAGTAAGGATGTTCCCTACTTCATCAGCAGATAAACTCGTCTCAAGGTAATCCTTTAGCCATGAAAAAGAAAACTTCATGTTATAACTTCCACTCTAATATTTATCCGCTAAGTTTATCATAGAGATTGGAACTTCTCTCTGCTTCAAAGCCATAATGTTTTAACCACCTGATGTCATTATCAAAAAATGATCTAAGATCTGGCATCCCATACTTTAGCATCGCAAGCCTATCGATACCCATCCCGAAAGCAAACCCCTGAAACTTATTACTATCAACTTTCGCGGCCTCCAAGACATTAGGGTGCACCATTCCACTACCCAATATTTCCATCCAATCATTTCCTTTACCAACAACTAAGGAGTTTCCAACCCAGGAACACCTAATATCAACTTCGGCCGAGGGCTCTGTGAAAGGAAAATGACTGGCACGAAATCTCAAGTCTATACTATCTAGTTCAAAGAAAGCCTTGCAAAACTCAACGAGAACCCATTTCAAATTTGACATAGAGATATCTTCGCCTATGGCTAGACCTTCAATCTGATGAAACATTGGGGTATGAGTAAGATCATAGTCTGATCGATATACCCTTCCTGGAGCGATAATTCTACATGGCGCCCCATGTTTTTCCATAAATCTTACTTGTACTGGGCTGGTGTGCGTTCTCAGTACGTTAGGTGAAACATTTCCTTTAAGACTGTCATCATCGGGCTTGATATAAAAAGTATCAAACTCCTGACGCGCAGGATGATCCGGTGGAATATTTAATGAATCAAAATTGTACCAGTCGCTTTCAATTTGTGGCCCTTCAGCTACCAAAAATCCAAGGTCTGAAAAAATTGATACTATTTCCTCTGTAACTCTACTCACAGGGTGTATTAAACCTGAATTTATCTCTCTAGGATCTTGAGATATATCAAGCCATTCCCCGTCCATTCTGGCCTCAATCTCTTTACTCAGAAGAATCTTCCTGCTTGTTTTTATAGCCTGCTCTAGTATTTGCTTGAGATTGTTATACTGTGGAGATTTTAATTGTCTCTCCTCAGCTTCCATCTGACCCAATGATCTCAATAAGTTAGTGATCTCACCCTTTTTACCAAGCAAGGTTATCCTAACATCCTCAAGGTCATTAACAGACTTAGCTTCTTTAATTAAATCTAAAAACTTGATTTTTTCAACTTCAATTTCCATAGATAGATTAAAGACTTATCATAAGAACATTTTGTGCCGAATGAAATCGGTCATTTACTAATTAAGAGCGCCTTGTGCACGAGCCACAATATCTCCAAACGCTTTTGGATCATGTACCGCAATATCAGCAAGAACCTTTCTATCAAGATTTATGCCCGCTTTATCCAATCCATGAATAAACTTCGAGTAATTAAGTTTGCCATCTATTTGTCTTACAGCCGCATTCAATCTCTGTATCCAGAGTGCTCTAAAAACACGTTTTTTTACTTTACGATCTCTGGTCGCATACTGCATCGCTCTGTCTACAGCTTGTTTAGCCGTTCTAAAGTTTCTACTTCTTGCACCGTAGTAGCCTTTCGCCGCCTTGACTACTTTCCGGTGTCTTGCGTGTGTAACTACTCCTGATTTGACTCTAGTCAACTATCAACCCTCCTACCTAGAATAAGGCATATAAGATTTAACTATATTTTCATCCGCCTTACATAAGGTTGTTGTGCCTCTAGCGCTCCGTATGAACTTGCTAGACCTTTTTATCATACCATGCCTTTTCCCGGCCTGCCCGGACTTTACTCGCCCTGACGCCGTCACCTTAAATCGCTTTTTCGCGCCTGATTTTGTTTTCATCTTGGGCACTTTTTTTTCCCTATATCTTGGATCCAACGTGTTTATAAGGATATTATTAAAACTATACAAGCATTTCTTTATATTTTTCTCAAAAATCATCAAAATTTTCTTCCAAGGACACCACTCTCAGTATATTCGTTGATCCAGGTGTATTAAATGGTACTCCCGCAATAACAATGATCAAATCTTTACCAGAAGCAAAATCAAATAATTTAGCGGCTTTTACAGCATTCATTACTGCCCTCTTGAACCGATCAACGGGCGTGGTAACCACACAATGCAAGCCCCAAAACAAGGTTAATTTCCTTGCTGTTTCTGTATATGGAGTTAATGCAATTATTGGAGCTCTAGGTCTTTCCCTGGATGCAAGTTCGGCTGATGTTCCACCATGAGTAAAACAACAAATAACCTTCACGTTTATGTTGTCGGCCACCTCTCTCGCTGCAACTGTTATGGCGTTAGAAACACCCTCTTTCGAAACTGATCTAGAAGTTTCCAAATTTTGGAAATATAGTGGGTCTTTTTCGGTTTCAATGGCAATTTTATCTACTGCTAATATCACTTTCTCTGGGTGGGCTCCTATAGCAGTTTCAGCAGACAGCATTACCGCGTCTACACCATCATATATTGCCTGTGCAACATCCGATACTTCAGCTCGAGTTGGTGTAGTTGAATGAATCATACTTTCCATCATTTGTGTTGCTACGATCACAGGTTTTCCCATTTGACGCGATTTCATTACTAGTCTTTTTTGTATAGGTGGGACCGCTTCGATTGGTAATTCAACGCCAAGATCTCCTCGTGCAACCATAATTCCATCAGAAGAGTCGATAATCGAGTCAAAGACTTTTACGGCAGCAGGTTTCTCAATTTTTGCAATAATCCCTGCCCTTCCCCTTAACAACTTTTTTACATCGTCTACATCTTTGGCTCTCTGTACAAAAGATAACCCAATCCAATCAACTCCAAGACTACAAACAAACTCTAAGTCTTTCTTATCTTTTTCCGTCAAAGGTGCGAGCTCCAAAATACTATCTGGGCAATTAACCCCTTTTTTGTCTGAAATAATACCGTCATTCAATACAGTACACTCTATTTTCCTTTCAGATGCTTTGATAACTTCCAAAGCAACTTTACCATCGTCAATAAGTAACTTATCTCCCTTTTTTACTGATTGAAATATCTGGGGATGTGGCAGGCAAACTCGCTCTTTATTTCCCAGTCTTTCTATTAAATCAAAACAAAATTTTTGCCCCACTTCTAAACTTAATTTTGTTTCCTCAAAATTTCCACATCTTAGCTTTGGACCCTGCAGATCAGCCAAGATACATATTGGTCTTGAAAACTCTTTCTCTAAATCTCTCAAAATATTATGTCTATTTTCTACAGCTAAGTGATCGCCATGCGACATATTTAATCTGAAAATATCTGCGCCAGCTAAAAACATTTTTCTTATTTCTGATTTATTGTCTGATGCAGGACCCAGAGTAGCTACTATTTTTACTTTACGGTTTCTATGAAGTTGCTTTGCCATTAATATGCTCGAATTTGTATTTTTTCTGTAGAATAAAGAAATATAATAAATAAAAAACTTTTTTTTAATTTATGGGTGAGATAAATGGATAGTAAAAACTTAGAAAAAATTGAAAGCCAAACTTTCAGAAGACTAATCTCTCATTTGCAGAGCAGAACGGATGTTGAAAATATCGACATAATGAACTTGGCTGGGTTTTGTAGAAATTGTCTATACAAATGGATGCATGAGGCAGCTAACGGATCAGATGTAGACTTTTCAATATCAGACGCACAGCAACACATCTATGGTATGCCTTATAATGACTGGAAAAAAAAGTTCCAAAAGTAACTTGATTAATTAAATTCTAGGAAAGCTTCAATTTAATCTGTTCTAAATATATTTTCTGGATTTCCCTAACCCTATCTCCAATTAATCCGTTTCCCACCCGTCTTCCGTCAACCTCGATAACCGGAAGCACGAAACCAGTAGCGGAAGTAAGGAAAACCTCTTGCGCATTGATCAAATCGTTAACATTGATCTTTTGCTCTTTGATTTCTAAATTATTTTTTTTGCAAAATTTTATTACAGCAGATCTTGTAATACCTCCCAAAATATCATTCGACAAGCATGGAGTTACAATGCATTCGTCTTTGATAATAAATGCATTACTTGATGATCCCTCATTTATAAAACCGTCTTGAACTAGTAAACTATCATCCACACCTTTTTTGACCGCATGAGTTTTTGCTAATGATTGCGCAAGAAGTTGAGTAGTCTTTATATCTCTTCTTCGCCACCTATTGTCAGGCACCGTTATGATTTTTATGCCCACTTTACAAGCCGGATTACTTAAAATTAATTTTTCTTGCGTAAATATAACTACGGTAGGTAATGATGAACTTTTTGCGAAATTGAAGTCTCTCTCTGCCACGCCTCTCGTGACTTGAACATAACAAAGCCCTTCTTTAAGCTCATTTTCTTTTATTAATTTTTTTTGGATTTGATAAAAGTCTTCCTCTTGAAAATTATTAACTAAGTCTAAATGATCCAACGATCTAATGAGTCTTGCAAAATGCTCCTGCCAATCTACCAAACTACCCCCTATAACAGCAGTTACTTCGTATACAGAATCAGAAAATAAAAAACCTCTATCAAATACTGAGATACTGGCTTCTTTCTTTGAAAAGAATTTTCCATTCACATATACCCTTTGATTATTATTTTCTAGCAATGTGAGCTTAGGCCCTCTTAGCCTTTACATAAGCCTTGGGACACGTAATCCGTAGGTTGCGTGGTCTTGGAAGAAGTATATCTTTTATACTCATACTTTGTGATATACTGATTGCTTTCCATCATCACCAATAATCCCTGTGCAAAAAATTTATTAAGCTTGTAGATATCCACTAATCCCCTCAAGTTTGGAACGAGACTTGTTTCAACTTCTAAAATACTTTCGTCAAAAAAAGAAATTGGATATTTTTTTCCATCGAATTTTATAAAGAAATGAACTTGCTCCTTAGTTCGCGCTAAGTCTTTTTTCACAGCATAGTTTTTTATCGATTTTATTAAATAATCGTCCATATCTTCTAAGTCCTATACACAGTCTAATCCGTTTTTAAAAATTTTGTAACTATTTCTAAAAATTTTTTTGGTTGTTCAACGTGGACCCAGTGCCCCGCTTTAGCAACAGGAGCAAAATCGCTCAATGGAAAATTTTCTTTAATTATATTCTTGTGATCTGCCACACGATATTCAGACGAATCACCATATAAAAATAGCGTATCTGTATTAGAGGCACCAATTACGAGGGGGAACTCACTGATAGAGACAGCATTTGTAATTAAAGATTTTAAATTAACACGCCAATAAAAGCTTTTCTTATCATTCAGCTTTAAGTTTTGCATCAAGAAAGATCTAAAGCTGATTTCCTTGAAATTTGTGAATAACTTGCTGTCAACTTCAGACCTGGATTTAAAACTGCTAAGATCAAGTGAAGATAAAACCTTTAAATAATTTTCAAAATTTGGTGGGTAAGTAACTGGGGCTATATCTACTACAACTAATTTTGATACTAACCCTTGATGAAGTTTGTCTAAAACCATAGCAGACTTACCACCCATTGAATGCCCTATAATAGAGCTGCTTACTATTTTATGTTCTTCAAGAAATTTTTTTACGTCCTCTGCTAAATCGAAATAGGTATGCTTATCATTCCAGTCTGAGTCACCGTGGTTTCTAAGGTCAACAAGCCAAACGTTGAACCCAAAATCTGAAAGAGCTTTTCCAATACCAAACCAATTTCTTTTTGACCCTAGAAGCCCATGCAAAATAACGACGTTGCTTGCATTACGCTCTCCAAACCGATTAAATGCTAAGCGCATGAAATCTTACCAAATCGAGTGATATATATCGTAAGCATCTTGCTCACTAACCTCTCTTGGGTTATTTACTAGCAATCTGGTTTGCTTGATAGCGTCTTTAGCCATTGAAGCACAAGCATCTTCAGGAATCGAAACATCTCGCAATTTTTGTGGAAGGCCCAACTCTTTAGATAAATCCACCAATTTTTCTGTAAATAGCGAAGCATTTGTTTGATTATTATTTCCCATCTTCTCATTTGGAAAAAGAAAAGGAAGTAGCTCAGCATATTTTTTAGCTGCCCACGCATCTACCGCATTGAAACGTAGCACAGCTGGAAGAACAAGTGCATTCGATAATCCATGAGTTATATGAAAACTCCCCCCAAGAGGATAAGCGAGCGCGTGGACTGCGGCCACAGGAGAGTTTGCAAATGCCATTCCAGCTAACATTGATCCAAGTAACATTTTTCCTCTCGCTTGCAAGTTTTTTGGATCCGAGACAGCCGCTCTAATCGAACTCCCCAAGAGTACTAATGCCTCCTTTGCAAGAATTCCAGATATAGGATTGTTATTTTTATTTTTTGATGCATAGGATTCGATAGCATGCACCATTGCATCAATTCCAGTTGCGGCAGTGGTTTCTGCGGGTAATCCTAATGTTAGAGCCGGATCCAATACCGCGAAGTCTGGAAGGATAATTGGCGTAGAAACTCCTCTTTTTTCATCACCGTCCACAGTAATAATTGAAACGGGAGTAACCTCAGACCCAGTTCCCGCAGTAGTCGGAATTAAGCAAAGAGGTAATCTGGGGCCCGTGGCATTCGCTACTCCCCATGCACTTTCTAAATCTTCTCCTGACCCCAAAACCAAAGCCGTTAGCTTGGCAACATCCATCGAAGAACCTCCTCCAAATCCAACTACCCCGGTACAACCTATATCTTTTCCAACACTTATTGCTTTTTCCAAAGTTTTAAGCGAAGGATCTGCCTCCACATCATCAAATAGAGTTACGGTAGCATCATACTTTTCAAGATTTTTTAACAAGTCTTCATAAAGTCCTAAATTGGTTAATCCTCTATCAGTTACAAGAAGAATTCTATCACCCATTAATTTTGAAAATGGGCTGGCATCTTTTGCCACGTTTGCACCATAAATAATTCTAGGTGTGGTATTAAAATTAAATGAGGTAATTTCTTCAATCATGGCAAACCTTTCTGGTCTTGTTTATAATATTTTACACAATTTAAAATCTGTGTTCTAAGTTTGAATAGATAGACAAACACTGTCAATGACAGAAATTTTTGGAAGGAAAGGACGCCACATATGGCACAGAAGAAAAAAGTGGTTCTTGCTTTTTCCGGTGGGCTTGACACTTCAGTTATATTGAAATGGCTACAAACTGAGTTAGATTACGAAGTAATTTGTTTCACCGCCGATCTTGGGCAGGCTGAAGAGCTAGAGGCTGCGCGAGATAAGGCTCTCTTACTCGGCATTAAACCAGAGCATATCTTTATCGAAGATCTTACTGAAGAATTCGTTAGAGATTATGTTTTCCCAATGTTTAGATGTAATACCGTATATGAAGGTCAATACTTGCTGGGAACATCTATAGCAAGACCACTTATCTCTAAAAGGCTAATCGAGATTGCCGATATCGTAGGCGCTGAATTGATAAGTCATGGAGCTACGGGAAAAGGAAATGACCAGGTACGTTTTGAATTAGCGGCATACTCTCTTAATCCAGATATAAAAATTATTGCTCCCTGGAGGAAATGGGACCTCAGTAGTAGAACAAAATTAATAGCCTTTGCGGAAAAGCACCAGATTCCCATAGCAGCAAATAAAGCAGGGGAACCCCCTTTTTCAGTAGATGCTAATTTATTACATACGTCGTCAGAAGGTTTAATTCTAGAAGATCCAGCGGATGAGGCCCCAGAATATGTTTATCAAAGGACAAATAACCCAGAATCAGCACCTGATAAACCCGATTATATTACCGTCTGCTTTAATAATGGAGATCCAATAAAGATTGATGGAAAAGACTACTCGCCTGCAAATTTACTTACAAAACTTAATGAGCTTGGAAACCGTCATGGAATAGGAAGACTCGATTTAGTTGAGAATAGATTTGTGGGAATGAAATCAAGAGGCATTTATGAAACACCGGGTGGAACTATACTTCTGCAAGCTCATAGAGCAATTGAGAGTTTAACCCTTGATAGTGGATCTGCGCATCTCAAAGATGACATAATGCCGAGATATGCTGAGTTGATTTACAATGGCCTTTGGTTTACCCCCGAAAGGAATCTATTGCAGACCTTAATTGATAAAAGCCAGGATAATGTCGAAGGAACCGTTAAGCTTAAATTATATAAAGGGAATGTCTCCGTTGTAAGTAGATCCTCACCGAAAAGTCTGTATTCCAAACAATTAGTAACTTTCGAAGACGATGAAGGTTACTACAACCAAGGTGATGCTGAAGGCTTTATAAAGCTTAACGCCCTACGGTTACGTGAATTGGCACGAAGAACTAAAAAAGATTAATAAAAATTACCTATGTTATTTCTTATGATTATTTGTAAAGCCAAAATAGCTATAAAAACAATCAAAGGAGCAAAGTCGATTGAACCTGTGTAAGGCATTCTCCGTCTAATTGGACCATACAGAGGCTCTAACACTTGGTTTACACCACGCCAAATCTGATTAATAAGTGGCTGATTTATGTTAAGAATATTGAAGTTTAAGAGCCAACTAAGAACAATTTGAGCTATTATGACGTACTTCAACACGTCGAGTATCATGTGAATGATTTGAAGTATAGAGACCAAAACGAACTCCTAGAAAAACCGTATTACATTGTAAAGATAGTTAATAATTAATAAAATAAAAGCAGAAAATATAAACAAATGGCAAGCTATTAATGAAAAATAAAATAAAGGTGTACTCATGGATGTTGTTCGATTGGGCTTGTCAACCAATACATACCTTGATTGCCACTTTTATATTTGGTCCCTATTTTGTGCAGGCAGTTGTAGATAATCCTGTTGAGGGCCAGGCATTAATTGGAATGGCTGTTACAGTCTCTGGAGTAGTTGTGGCTATCTTTTCGCCGATTTTAGGGGCGGTAGCCGATCAAACCCAGAAAAGAAAGCCATGGATTCTAATGTTTTCAGTTTTTTTTGTAATTTCTACTTTTTGTTTATGGTACGCCGAGCCAAACCAGGAAAATACGTTCTGGGTTTTATTTGCTTACACAGTTGCTTTTATTGCAGCCGATTTTTCGACAGTCTTTACAAATGCTATGATGCCAAGCCTCGAGAAACCGGAAAAGCTTGGAAAGCTATCAGGAGCAGGCTGGGGGCTAGGTTACCTTGGCGGATTAATCTCCCTTATAATAATGTTGGGCTTATTTGTTGAGCAAGAAAGCGGTTTAACATTACTAGGTAGCAATCCAGCACTGGGATTAGATCCCATAGAAAGAGAGGGTACCAGAATTGTAGGTCCATTGACGGCCCTTTGGTATGCTATTTTTATCATACCATTTTTTGCATTTGTCCCTGACATAAAGATGACAACGCCATCTCAACTGAATGTGACAAAGGCACTTAAAGATCTATTTTTAAATATTGTAAACTTAAGAAATCAACCATCTTTAGGTTGGTTTTTAGTAGCCTCAATGTTCTATAGAGATGCTATGAATGGAATTTTTTTCTTTGGTGGAATTTACGCAGCTGGCGTATTGGAGATGAATACGGTGCAGCTGGGTATTTTTGGAATTTTGGCGGCCACAACTGGTACAATTGGCGCATATTGGGGTGGTGCTTTGGACAGCAAATATGGATCTAAATTTTGTATCAGCATAATGCTTGGAGGTCTTGTCATTGTAACCCTTGTGATCTTTGGTTTAAGTAGAACAGAATTCTATGGATTTCCATTGGACCCGAAGTCTAATACACCTGATATAATTTTCTACATAGCGGGCGGGTTACTTGGTTTTGTCAGTGGACCAATCCAATCTGCTTCTCGCACATTATTAGTTTTCCTAGCTAACAAAAAACAAATAACTGAAAGCTTTGGTCTCTACGCCCTTGTAGGTAGGGCCACAGCGTTTTTGGCTCCAGCTCTTATTTCTTGGTTTACTTTTGCTAGTGGATCACAGCAAATTGGTTTAGTGCCGATTATTATTTTACTATTTATAGGGTGGTATTTACTTCGTTTTGTAAATGTTAAAAGCACTGAATGATGAAATATATTGTTTTTGCCCTGTTAATTTTTTTTGTAATAATACCAACACTTAAAGCTGACATTAAGGAATGGCAGTTAGAACAAGTTGGGTTTTTAAATATCGATAGAAGCGAAAAAGATTATGGTGGGTTCTCTGGTCTTGTAATTATGAATGGGGGAACCAAAGCTCTAGTTGTCACTGATAAGTCATTTTTTTTTGTTCTAGAATTGCGTCGTGACGAAAATGAGAATTTAATCGGATATTCGGTGATCAGAAAGGGTCGAATTTTGTCGAGCAAGGGAAAGCATTTAAACGGTCGAAATACAGATAGTGAATCGATTGTCATCGATAAAAACAATAATTACTATATTTCATTTGAGTCAAATCACAGAATAATGATGCATGCGAAAGTTGAGGGTAAAGGTGTCTTTATTCCTAAACATCCAATGTTCAGAAAACTATCTGTAAACAAAGGTATAGAGGCTCTAGCAATTGATGGTGAAGATCGTTTGATAGCAATACCAGAAAGACCTCCTTTGAGCATTTCCGATATTCCAATATTCAGATTACAAAATAATAAATGGGATATCATCAAATATATTAAAATAAAGGATAACTTCCTGATAACTGATGCAGATTTTTTGCCCCAGGGGCTTTTATTGGTCCTTGAACGTAATTTCTCATGGACCCAAGGCTTTAAAACTAGATTTAGATTAATTTCTCTAGATAATTTTGATGATACAAAACCTATCACAGTTTTTACTTCAACAGCTAATCAATTTGACAATTTAGAGGGCATGGCTTTATGGAAAGATAAAAAAGGGGAAATGCGTATTTTAACTGTATCTGATGATAACTTTCATCCTTTGCAGCGAAGTGAGATAAGAGAATTTTTTTTAAAGTATGAATAACAATTGAAGGAAACACTATGGAAAATAAAGATCTGGAAAACGCAATCGAAACTTCCTGGGAGATCAGAGAAAAAATAAATGAAAAAACAGTTGGGAAAACTAAAGCAGCTGTAGAACAAACTTTGAATCTTCTGGGCAGCGGGAAGTTAAGAGTAGCAGAAAAACAGGTCTCAGGTGAGTGGGTAGTGAATCAATGGACAAAAAAAGCGGTTTTATTGAGTTTTAGGCTCAGAGAAATGGAATTGCAAAAAGGAGGTCCACAAAATTCAACCTGGTGGGACAAAGTAGATAACAAATTTAAAGGTTGGGGTGAAGCGGAATGGCGCCAAAAAAATTTCCGCGCTGTTCCTAACACTGTCGTTAGAGCATCGGCCTTCATCGGCGAAAATGTTGTTCTAATGCCCTCATTTGTAAATCTTGGTGCATACGTAGATAGTGGGACAATGGTAGATACTTGGGCAACAGTTGGATCTTGTGCTCAGATAGGGAAAAATGTACATCTCTCAGGTGGAGTTGGAATAGGAGGTGTATTAGAACCAATGCAAGCATCGCCTACAATTATCGAAGACAACTGCTTTATTGGAGCAAGGTCAGAAATTGTAGAAGGCTGCATTGTCAGAGAGGGAGCAGTAGTCGGCATGGGTGTTTTTATTGGAAAATCTACAAAAATTTTTAATAGAGAAAATGGTGAAACGACTTATGGAGAAATACCTCCTTACTCTGTAGTTGTGTCAGGTTCTATTCCATCTAAAGGTGGGGTAAACCTCTATTGTGCGGTAATAGTCAAGCAGGTAGATGAAAAAACAAGAAGTAAAACCTCTATAAATGATTTATTACGAGAATAATCATGACTAAATTGATAGATGATCCAATATTATTGACAAAAAAACTTATTGGTTTTAGGTCAATTACTCCAGACGATGGAGGGTCTCTAGAATTTATTGCGTCATTTGTTAAGCAATTAGGTTTTAAAACGAAAGTTTTCTCCACCCAAGGTGTGACAAACCTGTTTGCGCGGTGGTCTCCAAAGTCGGGTTTTAAGAGAACCCTAGCCTTTAACGGTCATGTAGATGTAGTTCCACCAGGAAATGAAAGTTTATGGGACAGTGATCCATTCAATGGAGACATTAGAAACGAGCGAGTTTTTGGGAGAGGCTCAGTAGATATGAAATCATCTGTTGCAGCGTTTCTTGTTGCTCTTAAAGAGATCATTGAGGAAGAAGGGCCTAGTTGCTCATTCGTACTTTTAATTACCAGCGATGAGGAAGGTAGCGCTGAATACGGTACAAAAGAACTGCTGAATTGGGTTGTTAAAAATAAAGAAGTTATTGATGACTGTCTCGTTGGTGAGCCTACCTCTTCCAAGTTCGTGGGCGATACGATAAAAATTGGAAGACGTGGTTCTTTAAGCGGGTTTATCGTTTGTAGAGGAAAGCAGGGTCATATAGCTTATCCTGACAAAGCAGTTAACCCAGTCGAAGAGCTAATTCACTTTCTTAGCAAATTAAAATCTCTCAAGCTAGACGATGGAAGTGAATTTTTTGAACCCTCTAGTTTGAACATCTCAACGATAGATACAAATAATAATGCATTGAATGTTATACCAGAGAATTCCTATGCTAATTTCAACGTGCGTTTTAATGATCAGCATTCATGTTCATCGCTCATAAAAAAAATAGACACGCTGGCGTCCAAACATAATGAAGTATCTGATGCCACTCTGGAAATTAAGTATAAATGTTCTGGTGAAAGCTTTTTGACTGAGCCAGGTCGACTTTCAGATCTATTAATTACTTCTATAAAAGATGCCGCGGGTGTAGATTGTAAACTTTCTACTGGAGGCGGAACATCAGATGCTCGTTTTATGCGAAATTACTGCCCTGTTGTTGAATTTGGTTTAGTAGGTGATACCATGCACCAGATCAACGAAAATACAAAGGTCGATGATATTGTTTTGCTAAAAGATATCTATAAAAATTTTTTGAAAAACTACAATAAGAAAGTTTAAAAAATGATTGGAAAACTGAACCATATCGCTATAGCAACACCCCAATTAGATGAGGCGATAAAAACCTACAAAAATATGCTGGGAGTGAAAATTAGCGCTCCAATGGATCAAATAGATCATGGCGTTAAGGTGGTGTTTATTGAATTACCGAATACCAAAATAGAATTGCTGGAGCCTCTGGGAGAAAAGAGCCCAATAAAAAACTTCCTTGAAAAGAATAAAAAAGGCGGCATCCACCATATTTGTTTTGAAGTAGAGGACATTAATAGTGCTATTTTGAGCCTTGAAAAAGATGGTGCAACTGTATTAGGCGATGGAAATGCTAAAATAGGTGCACATGGTAATCCAGTAATTTTTCTACACCCCAAGGATTTTAATGGAACTCTCATCGAGTTAGAGGAAGTCTAAAAATGACAATAACATCTGCAATAGTTTTATTATCTGTATACTGGTTTATTACTTTATTTATAGTTCTACCAATAAATGTAACCACTCAAACCGATGATAGGAATGTTATTGAAGGAACTGCACCTTCGTCACCAGTTAACCCTAATCTTAAGCGCAAGTTTTCCATTACTACCGTAATTTCTATTATTCTTTGGATACCAACCTGTTTAATAATCAACCTATTCTATTAACTTAACTTAAAGATCGTGATCGATTACCTTCAATTTTAGCTCGCCTAACTGTTCTGCGGTTGGATTTCTAGGGGATCCAAGCATTGGGTCCTCTGCTTTTTGGTTCATAGGGAACATTATGACTTCCCTTATATTATCTTCCTTAGCCAAAAGCATTACTATCCTATCAATGCCGGCAGCACATCCTCCATGAGGAGGAGCACCATATTTTAAAGCATTTACTAGACCTGAAAACTGCCTCTCAACTGCCTCTTTTGCATAGCCAGCAATTTCAAAAGCCTTAAACAAGTTCTCTAGTTTGTGATTTCTAATCGCACCAGACAAAATCTCATACCCATTACACGATAAATCATACTGCATCCCCAATACATTCAACGGATCAATATCTTCGTTCAATAAATCGACCTTAGGCATCGAAAAAGGGTTATGTGAAAACTCAATTCTTCCTGTCTCTCTATCTTTTTCATACATTGGAAAGTCAGTGATCCAACAAAACTCATAGGAATTTGAATTTGTAATACCTAACTCGAGCCCGACGATATTCCTAGACTTGCTAGCAATGTCGTTAAAATGGGCAGGAACACCTCCCAAGAAAAAAGCTGCATCACCCTTATCGAGACCAAGAAAATCCCTTAATTTTTCTGTCTTTTGCTCGCCTAAGTTTTTTGCTATTGGTCCCGCTGCTTCTAACTTACCACTATCATTTGACCGCCAAAAGATATATCCCATACCCGGTAGTCCTTGGTCTTGCGCAAACTTGTTCATTCTGTCACAAAATTTCCTACTGCCTCCACCTTTTGCCGGTATTGCTTTGATCTGCGTTCCGTCTTTGGTCAAAATATCAGCAAAAATTTTAAATCCTGAAGAAACAAAAAACTCGGACACATCCATCATTTTTATTGGATTTCTTAAATCTGGTTTATCAGTGCCATACCTCTCCATTGATTGGTCAAAGCTAATAATAGGAAATTTATTATTAACCGTGTAGGAATCAGAAAAATTTTCAAAGAGTTTGACAAACACTTTTTCTACCAATTGAAATACATCATATTCCTCTACAAAAGACATTTCTATATCTAGCTGATAGAAGTCGGTAGGAGATCTATCAGATCTAGGGTCTTCATCTCGAAAGCACGGTGCAATCTGAAAATATTTATCAAATCCACCAACCATTATCAGCTGTTTGTAGATTTGAGGAGCTTGCGGTAGCGCATAAAACTTTCCAGGATGTAATCTCGAGGGTATTAAAAAATCCCGGGCCCCTTCTGGGGAAGAAGATGATATTATTGGCGTTTGAAATTCATTAAAGCCATTCTCCCACATCTCTTTTCGTATAAACTCGATTATCTTTGATCTCAATATTATATTTTGGTGTATTCGGTCTCTCCTTAAATCAAGGAAACGGTACTTTAGTCTAGTTTCTTCTGGATATGGAAGATCTCCGAATACAGGTAACGGTAATTCTTCCGCAGCACCTAAGATATTTATTTTTGATATAAAAACCTCAATCTCACCTGTAGGCAATTTTTCATTAATTAAAGAACTAGCTCTCTTTCTCACAGTTCCTTCAATTGAAACACACCATTCTGCCCTGACATATTCTACATCTTTAAAAACGGGGCTATCGGGATCAGCTAAAACCTGGGTAAGACCAAAATGATCTCTAAGGTCGATGAAAAGCACTCCGCCGTGATCACGTACCCTGTGTACCCAACCCGCGAGCTTTACGGCTTCCCCATCATCTCCTGGTCGTAGTTCATTACAGTTGTGTGATCTGTACAAATGCATCTATTCTACCTATTCGCGAACCAAAAACTTATTGATTTTATTAGTGACAGTTTTAAAAAGGGTTATGTATATAAATTCTTGTACACCTATAGTTTCACGAATTAAAGAAAAAATTTAAATGCCAAAACGAATTGATATAAAGTCAGTTTTGATCATCGGTGCAGGACCCATAGTTATAGGTCAGGCTTGTGAGTTTGATTACAGCGGTGCTCAGGCATGTAAGGCACTAAAAGAAGAAGGTCTTAAAGTTATTCTAGTTAATTCGAATCCTGCCACAATAATGACAGATCCAGAGCTTGCCGACGCTACCTATATAGAGCCAATAAATTCAGACGTAATTGAGAAAATAATTATGATTGAAAAACCAGATGCTATTTTACCGACAATGGGTGGACAAACAGCACTTAATATTGCTATCGAATTGGATAAGGCAGGAACGCTAGAGAATTACAATGTTACGCTTATCGGAGCTAATAGAGAAGCAATCGAGAAAGCAGAAGATCGAAAACTTTTCAAACAGTCTATGGAAAACATTGGAATAAAGAGTCCAAAATCAGAAATTGCTAATTCATTAGATGAAGCTTTGCAAACGTTAGATGTAATTGGCTTGCCTGCTGTTATCCGTCCAGGTTTTACTCTGGGAGGTAAAGGAGGGGGAGTTGCATATAACGAAAATGACTTCAGAGAAATCTGTATCAATGGTTTAGACGCCTCTCCAGCCAAACAAATTCTTATTGATCAAAGCCTTCTAGGTTGGAAAGAGTTTGAGATGGAAGTAATAAGAGATAAAAATGATAATGCCATTATAGTCTGCTCAATCGAAAACCTCGACCCAATGGGAGTTCATACAGGCGATAGTATAACCATAGCACCAGCGATGACACTTACCGATAAAGAGTTTCAGAGAATGCGTAGCAATTCTTTAGAAGTTTTAAAAGAGATCGGTGTTGAAACCGGAGGGTCTAATGTTCAATGGGCAGTAAATCCACAAACTGGTGAAATGCTAATTATTGAAATGAACCCCCGTGTCTCTAGATCATCTGCCCTTGCGTCGAAAGCAACAGGATTTCCAATAGCTAAAGTTGCTGCGAAACTAGCCATTGGCTACACGCTTGATGAGTTGCAAAATGATATAACAAAAACTACCCCCGCGAGTTTCGAACCGACCATCGATTATGTTGTTACAAAAATACCCCGTTTCGCATTCGAAAAATTTCCCTCGGTATCAAATGAACTTGGTACTTCAATGAAATCAGTTGGAGAGGTTATGGCTATTGGGGCAACCTTTCAGGAAAGTCTCCAAAAAGCTTTAAACTCTCTTGAGAATAAGACTACTGGGCTTGCATTTGTTCATAGCAATATGGATAAACCTTCACTTTACAAAAAATTATCCTCGAATACTCCTGACAAAATCTTTGTTATTGGGCAGGCTTTCAGAATTGGTTTCTCCACTGAAGAAATCTACGAAATAACTAGAGTTGACAAATGGTTTTTAGGTCAAATTGAGGAACTTGTTAAATTTGAAAAAAAAATTTTAGAATATGGTCCAGATATCTGTCAGGATATTTTGAGAGAGGCAAAATCTCGAGGGTTTAGTGATGAAAGAATAGCTGAATTGTTGTCTACTTCTTTGGACAACATTCAAGATAAGAGACAAAAGTACGAAATATTTCCAGTTTATAAGCGAATTGATACTTGCGGTGGAGAGTTCCACTCTGAGGCCGCATATTTATATTCTAGCTATGACTTATCCACCTTTACTACCAAAATATGTGAAGCTCAACCGTCCAATAAAGACAAAGTAATAATCCTTGGCAGTGGCCCTAACAGAATCGGTCAAGGTATTGAGTTCGATTACTGTTGCTGTCATGCTTGTTTCTCGCTTAACGAAGAAGGCATTGAAACTATTATGGTTAATTGTAATCCCGAAACTGTCTCTACCGACTTCGATACCTCTGAAAAACTTTACTTCGAACCTTTAAACCTTGAGTCAGTCATCAATATAATTGCAAAAGAAAAGAAAAATGGCAATTTGATTGGAGTAATTGTGCAGTATGGAGGGCAGACGCCACTGAAACTAGCAGATGATCTAAACGCAAAAGATGTAAAAATTTTAGGAACAACATCAAAAGCTATAGCGATATCAGAAGATCGAAAACTGTTCAAAGAGGTTATTGAGAAGTTAAATCTGAAACAACCCAAAAATACAACTGTAAGTAAAAAATCCAATACCATAAAGGCTGCCGAGTCTCTTAGTTATCCAATAATCGCTCGACCCTCATTTGTCTTAGGTGGTAGCTCAATGGAAATAATACATGACTCAACGCAATTAAAAAAATATCTAGAGTCCAACATAGAAATTAGCAATAAAACACCGCTTTTGTTAGACAGTTACTTGGGTGCAGCGATAGAAGTTGATGTAGACGTAATTAGCGACGGAGAAGATTGTTTTGTCGCAGGGATTTTGGAGCATATCGAAGAAGCAGGTGTTCATTCCGGAGACAGTGCTTGCTCTTTGCCACCACACTCTCTTGGAAAGGGCATAATTGAGATGATAAAATTTCAATCTTCTCTTCTAGCCAAAGAATTAAACGTAGTGGGATTAATGAATATCCAATTTGCAATAAAAGGTAGTGATATATACATATTAGAGGTAAATCCACGGGCAAGCAGAACAATTCCGTTCATATCTAAAACGACGGGAATACCGCTAGCGAATCTAGCTGCAAAATTAATGATAGGTCGAAAGCTTTCCAGTTTATCTTTTCACAGAAAAGACTTGAATTATGTAGCTGTTAAGGAAGCTGTCTTACCCTTTGATAGGCTACCCGGTAGCGATACCATTTTAACCCCTGAAATGCGTTCAACTGGAGAAGTCATGGGTATTGCGAACAGCTTCGAGGGAGCCTTTTTCAAATCACAGATTTCAGCAGGTATGAGGTTTCCTAAATCTGGGACTGTATTTTTATCAATTAGAAATGAAGATAAAACTAAAGAGATGGGTGACGCATGTAAAATTCTTGAGAAGATTGGTTTTAAAATTATTGCAACAAAGGGGACAAAAGCGTTTTTAGATAGAGAGGGAGTTAACAGCGCACCTATAAAGAAAGTCTATGAAGGACGGCCAAATATTGCAGATTTACTGCAAGATAAAAAAATAGATATTGTTATGAACACTACTGAGGGCAAACAATCACTTGAAGATAGCAAAGACATTCGATATTTAGCATTGAATAATAAGATTCCATACTACACTACGGCTCGAGGAATAATTGCTACAATACACAGCCTTAAAGAAAATATTGGGGGTAAGATATCGGTAAAGCCTATACAAAAATATCATTCACAGCTCATAACTGGTTAATAACCTGTTTTTTGTTAAAAAATGCTATTAAATTTTCAACTGCCAGCATTCCCATTTTTGTTCTTGTTTCATAAGTGGCAGATCCGATATGAGGATAGAGGGTTACATTTGATAACTGCCTCAGTGCAAGAGGAACATTTGGTTCGTTGAGAAAGACATCTAGCCCCGCACCGGCAAGTTTTTTCTTTTCTAGCAAATCTATAAGTGCCATTTGGTCGATAACATCTCCCCTCGATGTATTAATTAAAAATGATGAGCGCCTTATTTTCTTCATTCTGCTTTTAGAAATGTAGTTCTTATTTCCCTTATCACTTGAGAGATGCAAAGAAATTACATCACTTTCTTCCAGTAAAGCATCTAAGTCAAAACGAACGCTTGCCTCAAATGTAAGATCCTTAACTGGGGAACGATTATAGTAAAGTACTTTCATGCCAAATATCTCGTGAGCACGCTTTGCAAAAGCTTTACCGATTCTTCCCATTCCTACAATTCCTAGAACTTTTCCACGAACATCTACTCCTAGGTTCTCTGTTAACGAAAATCCTTTCCATTCACCCTGCCGCAACATTTTTTCCAATAGAAATGCCTTTCGTGTAACAGATAGAAGTAAAAGTGTAGCTATATCTACGGTAGCCTCCGTTAACACGTCGGGAGTGTTTGTTACAATAACATTATTTTCCTTGGCTGATTGTAAATCTATATGATCCACGCCTACTCCAATATTTGCAATAATTTTCACTTTTTTCTTAGGTAGAGTAAGAAGCGCATTTGTAATACAATCTGTCACAGTACAAACTATTCCGTCAGCACTTTCCATTGCTTTCCTTAATATATCGTTACTGAATATTTTATCTTCACGATTGAATGAAACTTGAAAATATTCCTTTAGCTTTGACTCTACTTCGTCAGGTATGTTTCTAGTGACAATTATTTTTGGTTTCATTTAATCGATCTCTCTTAATGAACCCTATTACCAATATCAGATTTATCCTCAGGCGCGATCAAAATAATATCACCAACATTTTTGCCATCAACACCAAGTACCAAGACCTCTGAAATAAATGGTCCAACTTGTTTGGGTTGGAGATTTGTTACAGCAATTACCAACTTCCCTATGAGCATTTGGGTTGTATAGAGAGATGTAATCTGAGCAGATGAAGTCTTAATCCCGAGTGCTTCGCCAAAATTTATCCATAGTTTAAATGCTGGTTTTTTAGCTTCCCTAAAAATTTCAGCTTTAACGATCTCTCCCACTCTCAATTCTGTGTCAAAAAAATCCGGCATTACTCAAAGTATCAAAATTTCAGATTTAAAGCATTAATTAAAAGATCAAACTTCACTTAATTCTTTTGATCTTTGCGCTGCAGCTTTTATTGCTGCTAAGAAAATTTTTTGCAGACCATTGTCCTTATTCATCATTACCGCCAATGCTTCATGTGTTGTTCCACCAGGACTGGTCACGTTTTCTCTTAATTTTTGGGGCTTCAGTGGTGAATTGACTATTAAGCTTCCAGCTCCATCGATTGTATGTTTTACCAATTTGAAAGCTTCATCGTAAGAAAGACCCAAATTTATACCAACCTCTGTCATCAATTCAGCGATCAGAAAAATGTAAGCTGGGCCCGAGCCTGAAATTGCCGTAACAGCATCAAATTTTCTCTCCTCTGAAAATTTTACTATTTCCCCAAAAGCCTGTAATAAAATAGCCAAACTCTTTGACTGTTTTGGTTCAACCCTTGCGTTTTCTTTAACTGCTGTTACCCCTTTTAGTATCTCTGCGGGCAAGTTAGGCATTATCCTTACAATAGATTCATCTTTGCCAATTATACCTTCGAGCCTATTAATTTTAATCCCCGCAAGCATTGAAACAAAGGTAACGTTTTTTTTAGCAAGCGTTTTTAGTTTTAATTCAATTTCATTGAGAGACTGCGGTTTTACTCCTATAAAGCAATAATCAAATGGTATATCTGCTTTGGTATTTAAATTCAGCCCAATTTTTTTTTTATCAAGTAGCCACTCAGAGGGATTGGGATCATCCACGTAAATATTTTGGGGAAATATTGATTTTTTTAACCAGGCATCCAAGATTGCAGACGCCATCTTGCCACAACCGATAATTTTAATCTGTTTATTAATTTTCTTTGCAGTAGTCACTTATATGTACCTAAGCGTGACCTGCTATTTTTCCAAAAGCTGCTGACATAGCATCTTTTGGCATTACTTCTCCCCAGCAGCTCTTTTGAAAGGTTGGATAAAATTTTTCAGTTGTTTCAATAGATGCCTTTATCCAATCTTTAAGTTCTGTATTGGAAATAATTAATTCATCAGAAAATAATATGTTAGTGCTATAATTCATTAATTGTTCACCGCTGTCGTAGGTAAAGCTTCCAACGACATTACTACCATTAACTAAATTTATAGTCTCATAGAGTTTTACTAGCTTTTTTCTTGGTGGCATCATCTCAAAAGTACAAATGGTGTTAAAGAGATTTCTTGATACATCCCATCTTGCAATGACCGTATACTTTTTCCAACCTCCATCAATGGAAACGATTATTTCGTTATCTTCATCTCTAACAAATTCCCAATTATCTTCGTGAGCTATTAGTTCCAGGGCATCTATTGGATGCGTTTCATCTAAAAATATAATTGACTTTGCTCGTGCCATAGGGTTACTGCTCCTTTTTTTCTGTCAGTATACCCACAAAATTTATAAATCTCTACTATAATTAGGCGTTTAAGCCTCGTATGCACTATATCTTGTAAATATCAGCTCTTTAAATTTCTCTTTCTTTTTACTGATAGCTTACTTTTATTCCTTAATTCTTCCACACTCAGCTTAAGTGCTTCAAACTCTTCTCTTGTTACAAAATCTCTGTCAGCCAACCAGCCATCCAACCAGGTCTTGAAAACATTCTCTGCTTCGTTTTTAGCAGAATGTGCTGCACCAAATGCATCTGCCATAACCTTGGACAAATTATCAATAAATGGGTTTTTAAATTGCATCGATTATCCTTTTACTTTTTAAAATTTAGCGTTAAACAAAAATATAATGGGAATTTATTTTTTTTGGAGTAAAAAATCTTTCAATATCCGAATATAAATGAGACCGCTTTTTCTATAAATTTATTAGGATTTCATCTGAATGTCCAATGGTATGGTTTATCGTACATAGCCGGTATTCTTTTCGCCTGGTTTTTGATGGTAAGGCTTGTTGAAAATAAAAATCTGTGGTTTGCAAACAAAAGTATTATTGAAAGAACCGAAATAGACGATCTCATAACTTATATGATATTGGGAATCATTGTAGGAGGTAGGTTGGGATATTGTCTATTTTACGCACCTAGCTATTACTTCGATAATCCAATTAGAACTATTTATGTATGGGAAGGAGGTATGTCATTTCACGGAGGCTTCTTAGGAGTGTTGATCTCGGGCATTCTTTTTGGTCTAAGAAAAAAAATTTGCCTATTATCTTTGGGTGATTTGATTGCATTTGCGTCACCGCCAGGATTATTTTTTGGTAGAATTGCAAATTTCATTAATGGTGAGCTCTGGGGAAAACCAACAACCTCAACATTTGGAATTCAGTTTACTAAAGGTCAGGGGCAATTTTGTCCAAACCCAGATGAGATACCATGCTTCAGGCATCCGTCACAATTATATGAAGCATTCTTTGAGGGTATCATTTTAATGCTTATTTTTTATTATCTTGTTTTTGTCTCTAAAACGCTTAAAAAGCCAGGAACTATTTTTGGCTCTTTTTTGCTAGGATATGGTATTATAAGGTTTGCAATTGAATTTCTAAGAGAGCCAGACGCTTTTTTTATCACAAATGAAAATCCGTATGGATATGTAGTTGAGCTTTTCCCAGGTATCGGAATATCAATGGGACAACTTCTCACATTACCAATGATGATCGTTGGACTTTTAATGATTATTTTGGTGAACCAACGAAATCTTGATGCAAATTGAAACAAAAATAAAAGATGTAATTAAAAAAAGTGGTCCAATAAGTCTATCACGATATATGGAAATATGCTTGTGGGATGATGAAAACGGATACTACACTTCTAAACAAGTATTAGGGGAAAATGGTGACTTCATCACCTCTCCAGAGATCTCTCAAACATTTGGTGAGCTAATAGGGCTGTGGGCGTTGAGTTTTTATCAGCAGTTCATAAATAAAAAACGTTTATGTATAACGGAACTTGGATCTGGTAGAGGAACACTGCTAAAGGACGCCATCAGAACTATTTGCAAGGTAACAAATAATAAAATAGATCTTGACATAACAATTTTGGAAAAGTCTGAGAGACTAATAACTCTACAGAAAGAAAATCTCAAAAGTGAAAATGTAAGTTGGATTTCAGATATCAAAGACTTGAGTTTAGAGCCACAGATAATTATTGCGAATGAATTTTTTGATGCCCTTCCTACAAACCAATATGTGAAGAGTAACGAGGGGTGGCATGAGAAAAAAGTAACAATTAAAAATGGCAAACTCTGTTTCACTTTAGATAAAAAAATATGGGTTCCTAGTGACAGTGTTTTTTCAGATTTAAAGGTAGGGGATACAATAGAATATTCTGAAAAGACGACCTCAATTTTTTCAAATATTTGCAATCATATAATTCAATGGGATGGTGTTTTGTTAGTGATAGATTATGGAAACATTTCAGGTATTGGGGATACTCTTCAAGCCGTAAACAAACACAAATTTAAAAGCGTTTTGGAAAAACCAGGGAAAAGTGATTTAAGTTCACATGTTAATTTCAATCTCCTAAAAGAAATAGCTAGTAAAAAAAATTTATATATTTCGCCGGTTAGAGAACAACAAAAATTTCTACTTGAACTTGGAATAAAGGAACGCTTAAAAAGCTTAACCGAAAATGCCAACACAGCCATAGCAGAAACAGTCGATACCGAAGTAAAGAGACTAATTGATCCTGATAAAATGGGTTCTCTTTTTAAAGTCATTGCGATAACAAAAACTAAAAGGCATCTTGAAGGCCTCAACTAATATGATCAATATGTTCAAAAGTAAAAAGTTGCAATCTGTTAGGCATGGGTTTTTTGGTAGATCTGGTGGCGTATCCACCGGACTATACTCTAGTTTAAACTTTTCAGAAAAAACAACCGATAGGAAAGCCAATATTTATGCAAACAGGGCATTGGTCATGGATGAGCTTGATATTTCAGATCAAAAAGTTTTCTTTCCAAACCAACAGCATACAAGCAATGTGGCAGTAATAGATAAAAAAACTAACTTTGAGAAAGTAAGTCATAAGCCAGTAGATGCTGTCATAACCGATCTTAAAGGTATTGGGGTCGGAATACTGACTGCTGATTGCTGTCCCATTTTGGCTCACGAGAGTGAAAGCGGTTTCATATTGGCTATTCACGCAGGCTGGAAAGGAGCTTTAGCCGGAATCTGTGAAAATTCCTTGAATTCTCTTAAAGGTCTTGGCGTCGATATAAGAAAAATTTCAGTTGCAATTGGTCCAACAATCTCTACCAAATGCTATGAAGTACAATCAGATTTTGTTGAAGGCTTTGTAAAAACTGATTCATCTTTCGAAAAATTTTTTATCAAAAAAGATGGTAACCATTTCTTTGATCTTACTTTATTTATTGAAAGTAGATTTAATCTATTTGGAGTTTATGATATAGATAATTTAGGTTTGTGTACTTACGAAAATCCTGAATTATTTTTTTCAAATAGAAGGGCATATCATAAATCTGAAAGAGATTTCGGTCGAATGGCTTCAATAATTAGTTTGTAACCTGTCAAAAAACATTGAGGATAATATGTCTCCAAAAAGAACTAAACTTTTAATAATCGGCTCAGGTCCAGCAGGCTATACAGCAGCTGTATATGCTTCACGCGCTATGTTATCACCAATCCTGTTTCAGGGAATTCAGCCAGGTGGACAGCTTACAATAACGACAGAGGTTGAGAATTGGCCCGGAGAGAAAGAAATACTTGGCCCTGACTTAATGAAAAACATGGAAGATCATGCGCGTAATCTAGGATGCGAAATAATTTCCGAACATGTATCAAAAGTAAATCTTACAGCACGACCCTTCTTTGTTGAAACGGATGGTGGTACACAATATTTGACGGACTCAGTAATTTTAGCGACGGGAGCACAAGCAAATTGGCTTGGACTAGATAATGAAGAAAAGTACAAAGGTTTTGGAGTATCAGCTTGTGCAACATGTGACGGTTTTTTCTATAAAGATAAAATAGTTGCGGTAATAGGAGGGGGAAATATGGCTGTTGAAGAGGCAATTTTTCTAACAAAGTTTGCTTCTAAAGTTTATTTGATCCATCGGAGAGATGAGTTAAGGGCAGAAAAAATATTACAAAAACGTCTCTTTGAAAATAATAAAATAGAAATTATCTGGAATAAACAAGTGACTGACGTTTTGGGAGAAGATAATCCTTTAGGAGTAACTGGAATCCAGATAAAAGATAATTTAAGCAAAGAATTATCCGAAATCTATTGCTCAGGGGTCTTCGTAGCAATAGGGCATTCCCCGGCGTCAAATCTTATTAAAGATCAGCTAAAGACTTTTGATAGTGGCTATGTGTCTACCGTTCCTGGCACTACAAAAACTTCTATTCCTGGAGTTTTTGCAGCTGGAGATTTAGTGGATAATGTCTATAGGCAAGCAGTAACATCGGCCGCAATGGGATGCATGGCCGCTTTAGATGCTGAGAAATATCTGAGCGAGATCAATAATGGAAATTGAAAAAAACATCCCAGTATCCGTAGTAATGGGAAGTCAATCAGATTGGCAAACCATGCAAGTGGCATGCGGTTTATTAGAAAAGCTTGATGTTTCTTTTGAAAAGAAAATTGTATCTGCGCACAGAACTCCAGACAGATTGTACGATTACGCTAATTCGCTAAGGAAACGAAAAATAAAGGTTGTAATTGCTGGCGCTGGAGGCGCAGCACATTTACCGGGAATGATTGCTTCAAAAACTGATGTTCCTGTAATTGGAGTACCTATAAGCGCGACCGATCTTAGAGGAGTTGACAGCCTTTATTCAATTGTACAAATGCCGAGAGGTTACCCAGTTGCAACTATGGCAATTGGTTCACCAGGAGCTTTCAATGCTGCCATCTTTGCCATACAGGTTTTAGCAGTTTCAGATAGGTTGATAAGGCAGAAAATTCAAGATTGGCGCTTTGATACAACAAACCGAGTAAAAGATGAGCCCGAATAGAACGATCGGCATTCTTGGTGGAGGGCAATTAGCAAAAATGCTTGCCACAGCTGCAGCCGAATTAGGTTTTAATACAAATATATATTGTCCCGATAGAGATTGCCCTGCAGCACAAGTGTCTAACGAGACGGTTGTTGACAGCTATAATAACTATGATGAGCTGGCCGATTTTGCTAAAAATGTAGATGTACTGACCTATGAATTTGAAAACATAGAAACGAAAGCACTGGAAGAATTAGAGAAGATCGTGGAGATAAGACCTTCTATAAAAGCGCTAAAAATCTGTCAGGATCGATACACTGAAAAAAGTTATCTGAATGCATTAGATATTAAAACGACCCAATTTTATAAAATTGATGAGGTTCAAGCTATAGAAGAACTATTAATCAAAGTTAAGAAACCTATTCTTATAAAGACTCGTAAACTAGGTTACGATGGGAAAGGACAAGTGTTAGTCAAAACTCAAAATGATATTAAAGAAAATTTTCGAGAAAATCAGCTTTTGCCATCCATAGCCGAGGAAGTGATTAGGTTTGATAAGGAGTTATCCGTAATAATTGTCCGGAATAAAGAAGGTACTATTAAGACTTTTGAGCCAGGAGAAAATATGCATCAACATGGAATTCTCTTAACTACGACTTTACCCTCTTCAATTGGTAAGGAACTGCTAAATGATGCTTCTATAATTGCAAAAAAAATAGTGGATGATCTCGACTATGTTGGAGTGATGGGCGTAGAATTTTTTTTAAAGGAACGTCAGCTTTTTGTTAATGAAATCGCGCCAAGGGTACATAATTCTGGACATTGGACGGTGGATGGAAGCTACTCCAGCCAGTTCCAGCAACATATCAGAGCAATTATGGACTTGCCTTTACTATCAACCGAGAGGCATTCAGATATTATAATGTATAACTTAATTGGAAAAGTGACCAGCAATCTTGTTAACAACGAGTTAGCAAAAGTCTATATTTACGGAAAAAAAGAAACTCGTCCTGGTCGGAAAATGGGTCACATTAACTTCATAAAAAAAAAGGGGAGTTAAACTCCCCTTTTCGATAATTGGACATTTTATAATTTACATCATTCCGCCCATGCCGCCCATGCCGCCCATGCCGCCCATATCTGGCATTGCTGGTGCTGCAGATTTCGGCTCGGGCTTATCTGCAACCATAGCCTCAGTGGTTATTAGCAGACCAGCTACTGATGAAGCATCTTCGAGAGCAGTACGTACAACCTTTGCAGGATCTATCACACCAAATTTAAACATGTCACCATACTGTTCAGTTTGCGCGTTAAACCCATGCGACATATCGGAGGACTCTCGTATCTTACCAGCGACAACCGAACCGTCCACTCCTGCATTTTCTGCGATTTGTCGGAGAGGCGCTTCTAGCGCTCTAGCCACGATTTTTACACCCGCTGCCTGGTCAGGGTTCTCTGTCTTAACCGTATCAAGCTTCTTTGCGGCTTGTATTAGGGCGGTGCCTCCACCTACAATAACGCCTTCTTGTACTGCCGCTCTTGTTGCGTTAAGAGCATCGTCTACTCTATCTTTTCTCTCTTTCACTTCGACCTCGGTAGAACCTCCTACTCTAATGACTGCGACCCCGCCTGCAAGTTTTGCTAAACGTTCTTGGAGCTTTTCTTTGTCGTAATCTGATGTAGTTTCTTCGATCTGGGCTTTTATTTGAGCTACTCTTGCCTCAATCTCAGACTTATCACCCGCACCATCAACGATAGTAGTATCATCCTTGTTAATCGAGATTTTTTTAGCGGTGCCGAGCATATCCATAGTAACATTTTCTAGCTTCATACCCAGATCTTCTGATATCAGCTGGCCGCCTGTCAGAATAGCAATATCTTGGAGCATGGCTTTTCTTCTGTCACCAAATCCTGGAGCCTTAACCGCCGCGATTTTTAAACCACCTCTAAGCTTATTTACAACCAGCGTTGCTAAAGCCTCGCCCTCAACGTCTTCTGCGATAATCAGCAAGGGCTTACCTGACTGAATTACAGTCTCAAGAAGTGGGACCATCGGTTGAAGTGAGGATAACTTTTTCTCGTGTAACAGAACCAAACAATCTTCCAGTTCTGTAATCATTTTATCTGCATTAGTGATAAAATAGGGAGATAGATAACCTCTGTCAAATTGCATTCCTTCAACAACATCGGTTTCGGTTTCGAGCCCCTTATTTTCTTCGACGGTAATAACTCCCTCATTACCCACCTTTTGCATCGCATCCGCTATTTGTTTGCCTATCTCTGCTTCACCATTAGCTGAAATAGTACCCACTTGAGCAACTTCAGCAGAGTCCTTAACTGGCCTTGACATACCCTTTATTTCTTCCACCACTTTTTTAACTGCTGCGTCAATTCCTCTCTTGAGGTCCATAGGATTCATACCTGCCGCAACGGATTTAAGTCCTTCCCTTACTATTGCCTGAGATAAAATCGTTGCCGTTGTTGTTCCATCACCAGCCGTATCGTTGGTTTTGGATGCAACTTCTTTCACCATTTGAGCTCCCATGTTTTCGAATTTATCTTCAAGCTCAATTTCTTTAGCAACAGTAACGCCATCTTTTGTAATTCTTGGGGCTCCAAAGGATTTGTCTATGACAACGTTTCTTCCTTTTGGCCCAAGCGTAACTCTCACCGCATTAGCAAGTATGTCTACGCCTTTTAACATCCTTGTACGTGCATCTATTTCAAACTTTACTTCTTTTGCTGCCATTTTTTTGGCTCCTCAATTTGTGTTGTTAATAAATTCTTAGGAAATTGTTCCCAATATATCGCTTTCTTTCATGATGAGCAATTCCTCACCATTAATTTTTACTTCAGTCCCAGACCATTTGCCGAACAGAATTTTATCGCCTGACTTTAACTCCATCGGAATTAACTTTCCGGCATCATCTCTAGCACCACTTCCCACTGAGACAACCTCACCTTCTGCAGGTTTCTCTTGTGCAGAGTCAGGAATAATTAGTCCACCAGATGTTTTATCTTCACTATCAACTCTACGAACCACAACACGGTCGTGCAAAGGTTTAAAAGCCATTAAGAATCTCCTCATAAAAAAATAAATCAAAGGTTACAGTCTCTAGGAAAAGAGACCTCCCCACCTTGCGCTCTTATTTATGCAAGATTTCGTGCTTGTCAATATCTGTCATCAATTTTTTTCTAATTTTTTTTTTTTTTTTATAATCGGGGTTCTTGCATTTTATATTTTTATATTTTATGACCGCAAAAGCACGAAAACTGGAAACTAATTTTAAGTGGTTAAATTCTTTTGTTCCATCTAATAAACACCTTCTCTGAGATATCGAATAAGTACACGTCTATAATTTGCGACTTGTGGGGATGTTTACATAACGGGGTAAAGAGCTTCCCGGAAGCTCTTAACGCCCTCGAAGATTTCAAAGCTTCAAATGGAAAAGTTATACTGGTAACAAACGCCCCTAGACCCATAGCAAACGTTAAAGATCAAATAGCGAGCCTTGGCATCAAAGAACATCATTATGACATGCTATTAACGTCTGGAGATATCACATCTGATTATATAAATATAAGTTGTGAAAATAAATCGAACATTTTTCACATTGGAGGAAAACGGCATCATAGTATTTACAAAAATATGATCCATGAGCAAAGAATATCAATTGAGATAGATAATATAGAATTTGCCGATTTAATCGTATGCACCGAACCATTCGATCCACTAAGAGATCAACTCTCCGATTACGAAAGTACCTTTAAGATTGGGATAGATAAAAAATTAACTCTTTTGTGTGCAAACCCCGATTTGGTGGTCGATGTCGGCGAGACAAGAGAGATGTGTGCTGGTTCGCTTGCATCGATGTATGAGAACATGGGGGGCAAAGTAATTTATTTTGGTAAACCATATGATAATATATACCAAGAGGCCTATTCTTTTTTGACAAAAGCCAAAGTACAAGAAGAAGAATCGATTTTATGCATAGGAGATGGACTAAACACAGATATCAGAGGGGCCAACAACCAGAAACTCGACTCCCTTCTAGTAATTGGAGGCTTGTTAAAAAAAAAGCATTTGATTGAAAAAAGAAATGTCAACGTCATAGATAAAAGAAAACTATGTCAAACAATAGAAAATAATAAAGTACATGTAGACTACGTAATCAAATTTTTTCGATGAAAGACTAAAACTACTTTATCAAGTATAGAGCTCTTTATCTATTTAACTATGACAAACATCATACAAAAAGGAACAATATGTGTAGAGGACTTGGAAATAGGAATGAGCAGAATGCTTGAACGTAAAATAACGCAGAACGATATTCTAGTATTTTCAAAGGTCTCCGGTGATGAAAATCCTGTACACTTAGATGAAGAGTATGCACGGCAAACAATTTTCGGTAGACGAATTGCACACGGTATGCTCACAGCGAGCTTAATTTCAGCAGTAATTGCGGAACAGTTGCCTGGGCATGGAACAGTCTATTTAAGTCAAACACTAAAATTCGTTAAACCGGTACTTCCAGGTCAATTAGTCACAACCACTGTACTAGTAACTCATATAGAATACTCAAACAGACGTGTTACTTTAGATTGTAAGTGTAAAGTCGATGAAAAAGTAGTATTAGCTGGAGAAGCACTTGTCTTAGCTCCAAGTAGAAAGTTTGACTAGGAAACAATATGTTGATTTTTAACGGTACAGAAAATATTCCAAAAGAGGAAAATGGTTACTCTGTAGCTATTGGAAACTTTGATGGAATGCATTTAGGTCATCAGTCAGTTATTGAGATTGCAAGGAAAACAAGCCATGAGTCATCGGTAGGAGTAGTAACATTTGAACCACACCCTAGACAATATTTTCAAAAAAAGCAGCCCATATTTAGGCTAATGAAATCAGAAACACGAAAAAGGTTTTTAAAGCCTCTCGAAGTTGATGCTCTTTTTGAGCTACCCTTTGACTATTCTTTAGCAAACCTATCTCCAAAGGATTTTATAGAAACTGTATTGCTAGAAAAATTAAATGTAAAAAATGTTGTAGTAGGTCCAGATTTCAGGTTTGGAAAGAACAGAGAGGGTTCTGTTAGTTTATTGAAGAGCTATCAGGTAAAAAATAAGCTAAGATTGCATATTGCTAATCCGTTTATGATTGAAGGTAAAGTTGTATCTTCAAGCGTATTAAGAAAAAAGCTTGCCGAAGGTTCCGTTATTGAAGTCACAAAGATGCTGTCTCGCTATTATGAAATTGATGGGATGGTAGAAAAGGGTTTTCAGAGAGGTAGAGATCTTGGTTTTCCAACAATAAATATTGGATTAAGAAGTACGATTGTGCCCAAACATGGTGTTTATGCAGTATTAGTTAAAATTTTATCCCAAAAAAATGATCGGACTTTAAGAGGGGCAGCATCCATAGGATCAAGACCAACCTATGGGGACTATGAGCCCAATCTTGAGGTTTTTATATTTGATTTTGATGAAAGTATATATGGAGAATATGTTTCTATATCACTGGTTGAATTCATCAGACCTGAACTAAAGTTTAACTCTGAAAGAGAATTGATTTCACAGATGAAAGCAGATTGTAAAACTATAGAAAAGCTTCTAGATAATGACTAATTTGAGAAAACTCTTTTGGGAAAAGTATACTCTTGATCAGTTGACTCCAGCTGAATGGGAAGCTTTGTGTGACAGTTGCGCCAAGTGCTGCCTAATGAAAATTACTGATGAAGAAAAGATTTTTATCACCAACATATCATGTAAAAATCTTCAAGTTAGTGATTGCACATGTAGTGATTACTCGAATAGAGAAAAAAAGGTAAAAGACTGTTTAAAACTCACTAAAGACAATTTACAGAAAAACTTAAAATTTCTACCTTCGAGTTGTAGTTATAAATTGATAGATGAAGGCAAACCTCTGCCTCAATGGCATCATTTGATAAGTGAAGACAAAGAGATTGTCCATAAACTAAATCAATCAATTAAAAATTATTGTGTTTCAGAAGCCTTGGTTGATCAGAAAGATTATGAAGATCATATTGTGGCTGAAATTACTGAGAAGTAAGAATTTAAAAACTCTGAAAAAAATCACAAAAAGGCCAAAGAAAAGTCATCCTTTTTCTTTAATAAAATATAAAAAGGTATAGGATATCTCTCAGAAATAGGTGATACATAATGATCTCAAATGGAAAGCTAAAGATTATATCTGGGAATTCTAATATTTCACTGGGGAAAAGTATTTGTAAAAGAATAGGCTTATTGTTTGGGACGAAAGTCAAACCCGTTAAGGCTCGCGTAGAAAGATTTAGTGATCAGGAAGTTTTTGTGGAGGTTTTCGAAAATGTCCGTGGCGAAGATATGTTTATAGTGCAGTCAACTTCCAATCCTGCAAATGATAACCTTATGGAGTTACTTATTATTGCCGATGCCCTTAAAAGATCGAGTGCAAGCAGAGTTACAGCAATAATCCCATATTTTGGATATGCGAGACAGGACAGGAGAACAAAAGCTAGGACCCCCATTAGCGCAAAACTAGTCGCCAATCTGCTTGCTCAAGCAGGTATAAATAGAGTTCTTACATTAGACTTACACGCTGCCCAAATTCAAGGTTTCTTTGATATTCCAGTAGATAATCTTTATGCCTCACCAATTTTTGCAATTGATATAAGGCATAACTTTGCGAATAATAAAAATATTACAATCGTTTCACCAGATGTCGGTGGTGTGTCTCGTGCAAGAGAGCTAGCTGAAAAAATAGATGTCGATCTAGCAGTTGTAGACAAGAGAAGAAGCGCTCCGGGCGAAATCAACTCCATGACTATTATTGGGGAGGTGTCGGGCCAAACCTGCATTCTGGTTGATGATATTTGTGATACAGCGGGTACTTTGATTAAATCGGCTGAACTACTCATTGAAAAGGGTGCTAAAGAGGTTCATGCATATATTACTCACGGAGTTCTTTCCGGTGAAGCAATAGACAGAATTTCAAATTCCAACCTAAGTTCAATGGTTATAACGGATACCATTGAACCGACTAAATTTGTATCAGAGTGTCCTAAAATTCGTATAATCACCGCTGCCCCTTTATTGGCTCACGCAATGTTGAATATATCTAACGAAAGTTCTGTTTCGTCTCTATTCAGCGAGGAGTCTCTGAAACCTATTTACGAAGGTCTATATTCAAACTGATCCAAATAGTTAAGGTAGAAATCGCCTTATAAAGATTAAAGAAATGAAAAATAAGCATCCAGCAAAGAGAAATGGTGCCCCAGGAATATAAAGAATTGACTCCTGAGAAGCCCCTTTGCTAAAAATGTAGCTCATGGAAATAGGACCAATAATAGAAGTTAACCCCACAATACTATTTAAGATCCCTTGTAGAAAACCTTGGTCCATTTCAGAAATTTCATTTGACAAAAATGCCTTTAAAGTCGGGCTGACCATTTCAGATAAAGCGGCAATAGGTATTATTGCAAAAACGAACACTTCGAACCGGACAAAACCAAAGGAGAATAGTGCAATAATTCCGCAAATTAATGAAAAAGACATTAGGTTCTTTGTTGAGAGTCTATCAAAAAATTGCAATCGTATTATGAACGCTTGGACAATAAACAATAAAACTCCGTAACACGCTAAGGTAAAGCCTATCATTCCTGAAGACCATCCAAAAACTTCTCTTCCCCAAAAACTCCATATCGCTGGATAAACTGTATTTGCTAAAGCTATAAGAAAGAAACAAAAAAACAATCCTTTAAAGAGACGTATCTTAAAGATGTTGGATATGTTGAGTAACGGATTAAGAGACCTAATACTGAAATTTTTTTTTGTCCGAAACCCAAGAGTCTCAGGAAGTAGGAATAAGCATAGAAAAAAGTTTAGTAGAGATAAAAGTGCTGATAGGAAGAATGGAGCCCTAATACTGATCTCGCCCATTAATCCTCCTATAACTGGGCCTAGAATAAAACCTAATCCAAAAGCTGCTCCGATAATAGCGAAGTTCTTCTTTTTCTCTTTTGCACTAGAGATATCTGCTAAGTAGGCGGTTCCCGTAGCTATGGTGCCTCCTGCCAAGCCTCCAATTATTCTCCCGATAAACAGGATCCAAATAGTTTCAGCAAAGCCCATCACCAAATAATCAAGAGCCAGTAATAACGATGCTAAAAGTAATATTGGGCGTCTTCCAAAAATATCTGACAACGTACCAATTGTAGGTGAAAAAGCAAATTGCATAAAAGCGTAGGAAGAAGATAAAAGACCACCCCAAAAAGCGGCGCTAGCGTTTTTACCGATACCAACCTCATTCAAGAGATCCGGAATTATAGGGAAAATAATTCCAATGCCGATGATGTCGAGTAAAATAACGTTGAAAATGAGTAGTATTCTTATATCTTTAAACAAGGGAAATTCTCATTTTCTTTAAAGAAAAATATAGAGCTAGGACTGTTTTAATGCCTCCTCAAGGTCATTTTTCCTTAATCCTAAATCATCTCTATTTCTAATATTTCCTGTGGATAATTTAACATCAATTTCTGAGATTATAGCCGATATGTCCTCTTTTATAACATTATCGCCATCGATAGCCGAGTCTACTAGTACCGACACCATGTTGTTGATAACCTCTATTATTCCTCCTGAAACAAAATATCTGTGTTTTTTACTAACGTCTTCAGCAAATTCCAAAAAACCGGGGCGAATACTGCTAATACAGGGCGCATGATTTGGGAGAACCAAAAAATCACCACTCATTCCAGGGACTAGAACATTTTCGACCTCGCCTTGGAAGACCTTACTTTCAGCCGATATTACATTTAGCTCGAATTTGTTTGTCATGTTTCTATACCTTTAAAGATTTTATGCAACATCAGCAGCTGCTTTCTCGGCCTTCTCTATGACTTCGTCAATTCCTCCAACCATGTAAAAAGCTGATTCTGGGAGATGGTCAAATTCCCCTGCTACAACCCTTTTAAAGCTATCAATAGTTACATCGAGCGGCACTTGTTTACCATCAGACCCAGTAAACACCTTCGCAACATCAAATGGCTGGGACAAAAATCTTTGTATTTTCCTTGCACGAGCAACAGCTAATTTATCGTCTTCAGATAATTCATCCATACCCAATATTGCAATAATATCTTGTAAGGATTTATACCTTTGAAGAATTCCCTGAACATCCCTGGCAACATTGTAATGGTCTTCCCCTACTATTTGGGGATCTAATATCCTACTTGTAGAGTCGAGGGGATCTACCGCTGGATATATACCAATTTCAGATATGGCCCTGCTCAAAACTGTTGTGGCATCTAAATGCGAAAAGGATGTTGCTGGGGCAGGATCTGTAAGATCGTCAGCTGGAACATAAATGGCCTGAACTGAAGTGATGGATCCCGATTTAGTAGAAGTTATTCTTTCTTGTAATGCGCCCATGTCAGTTGCTAATGTAGGCTGATATCCCACAGCTGAGGGAATTCGGCCTAAAAGAGCAGACACCTCTGAACCGGCCTGAGTAAAACGAAAGATGTTGTCGACGAAAAATAAAACATCAGTCCCTGATTGATCTCTAAATTGCTCAGCAAGCGTAAGACCAGTCAATCCAACTCTTGCTCTAGCTCCTGGAGGTTCGTTCATCTGTCCATACACGAGAGCGACTTTGGACTCTTCAAGCTTTTCTGGATTTATAACACCAGACTCAATCATTTCATGATACAAATCATTACCTTCCCTGGTTCTTTCTCCAACTCCTGCGAAGACTGAAAAACCTGAGTGTACTTTCGCTATGTTATTAATTAATTCCATAATCAAAACCGTTTTTCCAACTCCAGCTCCACCGAATAGCCCTATTTTGCCACCTTTAGAGTACGGACATAGCAGATCGATAACTTTTATCCCAGTAACTAGAATCTCTGTTTCAGTTGCTTGAGCAGAGAACTCTGGCGCTTCCTGGTGAATTGGCCTAGTTTCTTTCTGACTGACCTTCCCTTTCTCATCGACTGGGTCACCAACAACGTTCAATATTCTACCGAGGGTTGCATTACCCACAGGTACACTTATAGGGCTACCTTTATCTGACACTGTTGTACCCCTGACCAAACCTTCAGTGCTATCCATGGCGATGGTTCTCACCGAATTTTCACCTAAGTGCTGAGCAACCTCTAATATCAACCTTGATCCATTATTGTCTGTCTCAAGAGCATTTAAAATTGCGGGTAAATGGCTATCAAATTTTACATCTACTACAGCCCCAATAACCTGAGTTATAACTCCTAATTCTTTTGACATCTTCAACTCCTGTTTTTAATTCAAAGTGCTTCAGCACCAGAAATGATTTCAATTAATTCGTTTGTGATAGCCGCCTGTCTTGATCGATTAAAATCTATAGTTAACTTATCGATCATTTCACCCGCATTCCGAGTTGCATTATCCATGGCTGCCATTCTTGATCCCTGTTCAGAAGCTGCATTTTCTTGAAGCACAGAAAAAATTGAAGTTGCGATGCTTTTGGGTATTATTTCATTTAATATTTCATCTTCGTCAGGCTCAAAATTAAAGCTCACGTTACTAGCATCTTCTTCTTTTTCATTAACCGAAACGGGTAACAACCTATATGAGCTTGGTATTTGGGAAATAACAGAAGCAAACCTATTATAAAAAATCTCTGCAACTTCATATTCATCATTTTCGAACCTCAAAATGAGATCTGTTGATATATGCCTAGCAGTTTCTATTGTTATATTTTTTTCGTTACTAAGATCTATATGACCAATAAACATACTCTGAAATTCTCTATTGAGTTGCTCTTTGCCCTTCTTTCCTATTGTTAGTATCTTTATCTCTTTATTCTGGTTTTTCAGTTCTGCTATTCTCGATTTAGCTAACTTTACGATTGATGAATTAAAGCCACCACATAAACCTCTTTCCGAGGTTGCTACTATTAACAGAAATTTCTTACTATTGCTTCCATCTCCCAGAAACTTATTATCCCCAGCAATATTTGTAACACTAGATGCTAAATTGGCAACTACAGCCCGCATTTTTTCAGCATATGGCCTACCCTTTTCTGCTGACTCTTGTGCTTTTCTCAGTTTAGCCGCAGCGACCATCTGCATAGCTTTAGTAATTTTTCTAGTGGACTTTACACTATCAATACGTATCTTGAGATCCTTAAGATTGGCCATTTTTTATCGTCGACTAAATCTGTGTATTTAAAAAATTGTCTAAGAGTGCTTTGACTTTGTTTTCAATTTCACCCTCTATTTTCTGGTCGTTATTTGTCAGCTCATCTACCACAATCTTACCTTCTGATCTTAAATAGTTTACTAAATTTTTCTCAAAATTTGTAACCTCCTTAACATCGGTTTTATCTAGATAACCCTTTGTACCTGCGTAGATAACGATAACTTGCTCTGCGTTAGTTAAAGGAGAGTATTGAGGCTGCTTTAACAATTCTGTCAGCCGGGCTCCTCTATTTAAGAGTGCTTGCGTGCTTGCGTCTAAATCTGATCCAAATTGAGCGAAAGCTGCCATCTCTCTGTACTGGGCTAACTCAAGTTTAATTGAACCAGCCACTGATTTCATCGACTTAGTTTGCGCCGATGATCCAACTCGAGAGACGGAAAGACCAGTATTAACAGCAGGACGTATACCTTGGTAAAATAATTCTGTTTCCAAGAATATCTGACCATCTGTAATGGATATCACGTTAGTAGGTATAAATGCTGATACATCTCCTCCTTGGGTCTCAATTATTGGCAAAGCTGTTAAGGATCCTGATCCATTATCTTCATTCAATTTCGCAGATCGTTCGAGTAAGCGAGAGTGTAAATAGAATACGTCTCCAGGATAAGCCTCTCTACCAGGTGGCCTTCTCAGAAGAAGGGACATCTGCCGATATGCAACGGCCTGTTTTGAAAGATCGTCATATATGATAAGCGCATGCTTGCCATTATCACGAAAAAACTCTGCCATACTTGTTGCTGAGTATGGTGCTAAAAACTGCATCGGAGCAGGGTCGGAAGCGGTCGCAGCTACCACGATAGAATACTCAATTGCCCCAGTTTCTTCTAATTTTTTTACCAGTTGAGCCACTGTTGATCTTTTTTGCCCTATCGCCACATATACGCAATACAGTTTTTTGCTCTCATCGGTTCCGGCCGCATCATTATAGCTTTTTTGGTTCAATATGGCGTCTACCGCAACAGCCGTTTTCCCAGTCTGCCTATCTCCTATTATTAGTTCCCTCTGCCCCCTGCCTATAGGGATCAATGAGTCAACCGATTTTAGTCCTGTTGCCATTGGTTCGTGCACAGACTTTCTAGGGATTATTCCTGGCGCCTTGACGTCTGCCACTGATCTTTTTTTTGCTTTCAAAGGTCCTTTCCCATCAAGTGGATTACCTAATCCGTCAACAACTCTGCCTAGCAATTCCATTCCTACGGGAACATCCACAATCGAACTGGTTCTTTTAACTAGATCTCCTTCTTTTATTTCTCTATCAGACCCAAATATAACGACGCCAACATTATCTATTTCTAAATTTAGTGCCATTCCCATTGTGCCACCTGGGAACTCAACCATCTCACCAGCTTGAACTTTGTCGAGACCATATACACGCGCTATTCCATCTCCAACGGATAAAACTTTCCCAACTTCTGCTACCTCTGTATCGTCACCAAAATTTTTTATCTGTTCTTTTAATATCTTAGATATTTCGGACGCTTGAATGTTCATAGTAATCAACCTCTTTTCAAAATGTTTTTCATACTGTCAAGTTTTGAATTTATGCTCGAGTTAAACAAAAATGATCCAACTTTTAACTCGAGTCCAGCAATTATATCAGGATCACTTTCTGCCTCAAGCCTCACAACACGCTTTGTGATCTTTTCTATAGATTTTTTTATTTCTTCTATTTTTACATTACTCACTTTTTTTGCTGTCCTAATGCGAACTATAAGTTCATTTTTACTTACCGAACAAAGCTTCAAGAAATCCTCACAAAAATTCACCAAATCGTAACCCCGTCCTTTTCTTATCATCAAACAAATCGTATTATGTAAAAGTTTAGGCAACTTTATCTTATTGCTGACTGCAGTGAACACTTTTTCTTGCTCGCTAGAGGAAAAAGTTGGATTTCTCAAGAAAGCATTCAATCCGTAATCTGATTTCAAAAGGATACCAAGATCGAGCACGTGTTTCTCTACCTCAATGCATGTTTTCTCTTCCTCACATACAGAAAACAAGGCAAGCGCATATCTCGCCGATGGCTTTGAGTTTATCTCCCTAATTTCTTGCAAACAGATCACCTTGAAATGATTAATAGTATGCTTTGTGTCGCAATATTGACCGCTTCCTTAAATAACAGAGCATATCAAATATGACAAGTTGTTGGTTACTCTTTTTTTAATTTTTTTACTTCAAGATCTAGACCGCGTAGAAATTGGAACCTTGACTGAGCTGAAATACCGTCTTACCTTAGACGATTTTACATTTTTCACCGCGTAAACGTCTTTTCTTGCCTCTACTACAAGGAGACCTCCTAAAAAAAAACTATTTAACTTTGTCCCTAGTTTTTCCCAAAGCAATAGCGATTTAAGCCAATATCCCTTTTTTGCAGGGAACCCATAAAGACTGGGCGTTATACTATCGACTTGGAATTGATTTTTTCGAAGCAAATCGGTCAGTTGTGAGATTGAATAAGGCTTCCCATATCCGAACGGAGTACTATCTGACCTAGCCCAAAAACCTGTTCTATTTGGTACAAGTATAATTAGCTTCCCACTATCTTTTAATACACGCAGCACCTCTTGTAATAAAAGATCTTGATTATCACTAACTTCTAAGCCATGCGATATCAAAATAATATCTGCTGAGGATGTATTTATTGGCCAAGAGACTTCATCGACCAGAGCACTCACACTTTTAGGTTCTTCTGGGCACGAAACAACGCCTTGTTCACTTGGCATAAGCAAAAGAAAATCCTTGTCTTTGCTAATTTTTATTTTATCCTCCAAAAACGGACATGCGAAACCAAAGCCAATCGTCAAAGACCCAATACCGGAGTTAATTTTTGCGCCCAAAACTCTGTTTATTAATTGTTTTGTAGTTCTTCCGAGCTCGGTACCATTGTAGAACTCTTTCAATTCAATAACATCCAATTTCATTATTAGTATTCCAATATTGCTATATCCGTTAAGTTATTGCTAGTATACTTCTCTGTATATATAAAAAGGACCTCCGAAACATGTCTTCTATTGAAATTATTCCCTGCCTATCGGATAACTATGCCTATATTATTAAAGATGACCAAACAAACAAGAATATTTTGGTAGATGCACCGGAGCATGCACCAATAGAGAGGTATCTAGATGAAAACGCTATGAGCCTCGATTTTATTCTGATAACTCATCATCATGGTGATCATATAGATGGGATAAATCATTTAAAACTAAAATATACACCAAAGATTATTGGTGCAAAAAGAGATAAGCATAGACTGCCTCCATTAGATATAGAAGTAGAAGAAGGAACAGAGTTAAGCATCGGATCGAAAAAATTTGATATTTATGATGTTGATGGACACACGTTAGGACATATCGCTTACAGTTTATTGGATGACAGAGCTTTATTTACAGGCGACTCATTGATGGTCATGGGTTGTGGAAGACTGTTCGAGGGAACCCCGGACGATATGTGGAAAAGCCTTAAAAAGCTGAAGGGCTTACCCAAAGACATCATGATTTATTCAGGACACGAGTATACAAAATCAAACATTGAATTCGCTTTATCAGTAGATCCAGAAAATGAAAAATTAACGGCCAGAAGAACAAAGGAATTAGAGAGGCTACAACGGGGAATTCCAACCGTTCCCTCTACTCTTAGAGAGGAGTTGGATACTAATCCCTTTTTAAGGGAAAGCGACCCATTAATAGCAGATCATTTGGACATGACAAATCTTGATCCAATTTCTAGATTTGCAAAAATAAGAGCTCTAAAAGATAACTTTTAATATTTTTGAGAATTTTGGTTTTAATAATTAAAAATATAGGTTAAGAATTATTGAGAAAGGATCAAAATGCCATCATTCTCCAGTTCCCTTGAAAAGAGCATTCATAGTGCTCTGAAGTTAGCAAATGAAAGAAACCATGAGCTTGCAACGTTAGAACATCTGTTGCTTGCGCTGCTTGATGAAAAAGATGCGTCAAATGTTTTAAACGCATGCAATGTCAAAATAGATCATCTCAGGAATAATATTGAGAACTTTCTAAATAATGAGTTAGGGAGTTTAGTTACTGAGGTTGAAGGGAGTGAAGCCGTTCCGACGACAGGGTTTCAAAGGGTAATTCAACGGGCTGCTATTCATGTTCAAAGTTCCGGAAGAAATGAAGTAACAGGAGCCAATGTTTTGGTAGCAATTTTTGCAGAGAGAGAAAGTCATGCAGCTTTCTTTCTTCAAGAGCAAGAGATGACTAGGTACGATGCCGTGAATTTTATTGCACATGGTGTGTCCAAAAATCCAAACTATGAAGAAACAAATGAGCTTGAGGACGGAGAAGAAAAGGAACCTACTGAAAATTCTAGCAGTAACCCTGAAAAGGAAACTGCGCTTTCAAAATACTGTGTAAACCTTAATGAAAAATCTAAAAAGGGTGATATAGACCCACTAATAGGAAGACATTTAGAAGTTGAGCGATGCATTCAAATCCTCTGCAGAAGAAGGAAAAACAACCCCATACTTGTAGGAGACCCTGGTGTTGGGAAAACTGCTATTGCTGAGGGTTTAGCACGAAAGGTGATCTCTGATCAAACACCAGACATTCTAAAGGGATCAACCATTTATTCTTTAGACATGGGAGCCCTTCTTGCTGGCACACGTTATAGGGGTGATTTTGAAGAGCGTTTAAAGTTAGTTATGAAAGAGCTAGAAAAGGATCCTAAGGCAGTTTTATTTATTGATGAAATACACACTGTTATTGGCGCAGGTGCTACTTCGGGAGGTGCGATGGACGCATCAAATCTGTTAAAACCTTCGCTTCAAAACGGTACACTCAGATGTATGGGATCGACAACCTATAAGGAGTATAGAAACCACTTCGAAAAAGACAGAGCTTTAGCTAGGCGCTTTCAAAAAATTGATGTGGGTGAGCCAACTACAGAAGACAGTATTAAAATATTGAATGGTCTAAAACAGTACTTCGAAGAACACCATAAAATAAAGTACTCGAGCGAATGCTTAAAAACTGCTGTGGAGCTTGCAAACAAATACATTCATGACAGAAAACTTCCTGACAAAGCTATTGACGTTATTGATGAAGCAGGCGCAGCGCAAAGCCTACTACCGCTAAATAAAAAGAAGAAAATAATAGGAGTTAAAGAAATTGAAGAAATAATTGCAAAAATTGCACGAATACCCTCCAAACGGATTTCAAAAAACGACTCAGAAGTTCTAAAAGATTTGGAAAAATCACTTAAAAGAGTTGTTTTTGGACAAGATATAGCAATTGAAATGCTCGCTTCATCCATTAAGCTGTCAAGGGCAGGTTTGCGTGAGCCAGAGAAGCCAATTGGAAGCTACCTGTTTGCTGGACCTACGGGAGTTGGCAAAACTGAGGTATGTAAGCAGTTAGCTGATATCTTAGGTATTTCTATGCTAAGGTTTGATATGTCTGAGTATATGGAAAAGCACTCCGTTTCCCGTCTTATAGGTGCTCCTCCAGGATACGTAGGGTTTGATCAAGGGGGCTTACTTACCGACGGCGTTGATCAGCAACCATATTGCGTTCTTTTACTAGACGAGATAGAGAAAGCCCACCCCGACGTTTTTAATGTTCTACTACAGGTAATGGATCACGGGAAACTTACAGACCATAATGGCAAATCAGTTGACTTCAGAAATGTGATTCTCGTTATGACATCAAATGCAGGAGCCAGCGAGCAAGCGAAAGAGGCGATCGGGTTTAATCGAACCAAAAGAGAAGGCGAAGCAGATGCAGCCATCGTAAAGATGTTTACGCCTGAGTTTAGGAACAGGTTGGATTCAATAATCACCTTTAATTCTCTATCACTAGATATAATTTTACAAGTTGTGGAGAAGTTTATTTTGCAGCTAGAAGGTCAGCTTATCGATAGAAATGTAACCATAGAATTTTCTGATGATACGCTGAAGTGGTTGGCAGAGGAAGGCTATGACGACAAAATGGGAGCAAGACCTATATCGAGAAAAATACAAGAGCATATTAAAAAGCCTCTATCCGAAGCTCTACTTTTCGGAGAGCTTAAAAAGGGTGGTATAGTTAAAATATCTGTTAATAAAAACAAGCTTGATTTAGACTTTAGACCCTTAGGCGAGAGACCACCAAAAAAGATCAAAGATAATATTCTCTCCTAATTATCGCTCTGTTAACTTAAATTCTATTCGCCTGTTTTTTGCCAGAGAATCCATGGAATCGGAAAAAGAGATTGGCTGATGCTCTCCAAACCCCGCCGCAGATAGTCTTTTTGGGTTAATTTCATGGGTATTAATCATGTACTTAACAACAGAGAGCGATCTTGCTTGGCTTAACTCCCAATTATCTTTAAAAATACTGCTCTGACTAAGCGGTGTTTTATCGGTATGACCGTCTACTCTAAGAACCCAATTTATATCTGCTGGAATTTTTTGTGAAATATCTTTAAGTACTTTCGATATGGTGTCTAGCTGAAGTTTACCTGCTAACCCAATATCAGCAGAACCCCTATCAAATAGCACTTCAGAGGAGAAAACAAATCTATCACCAACAACATCAATACCCTCAATATCTCCGAGAATCTTTTTTAATCGCCCAAAAAAGACCGATCTATATTCTCGAAGGTTCTTCGTTTCCTTTTCTAATCTCTTTCGTTCATTTTCTTCTAGCTCAGCTCTTATTTTTTGTTCAGATGCAACTTTTGCTAGGGCAGCATTTAATTTTGCTCCTAACGATTTAATTTCTACATTGTTAGAATAGTCCTTGTCGATAGTTGCATCCAATATACCTGTTAATTCCTTAAGCCTCTCTTTGAGGGAATTCGTTTGAAGCGTAAGATTAGTAACCTCTTGCATTGACGCTTTCGCTTTTTCTTCCTGAACGCTCAATCTCAGCCTAGCTTCCCTCAAAGCTAAATCCTTCTCTTTCATTACGTTATCGTTTCCCGACAGCTTTTTCTCAAATTTATCAGCCTGTTCTTTTAAGATCCTTTGTGCTTCTCGTGAAGCAGCTAATAGTTTAAGGGTTTCTATTGCTTTTTTTCTCTCTTCCTCAATGGTAAGGGTTATTAGGGCTAACTCTTCTTTCTTCTCCATAAGGTTTTCTTTTAGATTACTTATCGCATACTGTTCTAGTACTCGCCGTTTCTCTGTATCGGTCAAATCCCTATTAATCGATTCCATCTTTTCTTTGACCATACTGAGCTGGGTCTCCTTTTCATCAGTTAATTTTTCAAGAGTTTGGTTTTCCAACCTTAATTTTTTTACTAATTGCTCCAAAGCGTCGTTAGTTGCTGCCATCATTTGTTCTTGCGAAATTTTTTGACTAATGGTCCCTCTTGCTGCAGCTAAAGCCAATTCTGCAGCTTCCCTGTTTGAAATCTCTTTGGATGTTTTTTCCCTTTCAAGTTTTAGATTGTCATTTAGCTCTAAACGTTTAGCTATCAAAGACGCAACTTGAGATTTAAAATCTGTTATTTTTGTTTCTGCAATTGTGATATCATTTCGCAGTTTTGTAAGTAGATTTATTTTTTCTTGTAACTGAGCTTCTTGCATGGTCAGTTTCGCCTGTTGCTCGTTTGATAAAGATTGCAAATTTGACTTCTCAGTTTTTAGCATCCCCAATTGGTTTTTTAAGTCCTCAAGGTTGTTCCCTAATTGCGAAAGCTCCGTTTGCTGCTCATCCAGTTCAGTTTTTTGAGTGGTGATAGTGTCCCTTAAAACTGATTGCACTATCATAAATATTGATAGAATGAACATTAAGATAAGCAATATGGCCGTCATAGCATCCACAAATCCCGGCCATATATTTGCAGTAAATCGCTCTCCACTCCTTCTGGTAAGCATAATTAACCCTTGCTGCTATTCCTTGCCAAATCTATCATAGCCTTGCTGAGTTGAGCTAAATCTGATCTTAGTTCTGAAAGGGCATCTTTACGTGCATTTGCCAATTCATCAACCAACCTTGACAGCTGCACTTCGATATTCCTAAGGCGGGTCAAGTTCTCTAAATCCCTACTACTCCTCTCGCCAAACTGTCCTTTAATTAATGTATTCAGATCTTGTTGGGTAGAAATTAACTTTTCAATGGAAGTATTTTCAAATCCATCAGTGCTATTTACTGTTTTCGAACTTGTGAACTTATTGCCCACAAGCTCTTTTATAGCCTTCGATAAGCTATCTATTTGATTACTTGTTGTTGAGTTATTCTCTATCGATTTTTCAAACATATCTCCTAGTTCCGATATTTGTGCCCCCACCGCGGATATAATTGGGGTAATTTTACCGTTGCTTGTTAATCCATCGACGTTTTCAGGATCACCAAAAATACCTATACTTGTGAAGGATGAAAGCCATTCTTCCAATTGCATGTAGAATCTGTTCTGACCGTGGTTGGCAAACAACTCCAAAAGACCAACCACTAGACTACCAGCCAAACCAAGGAGAGATGAGGCAAATGCCGTTCCCATACCACCAAGTTGGCCTTCTAAACCCGCCATCAAATTATCAAAAACGTCAATCCCCGTTTGCCCTTCTTTGGGCACTAAACTTTTTATAGTGTTGACGACCTCCGGAACAGTGATTGCGAGTCCATAAAAAGTCCCAAGTAAACCTAAAAAAATAAGCAGGTTTATAACATAACGCGTTATATCTCTTGCCTCGTTCAACCTTGTAGCTACCGAGTCTAGTATCGAGTTCAAAGAACTTGAATTTAAGCTAGTTTTCGATTTTTTCCCTTTTAGTAAAGAAGCCAAAGGTATCAACAATCTGGGAGGGTCTGAGAACTCATGGCCTGGCCTATCAAGAGCAAAATTCTCAACCCAATTGACGGCACCGATTATTACAAATATTTGCCAAAAACAGCAAAGAATCCCAAAAAAGAAAACTGTTAAAATTACCCCATTTAAGTATGGAGAAGATAAGAAAATAGGTGCAACGGAGGGGAACATAAAATAACTTCCAACCATTACTAGCAACAATGAAATAAGCATCAGTAGTACCTGCTGTATAGGTTGGCTGAACCCTTGTGTTTCAGCTCTTACTAATTTGAGTGAGTATTTTTTCTTTGCCAATATCTATCCAAAAATTTATTAAAATCTTATTATTTGTTCTTAGCGACTAAAAAAAGCGTTAACATTGTTGAATCCAAATTAAGTCCACGTATACCAAATTTTCATGAAAAAAAAAATATATACCTTTACCTTAATTCTATTTGTCGTTTTGTTATCATTGTACTTCGTATGGACATTGGCTGCAAATATTCAAAAAGAAGCGCTTCAAAAGAATTTACGGGACGAATGGGCATTTAATTTAAGCAATGAGAGTATTACAGCCTACGGTTTTCCTTTTAAATTTGGAGTAAAAGTATCAAATTTCCAGTCTCCTCTAAAGCATATTCCAGTCAGTTTGCAGTTCTTAAAATTAGATATCGTCAGATTAATTTATAATTTTTCTGATGTTATTATTTTTGTAGAGAAACCTATGATAACCAGTACTGGTTATCCAAAATTCAATAGCTCAGCAAATAAATTGGAGGTTAGCATATCTAACAGACCTTTTTCTGGTAGGTTTAAATTAATTAGTGAACAAGAAGATTGGCAAATATCCGAGGATAGAAAACTTAGAAGGGTCGAAGCAAAAAAAGTAATTTTTGCACTGAAGGATATGGACAAAATGAAATTAGCTTTTTATCTTCAAGCGAACGATTTAAGTTCTAGTTTTTTGAATAAAATTCAGGAAAGGGACCCTGAAAAGCCAAATGAATTGATCCTTAAAGGTACAATTTCAAATAGTTTTATAGGTAACTCGAATGCTCCTTATCGGCCAATCAAGCTCGAATCGATAATGCTGGAGCAAATAGATATTGATATTGGGCTCTTAAAGCTAGGTTGTAATGATGCGGTTGCCATAAATTTGATAAACTTGACTAGTGAAGGTGATATTAATTGCCTCTTAAGACTTAACTCCAAGGACATTTCAAAAATGGAAACTGATAATGAGATACTTAAAAGAATTATAGATTTCATTAACTTACTCCTAATCATAAAAAACCCAACCAATACTGCTGAAACACAAGCGGTTCCCGTTAGTTTTAGTTTAGATAAAGGATTATTTTATATAAACGCAATTCCCATTTACCAGCTTCAAAAAAAAGACTAGTCTCTGCCAAAGTTCGGTATGCCGGTATCTTGACCCGCAGCTACTATGCCTTTCCTAATACTCCTAGTTCTTTCAAAATATTTTAATAAATATTCTCCATCTTTTTTGCGGATAGCACGCTGCAATGAAAATAGTTCTTCGGTAAATCGACCCAATACTTCCAAATGCGCATCTTGATTATTTAAAAAAATATCTCTCCACATAACGGGGTCAGAAGCTGCAATTCTAGTAAAATCTCTAAATCCTGCTGCTGAATAATTTATTATTTCCGACTTTGTGACAGCCTCTAAATCATCGACAACCCCTACCATCGTGTATGCAATTAGATGAGGTGCATGGGATGTAACAGCTAAAACCAGATCATGATGTTCAGGTGTCATTATCTTAGTTTGCATACCTAAAAATTTCCAAAAAATCTCAACACTTTTCAATGCTTTCTTGTTGGTTTTTTTCGTGGGTGTCAGTATACACCAGCGACCTTCAAATAGTCCGGCATAACCGGCGTCTGGTCCCGATCTTTCGGTTCCAGCTATTGGGTGCGAGGGAACAAATTTGCCCTTGGCCTCGTCTATATCAAATTCTAACTCCTCAATAACAGATAGCTTTACTGACCCTACATCTGTTATTGTTGTACCAGGCTTTATAAACTTTTTTAATTTCTGGATTACAGGTTGCATTTGACCAACGGGTACACAAAGTATTATGAGCTTAGAACCACTTACCGCATTCTCAATATTTCCTTCGATTTCGCATAAACCGATCTTCTTCGCCCTTTTTCTTACTTTATTATCCTTATCATATCCTACTAATTGAATTCCTGGATCTTTTTTCTTTATAGTTCGACATATTGAAGAAGCTATTAAACCTAGGCCTATAATGGATATTTTTCTAAACTCGGTCATTATTATCAAAATATTCCGCTAGGGTAAGATAAAGTTTTTCGCATATCTCTTTATTACCAATAGAAAGTCTTAGGCACTTTGGAAGGCCATAAGAACTAACCTTTCTTAAAATAAAACCTTTTTCCTTTAAAAATAAATCAATTGTATTAGCCTGCTTTTCGCTTTCAAACCTTAGGAGCAAAAAATTTGCGAATGACTGATCGGTCATTATTCCAAGATCAAGCAATCCATTTCTGAGAACCTCTCTATTTACTTTATTGAGCTCTCTTTGTTCGTTGACGAAATTTACATCTTCAACACTTAATTCTGCCATTTTTAAACCTAGGGATGATACGTTAAAAGGTGATCGGACTGAATTCAAAACATCTATTATGTCTTTAGCACCATAGCCCCACCCAACTCGCAATCCACCAAGTCCAAATATTTTAGAAAACGTTCTAGTCACAAAAAGATTTGCAAACTTATTTACTAACGAAATCCCCCCATCAAAAGAATTTACATATTCTGCATAAGCTCCGTCTAAAACAAGTAAGATATTCTCAGGGATTTTATTTAGGAGCTTATCTATTTCAGTTGCTGAAATCATAGTCCCAGTAGGATTATTTGGGTTTGCCAAAAAAATTATTTTTGTTCTACTCGTGACACCTGCACATATATTGTCTATCGACGCGGTACGGTTAGTTTCCTTTATCTCTACTGGTTTCGCTCCAGTAGCTAAGGCAGATAGCTTATACATTAAAAACCCGTGCTCCGTATAAATAACCTCATCATTTTTCTCACAAAAACAACGACATAATAACTGAATAATCTCATCAGACCCAGCTCCACAAATTATTCTATCAGGATCGATATTATGAAGCATGCCTATTTTGCTTCGTAGTACAAAGTGATTGCTATCTGGATACTCAAAAATGTTTTTGGAATAGTGAGCGATCTGATTTAGCACCTCATTACATGGGCCATTCATGTTCTCGTTCGCACTCAACTTTATTACATTTTCTTTTCCCAAAATGGTACTTTCTCCACTTTGATACAAAGGGATCTTATGAAAATGGGAGAGTGGTTTTATTTTACTATTAAAATTTTGCATCAGTCTTTTTAAACAATAATTATTCTGAACTAATAGAAATTATATGGATCAATGTCTATACTAAAGTAGATATTATTTGGGACTGAAATATTTTTCAGCCAATCTCGTACTTCAATCTGCGATATTTTTGTTATTTTATTCGACTTTATTAATAATCTCACTCTCGTTTTATTTTTTATTCTTGAGATCGGTGCAACTGCAGGGCCAAAAATCTCAAAGTCTTGCAAATTTAGGGAGTTAAATTGATTTTTTAATTTAGTACCAAAATTAATTAGTGCACTCTCCTCTTTTCCTGATACTATTAGGGATATAAATTTTCCATGAGGTGGAACATTTGCCTCTATTCTCTGTTCTAACTCAATATTGAGAAATTTTTCTCCATGATCCTTCAGTAACGCTTGTAAAACAGGGTGTCGTGGCATCCAAGTTTGGATCAATGCTCTCCCATCAGAGGCATACCGACCTGCTCTTCCAACTACCTGTTTAATAACTTGGTAGCTCTTCTCCATTACCCTGTGATCCCCAGCGTTCAGCCCCATATCTGCATCAATTACGGCGACAAGTTTTAAATACGGAAAATTATACCCTTTAGAGACCAATTGAGTGCCTATGATGATATTAATATCCCCTGACTTTATTTTATCCATATCTTCTAAATTTTTTTCTCCCTTTGAAAAATTATCTGAAGAAAAAATCTTTGATGAAGCATCAGGAAATAGTTTTGAAACCTCATCTCTTATTCTTTCAACCCCTGGCCCAATAGGTACGAAGTTATCAGCAGATTTACACTTAACACACTTTGCTGTGTCTGAAACTCTGTATCCACAGATATGGCACATGTAGCAATTTTTTGTCTTATGATAAACAAGCTTTGTACTGCAGTTTTTGCACGCTAAAGAAATTTTGCATGCAGTACAAAATGCAATGGGCGCATAGCCCCTTCTATTTAAAAAAATCAGGATCTGCTCTTTTTTTTCTAAACTTAACCTCATCTGATCAATTATTGGAACAGATATCCAACTATTTTTTGGGGTTTCTTCAACATTCATATCAATTAAAGTCACTCTCGGTTCATTAAATTCTCCAAACCGTTTTAGAAGGTCAACTTTATGATACTTACCTAACCTACAATTATGCCACGTCTCGATACTGGGAGTAGCTGAAGATAAAATAATTTGTGATTTCAAAATTGAAGCTCTTAGGACTGCAAGATCTCTTGCATTATAAATTGGCGCTTCCTCTTGCTTATAGGAAGGGTCATGCTCTTCGTCGACAATGATAAGGCTTAAATTTTTAAATGGTAAAAATAATGCCGATCTGGCTCCCACCAGAAGTTTCAAACTGCCGTTTGCTACGTTCTCAAACACCCTTCGTCTTTCGTTTAAAGAAAGTTGTGAATGCCACTCACCTGACATTGCTCCATATCTATTTACAATACGCTGCTTGAAATCGACGGTTAAAGAAATTTCGGGTAATAAAACGAGGACTTGGTATCCTTTTTCTATGCACTCACTCGCTAGATTCAAATAAACCTCGGTTTTACCAGACCCTGTGACACCAAATAACAGCCATGACTGAAACTCTTTCTCTACATACTTTTCTCTTATTTTTGAAACAGCTTGTCTCTGTTCAGCAGATAAAACAATTGGCTCATGAGACATTTTTTTTGGTTTAAATTTATTGTCGGTACCTTTCAATAACACTCCCTTTTTTTCCAAGCTTTTTAAAACTGAAAAACTAACTCCTAGATCTTTCTTTATTTTGTTATATTGAGCGACTCTGTCAGGTTGCTCTTTAATGTAAGTAACTACTTCTTTTTGGCGCGGTGTGATTTGAAGATGACTAGAGTTATTAAGCTTATAGGCAATAGGCGCCTTTTGATATTCATGAAATTTTAAACTTTGGACAGCCATTTTTAAGAAAGATTGTATTGGGGACAACGTGTATGCACTTGCCCTCTTCAAGAAAGAGATGAACTCAGAGCCTAATTTTATATTATTAACAGTTCCGATAATCTGCTTAAGTCGAGTGTGATCAAACTTTGTATCTCCAGCGCTCCAAACAACGCCGATGACAACTTTTGAGCCTAAGGGTACTTCAACTAAACTACCAATTTCAATATTTTCATCTGTAGTACTGTAGTCCAAAACTGGAAGCTTTGGATTTGTGAAGATAACACCAACCTGTTTTTCAAATGCCATTTATCTGAGTTTATACTTTTTCTTTTTCTTTGAAATAAATCACCATATAGACTAAAGTCCAAGAAAATACATTAATTTGGATAAGATTTCATGCAACTTTTTTTGGACGGTTCAGACATTGATAAGATACGTAAATTCAGTGATCTTGGTCTTATAGATGGAATAACAACAAATCCGTCTATAATATTAAAATCAGGAAAAAACATGATAGAGGTTATATCTGAATTGGCAGAAATAGTCCCTGGCTCTGTAAGCGCAGAGGTATCAGCACTAGACTCAGAAAAAATGGTTGAAGAGGGAATAAAGCTTTCCGAGATAGCAAAAAATGTCACCGTTAAACTACCAATTACTTGGGATGGATTAGGGGCGTGTAATGCGTTATCCAAAAAAGGTATAAGCGTGAATATGACTCTATGTTTTTCAGCGTCCCAGGCTCTTTTAGCCGCAAAAGCCGGTGCGGAGTATGTCAGCCCTTTTATAGGCCGTTTAGATGATTTAAATCTTGAAGGGGTAGATTTGATTTCTGACATAAAGTTAATTTATTCTAACTATAAGTTTCCGACTAAAATACTGGCGGCGTCTATACGCACAATTAATCATGTAAAACAATGTGCTTGCCTTGGAGCAGATGTTGCAACAATCCCAGTAGATATTTTTGAAAGGCTTGCAAAGCATTCTCTAACTGACTCAGGTTTAAAGCAATTTACATCTGACTGGGAAAAAACTGGGCAATCTATAACCTAAAAGATACATGAATAAAATTGAATTAGTTCCTGAAGAACGGCAAAAAATATTAGAAAATCCAGACTTAATTTTACTGGATAGGGAATTATTGCTTGCCCTTTTAAAGAGCTCAGATTTCCAAGATGAAGAAAATCTGGTGGATATAAGAAATATTTTCTTAAAAAAACTAGGGGAGAAAGTGGAGAAGTTAAAGAATACTAACAGTCATATAATTAAATATGCTTACGAAAATCAATCAGCAATAAAGAAAATCCATAAATGTTGTTTGGAAGCTATTGAAACAAAAGATGTAGAAGCACTTTTAAAATTTTTATGTTTAAAAGTTACAACAATATTAGGGGTAGATGTTATAAAATTAGTGATAAGCAATAATACCTTCTCTAATACCAACATTGAAAACTGTATATTGAAATCTGATGAGGAAATCATCAGATTTGTTGAGAGAAATGGAATAACAAAAGGAAAAACCGTTCGTCTCAAAAATTTAGTTGACGACAAAAAAAAAGAGAATAATGGAATAATTACTAGAGACGAAAACACAAAATCTGAAGCCATTATTTCCCTTTTAGTTAATAACAACTTTAAAGGTTTAGTTTTCTTTGAATCAGCTGATAAGACTACTTTTTCTGTTGATCAATCTACAGACTATCTAGATTTTTTTGCTCAGGTAATATCCAAGCATATGGAAAGCTTATTATTCAGATGAAGATAGAGTTAAACTGCTTAATAAAGGAGTGGGCATCATATAACATAAACTTGAGAAATCTTTCTGAGAACTCAGTTAAAGCATACTCACTAGACTTGAAAGATTTTCTTAATTTTTCATTTAAAGAGTCCGAAGCAGTTTTAAAGTCTGATCTTTCACATATAAATTCCCATACAATTAGGTTATGGATTTTAAACCTTCGAAATAGGTCTTTAAAAGCTGCATCACTTTCCAGAAAAATATCTAGCTTGAAAAGCTTTTTCCAATGGTTAGAGAACTCCCACAATATTTTCAACTCAGCTATCTCAAAATTAGATTCTCCCAAAAAAGATAAAAAACTTCCAAGACCAATAGCGATTAATGACATAAAAAAACTATTTTGCGCCTTTGAAAACAAAAAAGAGCAGCGCTGGATAATATCCAGAAACCAAGCCATCTTTCTATTATTATATACATGTGGTCTTAGGATTTCAGAAGCAATAGATTTAAAAACAAATGCATTGCCTTTAAGCATAAGTGTCTTGGTTAAGGGTAAAGGAAAAAAAGAGCGGATGGTTCCAATTCTTAGTATTACCAATCAAGCAATTGAAAATTACAAAAAACAGTGTCCTTACTCTATTTCAAGTAGCGAATATGTTTTTCTTGGAATAAGGGGAAAAAGAATGTTGTCTAGAACTTTTCAGAAGGCTATGGAAAGAGCAAGGGACTCAATTGGTCTTCCTTCATCAACTACACCACACTCTTTAAGACATTCTTACGCCACCCACTTATTAAATGCGGGCACTGACTTGCGTAGCATTCAAAAACTTCTCGGTCACTCCGCATTAAGTAGCACACAAATATACACTCAGATAGAGCAAAAGAGGCTACTACAAGTTTATAAGTCAACGCATCCTAGAGAGAGAGCAAACTAAAACATCATTTAGAATTTAAATTTACGGCTTGATAACAACGATCGCACAAGTCATGATCACTCTCGTCTAGTGACATGTTGAACGTCCAGCACCGTTGACACTTTTTCCCTTCAGCAGTTTTGCAAATTACTCCAACATCATTAACATCATTGAGCATAAAACAGGAACCAGGGATGGAAGTTTTGGAAAATTCGACATTTACTCCCGATGTAATACATACTTCACTCATATCAACTGGCTTTATTAGTTCAAAAAGCTCTTTGTCTTTTATATAGATAATGGGAGAGGCCTCTAAACTTGAGCCTATTACCTTATCTTGTCTTAGCACTTCAATAGCCCCATTGACGACTCGTCTGACGTTTCTAATTTTATCCCAGTGCTTCACATATTCTGGATTATACCATTTTTTCTGGTTAGTAGGAATATCGAGTAAGTGTACCGAATTCTCTGCTTCAGGAAATCTTTCTAAATAAACCTCTTCCATTGTAAACGGTAGAATTGGAGAAAACCAGGTTGTCAATCTGAAGAACAAGATATCAAGTATTTTAAGCGTGGCTTTTCTTTTTAAACTATTCTCTTCGTCGCAGTATAAAACATCTTTTCGAATATCGAAATAGAAAGCCGAAAGATCCTGGGTGCAAAATTGGAAATAAGTCTGGAACACTGATTGGAAAGAATAATTTTTGTAAGAAGCTCTTATTTTTCTATCTACTTCACAAACTCTGTGAAGGATATACTTTTCAAGATCAGGTAGTTCGTTATATGAAATATCTTCTTGATCAGAGTATGTACCTAAATTTCCTAACAAAAATCTTGCTGTGTTCCTTAGTTTTCGATAACTATCGGTCACGCCTTTTAAAATTTCATCGCCTATCCTCAAGTCTACCGTGTAGTCACTTTGGGCAACCCATAATCTAAGTATATCAGCTCCAAACTGCTTAATAACCTGTTGAGGGCTTACAGTATTACCAAGTGACTTAGACATCTTGAAACCCTTTTCATCAAGGATGAAACCATGCGTTAATACCCCTAGATACGGTGCTTTACCCTGAGTTCCACATGATTGCAAGAGGGACGAATGAAAAAAACCCCTATGCTGATCTGTTCCCTCAAGATACAAGTCAGCTGGCCACTTCCCATCTGATCTGTCTCGGAGAACATAAGCGTGTGTCGACCCAGAGTCAAACCAGACGTCAAGAATGTCTGTCACTTGCTCATATTCGCCGGCAGGATATAGTCCTTCTAAAAATCGTTCCTTAGCTCCCTCTTGAAACCAAGCATCTGCTCCCTCCTTTTTTAGTATGTTGGTTATTCTTTCATTAAGTTTTTTATCCTTAAGAATGAATTCCTCATGATCAGGGCTCAATCCTTTTTTTATGAAGCACGTTAAGGGAACACCCCATGCTCGTTGCCTAGATAAAACCCAATCTGGTCTTGCCGATACCATGCTGAAAAGCCTATTTCTACCACTTTTTGGTACCCACTCCACCAATTTATCTATTGAGTAGAGTGCTCTTTCTCTTATTGTTTTACCACATGCTTCTTTATCGTCTTTGAGATCCTTATCTATATTAACGAACCATTGAGGGGTATTCCTGAAAATTACTGGTGCTCTTGATCGCCAGCTATGAGGGTATGAGTGTTCCAAGATGCCTCTAGCAATTAGCTTATTTGCCTCTATTAATTTATTAATTACAGCCCTATTGCCTTCTCCTTCTTTTCCCTTTTTGTTAAATATTTGAAGGCCCTTAAAAAACGGTACAAAGGACGCAAAGCTACTATCATCTTCGATATTATTTGTCATACGTGATAGCCACCCTCGTTTAAGGAAAACTTCAAAATCTTCTGCTCCGTGGCTTGGTGCAATGTGTACGAAACCAGTCCCAGCCTCGTCGGTAACGTGATCAGCTTCAACTAAGGGAACAGTATAATCCCAAAAGGTTTCAGCACCTTCAAGTTTTGCAAAAGGGTGGCTTAAAACAGCTTCGTTAAGGTCTCCAAAGCTCAGCTCTTTTATTTTTTTGTGCTTTGTGACCCTAGATTTCATCATCGTTTCTTCTGCAAGCTTATCAGCAAGTATTATTTTGTCTCTAGGTCTGGCCCAACTTTGGTCCTGAACTCCTTCTATCTCATAAAGCCCGTATTTTATTGATTTGTTGAAAGCTACTGCCTTATTTGAAGGTATGGTCCAGGGTGTCGTAGTCCATATTATAACATCGGAACCCTTTAAACTACCAGAGACTACTCTGAACCTAACCCATATCGTTGTGCTGCGGTGATCTCTATACTCAATCTCTGCCTCGGCAAGCGCCGTTTTCTCGACTGGAGACCACATTACGGGTTTGGATCCCCTGTAAACGACTCCCTTCATAACCAGTTTTACAAACTCTTCAGAGATTACCGCCTCACTGGTAAAATCCATGGTGGAATAGGGATTTTCCCAATCTCCCGTTACTCCTAATCTTTTAAATTCTTCTTTCTGAACTTCTATCCAATGGTTTGCAAAAGTTCTACAGTCTTCACGAAGCCTGTTTATAGGTATGTCTTCTTTCGATTTACCTTTTTCTCTATACTTTTCTTCAATCTTCCACTCAATAGGCAGTCCATGACAATCCCACCCTGGGACATAAACACTGTTATTACCCAAAACCTGTTGGCTTCTTGTTACAAAATCTTTCAGAATCTTATTTAACGCATGCCCAATATGCAGGTTTCCATTTGCATAAGGGGGGCCGTCATGAAGAACAAAATTTTTCCTATTGCTCGAGTTCTCTCTGAGTTTTTTGTATATTTCTAATTGTTCCCAACGGTCGAGCCACGCTTTTTCCCTTTCAGGGAGATTGGCTCTCATTGGAAACTTTGTATCTGGTAAAAATAACGTTTCTTTATAATCTTTTTCGTTTGATGACATTTTGGTTTTTAACTTTTTTTAATAGTTTTTTAGTAGAAAAATAGTTTATATACAATTAAATACTTCTCTAGAAATTTGGTTTTTCGACATTAGAACACTTTTTATAAACTGAAAAAATGTATAGGTATGCGCTTACTATAGAATACGATGGTTCACCATTTCACGGCTGGCAGATACAAAAGGATATAAAAACCGTACAAGGAGTAATATTTGATGCAATAAAAAAACTCGATTTACATTGTGAAAATTTTGTTGGGGCAGGAAGAACGGATGCTGGCGTGCACGCTATTGGGCAGGTTGCTCATGTTGACTTAAAAACTTACCGTGACCACGAAACTGTGAAAAAGGCAATAAATTATTACCTAAACAAATATCCTATTTCGATATTGGATGTGGAAGAAGTAAGTGCAAACTTTCATGCCCGCTTTTCTGCAACAAGGCGGCACTATACCTACAAGGTTTTTTCTAGAACAACAGATTTGACTTTTGAAAGAGGCCAGTTTTGGCATGTGAGGCACGCATTGAATATATCCAAAATAGAGGTAGCCGCTAATTATCTCATAGGTAAACACGATTTTACAACCTTTAGATCCTCGATTTGTCAGGCATCTAGCCCCATAAAGACAATGGAAACAATTAGTATTCACTCTGAAAAAATAAGAGATGGAATTATTTATCACTTTAATTTGTCAGCAAGATCCTTTCTGCATAATCAGGTTCGAAGTATTGTAGGCTGTTTGGAAAAAGTTGGGAGTGGAATGTGGGCACCACAAAAAATACAGGAAATACTCTTGTCTAAAGAAAGGGGTCAGTGTGCGGCATTGGCTCCACCAGGTGGCTTATACCTTGTGAAAATTCAGTATTGAATTTTAAGAGCTGAATAGAAAGTTCATTATATCGCCATCTTTAACTAAATATTCTTTTCCTTCACTTCTTACCTTTCCTAACTCTTTAGCTTTTAGCCAACCACCCGCCGACAAGAAATCGGTATAGCTTACTGTTTCTGCTCGTATAAAACCTTTTTTAAAGTCAGTATGGATCTTTCCAGCAGCATCAGGAGCAAAAGTAGAATTACCAATCGTCCAAGCTCTGGTTTCCTTTGGACCAGAAGTAAAATATGTACACAATTCTAAAATGCTATATCCAGTCTTTATTAATTGTTCCAGTCCGGTACAGTCCAATCCCATTTCAAATAAAAATTCTTCAAGCTCTTTTTCGTCAGATATTTCGCTGAGCTCTTGCTCAATTGAAACTGAAATATTCAACGTTCGCGCTTCTAAGGTATTCGCTAGAGCCTCTACTTTTTTTGAGTGTCTGTTACCTTCTTTAATGCTATTTTCATCGACATTACAGATAAACAAGATAGGTTTTGAGGTTAAAAATTGAGAAAAGTTCAGCATTTTCAACTCTTCTTTAGAAAAGGTTCCTTGCCTTACAGGAGTACCAATTTCTAAAAGGCCCAGAACTTTTTCTAGAAATGCAAGACTCAGAATTTCATCATTTTTTTTTCCACTTCTTTTTTTAAAGTTTTCTATTTGTTTAGTTACGCTCTCTAAATCTGCCAATAAAAGCTCAGTGTCAATGATTTCTATATCCGCTACTGGATCAATAATATTATTAACATGTGTTATATTTTCGTCATCAAAACATCTCGTGACATGTGCCAACGCGTCACACTCTCGTATATTTGCCAAGAACTTATTTCCTAAACCTTCCCCTTTAGATGCCCCTTTTACTAAACCGGCAATATCAATAAAAGTCATCTTTGTTGGTGTTGTTTCTTTGGAAACAGAAATTTTAGACAACTGGAGAAGCCTTTGATCTGGAACCATAACTTCACCAATATTCGGGTCTATTGTACAGAATGGGAAATTTGCAGCTTGTGCACTGTTAGATTTTGTCAGTGCATTAAATAACGTTGACTTTCCTACATTAGGTAGACCGATAATCCCTGTCTTAAAACCCATTTCATCTATTTCCTTGTAAAAATATTACTATAAAAAACACTTAACTAATTTAATTTAGTAGTCTAAAAAAGAACAACTTTTGTGAATAATTTAAATAGACCAATCATGTCAAGGATTAATAAAAAATTTTACCAATTAAATAAAGAAAATCAAAAAGCTTTCATTCCATTTATAATGGGAGGGTTTCCAAATATAGGTTACTCAAAAAGTCTACTAAATAAATTACCTGGCCTTGGGGCAGATATTATTGAAATTGGGATGCCATTTACCGACCCAATGGCTGATGGAAAAATTATTCAGGATGCCGGACATGAGGCATTAAAGGCTGGATTTAAGATGAACTTCTTATATGAAATGATTGAGGGGTTCAGAAAGATCGACAAAAGCACTCCAATTATTCTTATGGGATATTACAACCCCATACACAAGTTTGGGTCAGAAAATTTCATAATAAAAATAAAAGATCTTGGGGTCGATGGACTTATAATCGTTGATTTACCTCCTGAGGAGGATAATGAATTGTGTGTTTTTTGTTTAACCCATAACCTTCATTTTATTCGATTACTAACACCTACTAGTGATAACGAAAGGCTGCCGACCCTACTAAATAATTCCAGTGGCTTTCTTTATTATGTGTCAGTGGCAGGAGTTACCGGAACAAAGGTGCCAGTTAAGCAAATTGTGGCAAGTGAGGTAGATAGAATAAAAAGACATACTGACCTACCTGTTTGTGTGGGTTTTGGAATAAAAACTCCACAAGACGCAAAGGCAATCTCTACCGCAGCTGATGGAGTTGTAGTTGGTTCAGCCATTATCGAAACAATCCAAAAGGGAGCAACGGATAGTGAAGTGTCTGTCTTTATAAGCGAACTCTCAAAATCAATTCACTTTAAATAAAAAAATTTTGACCTTCAGACCGAACTAATATATTAACTCTAGTAGATTTCATTAGGGATTATCAACATGAACGATAACTTGTCTTTATCAGCGACTTTAAGAGAGAACATTGGGAAAGGAGCCGCAAGAGAAGCTAGGAGGAACGACCTCGTTCCTGGTGTTGTTTATGGGGGATCAGAAAAGCCTTTAAACATAAACGTTAAGTTCAATGAATTATTAAAAAAGCTTAACGCAGGAAGGTTTATGTCAACGTTAATTAATCTGACAATAGAAGAGAAAACTGTACAAGTAATTTGTAGAGACATTCAAAAGCATGTTGTGAAGGACCTTCCCACTCACCTTGATTTTATGCGCTTGTCAAAAACAGCCCGCATTAAATTGTTTATACCAGTTGTTTTTAATAACCAGGATATATGCAAGGGAATTAAAAGAGGTGGCGTTTTGACTGTTGTTAGGCCTGAGGTGGAATTGCTTGTAAATGCTATGGCGATTCCATCGGTACTGGAGGTAGATATTGAAGATTTTGAGGTTGGTGATACCATAACTATATCAAACGTTGTTCTTCCATCTGGGACTGAAACCACAATAAAAGGAAGAGACTTTGTTATCGCAAATATACAGGCTCCAAGTGGATTGAAGTCAAGTGAAAATGAAGGCGGAGGCTCCGGGGATACAGACACTGATGCAAGTGAAGAAGAAAAAGAAGCTAACGCTCCAGAGTAAAGTGGATATTCTTAGCAGGTGAAGTTATTAGTTGGTCTCGGTAATCCTGGTTCAGAATATCTGAATAACAGACACAATATAGGATTTATGGCATTAGATAAATTGTCTGCACACTATCAATTTGAGGATTGGAGAACTAAACTTGATGGAGTGTTTGCGAGCAGATTCTTTGGTTTTGAGAAAATAATCCTAGTAAAGCCACAAACTTTCATGAATATTTCTGGCGTTTGTGTAGCAAAGTTTAAGCAGTTTTTCAAAATTAAGGAAGCAGATATATTTGTTATATATGATGATATTGATTTAGGTTTTGGGGAAGTGAAAATAAAGCAGGGGGGGGGTGATGCAGGACATAAGGGAGTTAGATCCATATCACAGCATTTGCAAACAAAAGATTTTAACAGAGTACGTTTCGGAATAGGTCGCCCAAAAACAAAGGAAGAAGTATCTCATTTTGTCTTGTCAAATTTTTCTAGTACTGAAAGAGACAAAGTCTCAATTATACTTCAGACCTTCTGTGAAGATTTTGAGAAAATAATCCAGAAAAATACTAACTTAGCTATCCAGAGAAACATTTAATCTTTTAGCTACAGTGAAAATATCTTTGTCTCCCCTTCCACACATATTAAGCAAAATGATTTTGTCGTCTGGCAATTTGGGAGCAATTTTAATTACATGGGCCAGTGCGTGACTGGGTTCCAGGGCTGGAATAATTCCTTCTAATCTACAGCATAGCTTGAAAGCATCAAGTGCCTCAAAGTCAGTTACGGAAACATACTTTACTCGCCCGAGATCATTAAGCCATGAATGCTCTGGACCTATTCCTGGGTAATCAAGGCCTGCAGATATAGAGTGCCCTTCAATTATTTGTCCCTCCGGATCTTGCAACAAATATGTTTTATTCCCATGAAGCACACCAGGAGAACCTCCCGTCAATGAGGCAGCGTGCTTCATTCTGCTATCTATACCTTCTCCTCCAGCCTCAACTCCAATTATATCAATAGCTTCATCATCTAAAAATTCATGAAAAAGTCCTATAGCGTTTGAGCCACCACCGATACAAGCCACAATGGTATCCGGGGCTCTTCCTTCCATTTTTTTTAATTGAAATCTAGCTTCTCGCCCAATTATCGATTGAAAATCTCTAACCATTGTAGGATAGGGGTGAGGACCGGCAACTGTCCCTATACAATAAAAAGTATTATCAACATTAGACACCCAATCTCTTAAAGCTTCATTCATAGCATCCTTAAGTGTTCCCCTACCGGATGTTACGGATCTAATCTCCGCACCTAATAATTTCATCCTAAAAACATTTGGAGCTTGTCTCTTCACATCAGTTTCCCCCATAAAAACGATACACTCTAAGCCAAATCTGGCACAGACTGTTGCCGTTGCCACACCATGCTGACCAGCTCCTGTTTCAGCGATTATCCTTTTTTTTCCCATTCTTTTAGCTAATAAGAGTTGCCCAATTACATTGTTAATTTTATGCGCTCCAGTATGGTTCAATTCGTCCCGCTTGAAATATATCTTTGGCCCTTTCAGATATGAGGTAAGTCTCTCTGCAAAATACATCGGACTAGGTCTGCCAACGTAATTATTTAATAGTTCCTCATATTCTTTCCAAAAGTCATCGTCTTTCTTAAGTTCTCGGTAACTTCTTTCTAATTCTATGATCAAAGGCATAAGAGTCTCTGAAACGAATCTGCCTCCATAATCCCCAAAACGACCCTTGTCATCAGGTCCGTTTCGAAAACTATTCGAACCGGAATCTTTAAATAAATTCTCCATTTGCCCTTCCAATAAATGTTCTCATTTTGTCAAAACTTTTTTTACCTGGTTTAGTTTCTACTCCAGTTGAAACGTCTAACATTCTGGCACCGGTAACCTTTATCGCATTTATAACATTATTTGCATTCAATCCTCCAGCCAAAAACCACGGCTTGTTGAAATTAAATCCCCCAATAATGTCCCAATTAAAGCTAATTCCTCTACCTCCCTTTAAATACCGATCTTCTTTTACTTTGGAGTCCAACAAAATGTAATCTACAGAATCTTCATACTTCCTAATACTAAGGAGATCACTCTCTTTTTCAACACCAATAGCTTTTATCAAAGGAACATTGGTTATCTTTGCTATCTCTTCCACTCTCTCTGGAGATTCTTCTCCATGAAGCTGTATATAGTCAACTTTGGAACTCATAAGCAACCTTTCCAGGAAATCATCAGAAGGATCAACCAATAATGCAACTGACTTCAAAGGTTCACGAGTAATCATAGAAAGTGACTTTAATCTTCTTAAGTTAATGTATCTCTTTGACTTTTCTTCCAGCACAAAGCCGACAAAGCTTGCTCCAAGCTCTTTAGCAGCCTTGAGGTCTTCTTCACAAGTAATACCACAAATTTTAACTATACATTGCATGGGTTAATCTAAAAGGTTAAAAATCTTTTCCTCTTCCGTTAGAAACTTTTCTTTGCTTTTGTGTAATTCTTGTTCGATCTTCAAAAGCTCTTTGTTTTTTTTATTAAAAGACTTTCGAAACCGTACATTTCTTAAATATTCCATTAAAGCTCCAATTATAATCCCAACAAATACTGCTGAAGAGATCAACAAATAAATTGGCAAATATATACTCTTATCAATACCTAGATATAGAATTCCAGGAAAGTTTATTCTCACCATATCGTCGTTTGCTATCGCAAATAAAATAAAGAGGGATAAAAAAATAACACCCGTAATATAACGCCCGAGCCTCATAAACTAAGCTTCGTTTAGTTTCTGCCTCAGACCCTTACCACACTTAAAAAAAGGGATCGTTTTTTGATCAACATCTACACCAGAGCCCGTTTTTGGGTTTCTCGCCCTTCTAGCTTTCCTATCTTTTGTTGAAAATGCTCCGAATCCACGCAATTCTACTCTGTTTCCATTTTCTAACGCAATTATGATCTCATCAAAGATAGTGCCGACGATTTTTTCTACATCTCTGTAGTATAGGTGTGGGTTGTCCTCTGCCAATTTTTTTATAAGGTCTGATTTAATCATATGTTACCTATTGAACTGTTTGGTAAATTATACAAAAATAATATTCATCAGGAAAGAATTGAATATAACCTGAAGCCACTATTTGATAAAAAGTTTTTTCTAAAGTTAGATATGTCAACTTCTCGGAAAATTAAGTCAAATAGCGATGAACTTTCTTTATTAGAGACCCAGTCTACCAACGGGATCGCTTTGATGTTTATTTTCTCTTCTAAATATTGAACAGCCTCTCTTTCGCCTCCAATAAGGTCAACTAAACCTAATTCTCTAGCTTTCCTTCCAGTGAAAATTCCTCCCTGAGATACTTTTTCCAAATTAACATCCGTTAGCTTTCTTTTTTGAGCGACTAATTCTTTAAACCATAAAAAAGTCTCGTCTATGACTTGTTTATGTTCCTCAATAGCTTTAGTTGTTGGTTTTTCAAAATAATTAATTGAAGCCTTTAGATCCGATGATCTTAGAGTTTTTATGTCAACTCCAATATTTTTGAGTAGTTTCGAAAGATCTGGATATTGAAGCACTACTCCTATAGATCCTGTCAATGTATTGGATCGAGAGATTATTTGGTCTGTTGCCACTGCTATTAAATAACCACCGGAGGTAGCTGTCTCGCCCAACACAGCCGCAGACGGCTTTTCTTCACTAAGTTGAGATAAAGCCACAAACGTGGACTCAGCTCCAACCACAGAGCCACCCGGGCTATTAATATGAACGATTACAGCCTTTACGTTTTCATCTGATTCTAATTTATATATAAGTCTATTTAAACCAAAATCATCAAAAATGGGGCCCTCAATTTTTATTCTTGCTATGTGTGGGCCTTTTTTGTCATACTCAAATACGATATTCAATATCATCACTGCTATTAATGCTAACGCTATAAGAAGTAATGCAAATAAAAATCCGTTTCTTCTAGCTCGTTTTTTTGCTTGCTCGAAGAATTCAGCCTCAATGGACATCTGCTAGCTTTTGTTGTCTTGGTCTTTTAGCGCAGCGCCAAGAATGTCCCCTAAAGAGGCACCAGAATCTGTCGACCCGTATTGCTCAACTGCTTCTTGCTCCTCTGCTAGCTCCAATGCCTTAATTGAGAGATTTAGCTTCCTAGAAGATTTATCTAAATTTACTACTTTGGCATCAATTTTGTCACCTTCAGAAAACCTGTCGGGTCTTTGTTCATTTCTATCTCTAGATAGATCAGAGCGCTTAATAAAACCTTTTACTCCATCGCAATTAACTTCTATTCCAGCTTCATCAACCTTCGACACTACGGCAGTGAGCGTACTACCTTTCTTTACAATTTTTGAAAATTCATCAAAAGGGTCTCTTTCAAGTGCCTTTATTGATAATGAAATTCTTTCTTTCTCAACGTCTATATCAGTCACTTTGGCTTTTATAAGGTCTCCTTTTTTATAGTCCTTGAGTGCCTCTTCCCCTGACCTTTCCCAATCCAAATCTGATAAATGTATCATACCATCTATATCATCTCCTAAACCAACAAATAGGCCAAACTCTGTTATATTCTTAACTTCTACCTCAAGAACAGATCCTGTCGTATTGGCCTGAGCAAAGTTCTGCCATGGGTTTCCTTGGATTTGTTTAAGCCCTAAACTTACTCTTCTCTTTTCCTTATCAAGTTCGAGCACCATAACCTCTACCTCTTGGCTGGTTGACAATATTTTTCCTGGATGAACATTCTTCTTTGTCCAAGACATCTCTGAAACATGTACAAGCCCCTCAACACCAGCTTCTAACTCAACAAATGCTCCATAATCTGTTATATTGGTTACTGTTCCCTTCTGGTTTGAGCCAATAGGGAACCTCGCCTCAACATCAGACCATGGATCATCTTCCAATTGTTTCATTCCAAGACTTATCCTATTGGTCTCCTTATTTACTTTTATAATTTGAACCCTGATGGTGTCTCCAAGATTCAAAACCTCAGAAGGGTGATTGATTCTCTTCCAAGCAATATCTGTCACGTGCAAAAGTCCATCAAGCCCTCCGAGATCTACAAAAGCACCATAATCTGTTATGTTTTTAACTATACCGTCGACGGTATTTCCTTCCGCTAAATTCCCAACAAGTTCTGCTCTCTGTTCCGCTCGAGACTCCTCTAATACAGCCCGCCTAGACACCACTATGTTCCCTCGTTTTCTATCCATCTTCAACACTTGAAATGGTTGTGGAACATTCATCAAAGGCAACGTGTCTTTTATAGGACGTACATCAACTTGGCTTCCTGGTAGGAATGCAATTGCTCCATCTAAATCGACAGTAAAACCTCCCTTAACTTTACCAAAAATAATACCATCCACTCTCTCTTCTGTTTTTGAAGCTTTTTCTAATTTATCCCAAGCCTCTTCTCTTCTAGCCTTTTCCCTACTTACAACAGCCTCACCTTTAGCATTTTCAACGCGCTCTAAGTACACTTCTACCTGATCCCCAATTTTTAACTCTGCATCTTTATTGGCAGAGCTTGCAAATTCTCTAATGTCAACGCGGCCTTCCATCTTGTAACCAATATCGATTATGGCTTGGCCTGCTTCAATAGCAATAATTTTACCATTTACAACAGTGTTCTCTTTAGGTGTCCCACTCTCAAAACTCTGCTCAAGTAGGGCTTCAAATTCAGCCATGTTATTAGCTGTTTCCATTAACTATCTCCTCAAAAAAGACTAGATTATTCAACTCATCTTCATGTTATTTATTCTAAGATTAAGACTTTTATACTTTTTTTCCACAATTTCAATAATTTCTTTATTCAATCTATCTAAAGAGCCTTTGGAGTTATCAAAAATAATTGCGTCTGGCGTGCAAATCAATGGTGAAACTTTTCGAGTTTTGTCTCTTTCATCTCTTTCCTGAAGTTTGTTTGCAATATCTCTGACGGAATATTCTTGCCCCATTTTTTTATATTGGTCTTTGCGCCGCTGAGCTCTTACCACTACATCTGCAGTGACAAAAAACTTTATATCGGCATTAGGGAAGATAACACTTCCTATATCTCTTCCATCTAAAACGGCACCGTCATTTTCATGAGGAAAGTTTCTTTGAAAATATATCAACGCTTGCCTTATTCTGTGACTTTCCGCGAGCTCGCTTGCCAAGTTACCACAATTCTCAAACCTAAGTTCGGGGTTATCAAGGTCTTTTAGCTCGATATTTTTTGCAAAAAAAACTGCTTTGTCAGAAGAGACAGTACTTTTCGATATTAAAAATTTGTATGCTAATGCACGATAAAGCAGACCAGTATCAAGATACTGAACCCCTAGATGTTTGGAAATTATCTTTCCAATAGTACCTTTTCCTGAAGCTGAAAGACCGTCTACTGCTACTATTATTGGTTCATTTGGTTTGATAAATTTGCTCCAATTTCTTTGAACTTTTCAATAAACTCAGGAAAACTTGTGCTTATTGAATTAGTCTCGCTGATCGTAATAGGTTTTTGAGCTACTTGAGCAAGACAAATAAACGACATAGCTATTCTATGATCATTAAATGTATTTATTAATTGCCCGCCTCTAATTTCTTTCATTCCTTTGACGGTCATATAGTCTTCTCCGAAATTAACATCAACTCCACATTGTCTCAAGCCTTTGCACATTGAAACAATCCTATCGCTTTCTTTTACTTTCAGTTCCGCTATTTGGTTCATTTCAGTTTTACCTTCGGCTAAGGCTGCCAATACAGACAAAATAGGGAATTCGTCAATCATAGAAGCAACAAGACTTTCTGGTACTTTTACACCCTTAAGTCTTGAATATTTTACCCTTAAATCCGCTACTGATTCACCACAAATAGTTTTCTTGTTATTAACCTCTATTCTGGCTCCCATTTTATTAACGACTTTAAGGAACCCTATCCTTGTCTCGTTCATGCAGATGTTCCTTATAGTAATATCTGAGCCTTCTACCATTAGAGCAGCAGCTATAAAGAATGATGCAGATGATGGATCCGAAGGAACTGTGATTTCTTGTGGTTTTAGCTCTTGTAGTCCTTCTAGGTAATGGGTATAGCCATTTGCAGTTTTTTCAGTTTTAATTTTGCCTCCAAAAGATATCAACATTCTTTCTGTATGATCACGCGTCAAAGTTCTTTCAACATATTTTGTTGTACCCCGACTATTAAGACCCGCTAGCAGTATTGCAGATTTTACTTGAGCAGAATCAACCTTAGAAACGAAGTCAATGGGCATCGCACTAGATATTCCCTCTAAAGTTATCGGCAGAAAGGATCCATTTCGAGCAGAGCATTTCACGCCTATTTCACTCAACGGCTCAATGACTCTATCCATTGGCCTTTGGGATAAGCTCTTATCACCGACAAATATTGCCGATATAGGAGTCGTCGAAATAGCACCCATTATCAGCCGGCAAGTTGTTCCTGAATTTCCGCAATCGATTACATTTTCAGGACTCGTAAAGCCCCCAACCCCAAATCCATAAACCTCCCACTTACCATCTTTTTTGTCAACTTTAGCTCCTAGTTGTCTTACAGCTTCAATAGTTCTTTGAACATCCTCAGATTCTAAGAGCCCTCTTACCGTTGTTCTTCCAACACAAAGGGCGCCAAAAATAATAGCCCTATGTGAAATAGATTTGTCGCCCGGTATTGAAATAAATCCGGATAGCTTTTTTGATTTATACACTGTTATCATTCGCTTAGAAAAAAAATTTCACCTGAATAATTAGCAGCGTTACACCTTCTTGTAAACAAGATAAGAAGGAGGTACTCCCTTTATAATTGCTTTCTTCTCGTATTTCGTTTCAACACCTAAAAAGAAGCTTAAGTCTTTTTTTTTGGGTGAAATATGCAACTTTTTAAATTGATGTAAATTTGAGAAAGTTTCTTTAATTTCAGAGTGGTAATCCTCGATGTCCGTGGCTATACAAATAGCACCCTTCGATTTTAAAATTTTAGAAAAAAATTCAATGTTAGTCGATGACAGCAGTCTTCTTGATTTATGTCTCTTTTTCATCCAAGGATCTGGGAACAGAATGTACAATCGGTCAACAGATCGATATTTAAATGAGTTCAACAGAATTCTGACGTCTCCGTGAAAAACTCTTACGTTCTCTATTTTATTTTTAAATAGAGAAAAGCATGCAGTAGCAACTCCGTTTTCGTAGACTTCACTCCCTATAATAAATTTATCAGAGTTTCTTTTTGCTAACTCTACCAAGTGTTGGCCATTCCCAAAACCAACTTCTAGCCAAATTTTTTTTTTTCAAAAGAAAAACTATTCTCCAATGAGAAGCTGTAGTTTGTATGAAGCATCTCCAAGCCTACCTTTTGATTTTTTGAGAGCGCTCTTCCCTTTAAACGCCCAAATGTTTTTGTCAATCTAGGCGTTTTGTCGTTTTCTAAGTTTGGCAAAAACTGTCTCAAATTAAAGATTTTTTGATAGCTGATCTACTAGATCCGTTTTCTCCCAAGAAAACCCGCCATCCATCTCAGGTGCTCTTCCAAAATGCCCATAGGCTGCGGTTCTTTCGTATATTGGTTTTCTCAAACCTAGTTTTTCGATTATGCCCTTCGGAGACAAATCTACTATCTTTGGCAAGCATTCTTCCAATTTTTTTTCATACTTTGTTGCACTACCATAAGTATCTACGTAAATTGATAGTGGCTCAGCAACCCCGATCGCATAAGAAAGTTGAATAAGGCACTTCGGTGCAATTCCTGCGGCCACAATATTTTTGGCTAAATACCTAGAAATATAAGCTGCTGATCGATCCACCTTAGTTGGGTCCTTACCAGAAAATGCTCCTCCTCCATGTGGCGCTGCTCCACCATAAGTATCCACAATAATTTTTCTTCCGGTCAAGCCGGCATCACCATCAGGCCCTCCTATAACAAACTTTCCGGTAGGATTTATATGCCAAACAGTATCTTTGGAAATCCATTCGTCTGGAATTACCTCCAAGATATATGGCTCTACTATTTCTTTTACATCTCGGGAAGAAAGTGATGCATCAAGGTGCTGAGTAGACAAAACTATTGACGTTACACTGACAGGACTTCCGTTTTCATATTTCATTGTAAGTTGGGATTTGGAGTCTGGTCCCAAATTGGTCTCAATATTACCATGTCTAGCATCTGCCAGAGATTTCAAAATCAAATGAGAATAATGTATAGGCGCAGGCATTAACTCTTCTGTCTCATTCACTGCATACCCAAACATTATGCCCTGGTCACCAGCTCCATCTCTATCAACTCCTTGCGAAATATCACTAGATTGTTGATGGATAAAGTCTGACACGTTTAGGTTATTCCAGTGAAATCCTTCCTGTTCATACCCAATATTTTTAACTACATTCACAACAAGAGGCTTTATCTCGGAAGCAAGAGATTGAGAATCCGTATCAGATCTTAACCCCACCTCTCCCCCTACGATAACGGTGTTGGTAGTAGCAAAAGTTTCACACGCTACTCTGGCAAAGCTATCCTTTTTTAAACAGAAGTCTAAAACCGCATCGGATATTCTGTCACAAATTTTGTCTGGGTGACCTTCTGAAACTGACTCGGAGGTAAACGTGTAATCTTTTCTAGCCACCTAAATTTCCTATTTTTTTCTATTCAACACTGAATAATATAAAATTGGAAGCAATAAAAGTATTAAATGGAAATAGGATGAAATGTTTTTCCCAATAGTTGTATAAAACGTATTTTTTCTTTTAAAGTTGAAAGCAAGCTTAACATCTAAAAAGTCCCTTTTGTTCAATTCAATATATTTTTCAATTTTTCCATTCTCAGAAATCTTGGCGGAAATACCATTATTTGAAACTCTTATAAGGGTAATATTATTTTCCAAAGCCCTCATTCTTGCAATATTTAGGTGTTGTTTAGGGCCACCATCGTTCCCAAACCAAGCATCATTTGTTATGTTTAATATCCAACGTGCTTCTTTTACCTCTCCTAAAATTTCATTTGAAAATAGCGCCTCGTAACAAATAAGCGGGAGAAAGGCTGGAAATCCTGAATTTTTGATCAACTCTAGACCGGTTCCACTACTAAAGCCATCAATCAAACGATAGCTATTACCAAAGATATTAAAGTACCTCATTAATCCTCCTAATGGCACATATTCTCCAAAAGGGACTAGAAATGTTTTGTCATAAATACTCTGTATCTCTCCTTTACCATCTATCAAAAAAATTGCGTTAAATAATTTTTTAGCATTTCGGTTGAAGCGCAAAGCTCCAAATAACAACGGAGATCCTAACTGCGCGGCAATGGTTTTAAGTTTCTCTGGATTCTCTTCCGGAAGCCAGTAAACAGCAGTTTCTGGCCAAACAACTAAATCAGGTTTTGGGCTTTTATTGCTTAGGCCAATTAATATTTCTAGATGACGTAATTCATTCTCCTTTTTCCACTTATCCTTCTGTTTGATGTTAGGTTGAACTAACCTTACAGTTAAATTTTCGCTAGTTTCTTCGGGGCCTTTTTCTAGGTAATTATTTTCTAAACCAAAAAACGCAGTGAGAAGAAAAACAATCTTAAACACATTACCTGGGATTGAAGAGTATAACAAGTTGATGCCCACTATAATGATGATGGAATTTAAAATATATGGTCCAAACCACGTTACAAAAAAGGATACAGGGGTATCTAGCCACCCGTAAGATAGTATTGCCCATGGAAATCCTGAGAACAAGTAACATCTCAACAATTCCGCTAATGCAAAAAGAATTGATAAACAAAATACTTTTTTACTGTTCTCTTGTTCATCTTTCATTAAATAGTTTGAAAGGTAAAATGCAATAGCCCAAAAAAGAGAGAGCGCTGAGACAAAAAGAAAATAAGCAAACGGTGCCAACCAAATATTCTTTTGAGGGTCAACCAAGAATGGGTTTATTATCCAGCTGAATGTTAATCCGAAATAACCCATACCAAAAGTAAACCCACTAAATAAATGTTGTTTAGAGGTTTTTAAAAACCTTATTACCAATAGGGGAACCAAAGGTAATACCAAAAATGTGCAATAGGGTAAGTTAAAAGGTTCTTGTGTAAAGGCTAATGCTAAGCCTAATAAAAAAAATCTCAAAAAAGCAGACTTTGAAAGCGTTATTATCCTAGATATCACTAATCAACTTCTTAAATTTAGCCTCAACCTTTTTATGCTTCGAGGATCTGCCTCTAATACTGAAAATTCATTTCCTGAGGAGTCTGCTACAACCTCACCTCGGGATGGTATTCGATTGGTAATGTTAAACACTAAGCCTCCAATAGTATCATATTCCTCACCATTTCTTTTTTTAGTTAAATCCACACCAGTCTGTGATTTAAAATCCTCTAAATTAAGCCTAGCGTTCACTATGAAGACATTTTCTTTTTCTCTACTCCATAATAGATCTTCTTTAAGCTCATGTTCATCATTGATCTCGCCAACTATTTGCTCTAAAAGATCTTCAATTGTCAGAAGACCCTCGACTCCTCCATATTCATCGATAACCAGAGACATATGAATTCGCTCAGCTTGCATCTTTTGTAAGAGGGTGCCCAACGTCATAGAAGGAGGAACATATATCAAAGGCCTAATTAAATCTGTAATATTAAATTTTTTCTGTCTACCAAATCCGTTTCTGAGCGCCAGATCTTTTAAATGCACAAAACCAATTGGGTTATCAAGGGTGCTTTTGAATATAGGCAACCTAGTTAAGTTCGACTCCCTAAATATTTTTGTTAGCTCGGATAAAGAAATCTTGTCAGGTGCAGCTACAATATCAGCTTTTGGAATAGCCACGTCATCCACTCTTTGATTATGCAGATTAAAAGATATTTCTTTTTGGACTAAGTTTTTAACCGAAGGTTCTGTCGACTTATTCTCAGTGAAATTTTCAGATTTGTTTCTGAAAGACATGCTATCGAGAAATTTTCTCACTATCAATTTTAACATAAAAATCAAACTCTAATTAAATACTATTATACTTTGGTCTGTTTGACAGGACTGAGTTTAAAACTCTAGTCTCCATTAACTGCATTTTTGAAGTCCTCACTGAAAAGTCATGATCATAACCCAACAAATGTAGTATTGCGTGAACTAATAGCTTGCTGCAATATTTTTCGAAAGGGATATTTTGGAAACATGCTTCTCTCGCACATCTGTCATAAGATATTGCTATATCCCCTAAAAACAAATAATTATTTTTATCGTACGAACAATAACATGGATCAATGCTAAACAAATAATCTATAGCCGGCCACGCTAAAACATTAGTTGCTTTATTTTTTTTTCTGTAAATCTTGTTAAGTTCTTTAATTTTTCCATCACTGCAAGCCAGAATCGACAGCGAAAAATCATTTAACCTCATCTGATGAATTTGAATCACTTTAGATGCCAACGAAGTCACGTAGCTTCTTAAATTGTAGCGTTTCCACCTTGGATCATTATAATTAATTGATACTCTAACGGTCATTTTTTTATTTTTCTGAGCTTTTGCTTTGTATCGCATTCTTTTCGTAAGCTATAGCTATTTTTCTTACTAAAGAGTGCCTCACAATATCAACATCATCGAATTTAATAAAATCAATTTCTTTCATTTTTGATAGAATTTCAGATGCTTCAACCAATCCGCTCTTAAATCCTTTTGGCAGGTCAATTTGAGTTATATCACCTGTCACGACCATTCTTGAACCTATGCCTAGTCTGGTTAAAAACATTTTCATCTGGGAGGGCGAAGCATTTTGGCCTTCATCTAAAACGATAAATGAATCTTTTAGTGTCCTCCCTCGCATGAAGGCTAATGGGGCAATTTCTATTGAGCCCCTTTCATACATTTTTGATACAACTTTACTCGGTAGGAAATCATTCAGCGCGTCATAGAGAGGTTGCATATATGGATCTACTTTTTCTTTCATGTCACCGGGCAAAAACCCCAATCTCTCTCCTGCCTCGACAGCTGGCCTAGTTAAGACAATTTTCTCTACTAATCCTTGAGAAAACAAAGAAACACCCACCGCAATTGCTAAATATGTTTTTCCTGTTCCAGCGGGACCAATACCAAAAACCAGTTCTTTAGTTAGCATAGAGTCAATAAAGTGATTCTGATTGCTTGATTTTGCCAGCACTAATTTTTTTTGAGTTTTGATTTCTAGGTAATTTTCTTTATTATTCACACCTTCATCAATTATTTTTTTATTTTTAATTCGCCTAACTTTCTGATCTTCAAACTGCTGAAAATAAATTTCCAGCTCACGTTCATCTAAAGTTTTTCCACGTTCAAGATCTGAATATAAATCACTAATTAACTTTCTGGTAATATCACAATCACTCTTAGCTCCATAGATTGACAAGGCATTTCCTCGACGCACTATCTGAACTCCAGCCCAGCTTTCAATCTTAGAAAGATTTATGTCTAACTGACCACAGAGTTCAATCAGCAACTTGTTAGAACTTAACCGGAGAGTATCTGAGCTTTCTATAAAACCCATATTATTTATATAACGACCCCATCACCTATATATTATAATCATAAGAAAATTATTCAATGTTTCAGTTGCAATTTATTTTAAAACGCCTCTCAACGAATGTGACATAACTGCATTAATTTCCACCCTCCGTATATCTCCTACTATATTTTCTTTACTCACAACAGTAACGGGAGAAAAGTGTTCTGTCCTACCAACATACTCATTAATTCCCCTACCAATTTTTTCAAACAACACATTGTGTTGTCTATTCTTCTGTCTCTCAAGAAAGGTCGTTTGCTGCTTAGTTAATAAATCTTGTAATACGTGCAATCGTCTTTTTTTTACATCCTCGTCGAGTTCTTCTTTTCTCGAAGCTGGTGTCCCAGGTCGTGACGAATAGTTGAAACTGTAAGCTTGGGCGAACTGAACTTGTTCACATAAATCAATAGTTTCTTGAAAATCTTTTTCAGTTTCTCCAGGATATCCCACTATGAAGTCACTCGAAAAGCAAATATCTTTTCGTATCACTCTCAGCTTATTAATGATTTCTACATATTCTTCAACAATATGTCCTCTATTCATTGACTTCAGAATTCTATTACTTCCGGATTGAACGGGTAGATGTAAAAAAGGCATTAATTTTGAAATATTACCGAAAGCTCTTATCAACTCATCAGTCATATCTCTGGGGTGGGAGGTCATGAAGCGAATTCTCTTGATATCATCTATCTCTGCCAAAGAATAAATCAATGATGGAAAACTTATTCCCTCAAAATTATATGAATTAACATTTTGTCCTAAAAGAATTACCTCTTTTACACCCTTTTTTGCACTTTCTATTATTTCTCTTAAAATGTCTTTATGACTTCTCGATACTTCTTTACCTCTTGTATATGGAACAACACAAAACGTACAAAATTTGTCACAGCCTTCTTGAATTGTGACAAACGCCGATGGCTTAGGTTTCACTGCCAAGGACGCAATGCTTTGAAATTTATCTAAAGCTTCGAAGTTCGTTTCAATTATATTTTTCTCACCATCATTTACCTTAGAAATAATCTCTGGGAATTTATGGTATGATTGAGGACCAACAATAAAATCGACAGCCGGCTGTCTATCAAATATTTCTAAAGATTCTGCTTGTGCTACGCAGCCTGTTACACCGATTTTTAAATCCGTTTTGTGATCCTTAATTTTTTTTACTCTACCCAGCTCTGAGTATACTTTCTCAGCAGCTTTCTCCCTAATATTGCAAGTATTGAGCAACACCATATCTGCTTCTTGAATGTCACCTGTTTGTTGGTAGTGATTTTTTTCTAAGTCTAATAGTAACTTTTCGCTGTCATATTCATTCATTTGACAGCCGTATGTTTTTATAAAAACTTTCTTTTTGTTAGACATCTATAGCACCTAGTCTAAAATATTATTAAAATACTGAGTACGATTTATTAAACCTTTTTTTTACAAAAGGAAAGAATTTTGGGGGGGATATGAAGACTAATTATCAAGCCATTGTCGTTGGCGGTGGTGTTGTTGGAGTAAGTATAGCATACCATCTCGCTCTAAAGGGTTTAAAGAAGGTTTTACTTTTAGAAAGAGACGAGCTTACTTCCGGTTCTACCTGGCATGCCGCAGGCCTACTCCCACTGTTTAACATGTCCTACGCTACATCACACATACACGACTATTCTCTTAAACTGTATCCATCATTAGAAAAGCAAACTGGAATGCCTGTGGGATTCTCACGGGTCGGCAACCTTAGAATGGCTCAGACAAATGAAAGAATGGATGAATACAAGCTTTATGCGTCAACGGCTGAAACAGTTGGAATTCCATATGAGTGGCTTACACCTAAAGAGATTAGCGAGAGGTGGCCTCTTATTAATACATCTGATCTTGTTGGAGCAATATTTCACCCAACAGATGGATATATCAACCCAGCAGACGTGACCCAAGTAATGGCTAGAGCGTCACGAGACCTGGGCGTAGAAATTATTAGAAAAATTGAGGCTACAAGTTTTAGTTATGAGAACGATGTTTGGAAGATATCCTGTGATTATATGGAAGACAAGGGAGGAAATCTTGTGCCTAATGGCGAAAAGATATCTTTTTTGTCAGAACATTTAATTACCGCTACTGGAAATCATTCTCAAGTTACGGCAAAAAAGTTGGGACTGAAAATCCCTGCTATTCCAGTTGAGCATCAATATATTGTTACTGAAAAAGATCCGAAACTTGAACATTATCGTGAGAAAAATGGAGAGCATCCTGTAATTCGTGATGCTGATGCAAAGTGGTATGTAAGAGAAGAACGATCAGGTTGGATATTAGGCCCGTACGAAAAAAATGCACCTTCAAAGTTCGAATTCGCAGTACCAAAAAGTTTTCGAGCTGATTTATTCCCTGTCGACCTAGAGAGAATAGAAAAAGAATATATGTCTTTTATCCACAGGATCCCATCGAGTGAAACCCTTGGAATAAAAGATGATTATAATGGCCCCATTTGTTATACACCAGATGGAAATCCACTATTAGGACCAGTTCCAGGTTTACGAAATGCCTGGATAGCTGAAGGATTTTCATTTGGCGTAACGGCCGCTGGTGGAGCAGGCTATTATTTAGCACAACTGATTGTCGATGGAGAAGCGGAAATAGATATGGGATCGTTGGATCCACGAAGATATGGAAATTGGATGACTACTCAATACGCAATGAAAAAGAACGAAGAAGCCTATGAACATGTTTTTATCTTGCATCACCCTGATGAAGAAAGAGAAGCATGCAGACCTTTAAGAACAGCACCCTCTTACAATAGGTTTAGGGAATTAGGGGCACGATTCGGTCAGGTTAATGGATGGGAACGACCCAACTATTTTGCAAAAGATGACTTCGATGATAAGCAATCGAGAAGCTTTAAAAGAGGTGGATGGTGGGAGTATTCTAAAAATGAAGCAGAGGCAATTCGATCAGGTTTAGGCCTAATTGACTCCACTGCTTTCACAAAACACCTCGTTAGTGGTAAGAATGCAAAAAATTTTCTAGATTGGTTTACTTGTAATAAATTACCTAATAAGGGGAGAATTAATCTTACCTATGCTCTCTCTGTTTTGGGAACTATCAGGACTGAATATACAATAGTTTGTCTTTCCGAGGAAAGCTATTACTTGATTTCAGCTGGCGCTTGGACTGAATATGATTCAGATTATTTACTTAAGTCTCTGTCTGACAGCAAATTGGATAATGTTCACATTTATGATTGCACCAACCAATGGGGTGTATTTTCAATAGCTGGACCAAATTCCAGGAACTTTTTAAAAAAAATAGTTGTCAGTGAAGACCCAGATAGAACTCTGTCTAACAAAGAGTTCCCATGGCTCTCATACAGAGATATTGAAATTGGTATGTGTCCTGTTCGAGCTTTAAGAGTTGCTTATACAGGCGAGCTTGGCTGGGAGCTCCATCATCCTATTGAGATGCAAAATTACTTATTAGGTATATTACTGAGTTCAGGAGAAGAGTTTGATATAAAATTGGTTGGAGCGAGAGCACAGAACTGGCTCAGACAAGAAAAATCCTATAAAGCATTTGGATCAGATCTTGGAAGAGATGCTGGACCATTCGAGTCTAACCTCAGGAAATTTGTAGATCTTAATAAAGAATTCCTGGGTAAGAAGGCTCTAGTGAATAGGAAAATAGAAGTATCATGTGTTACTCTTTTAATAGATGGTCCTGAAAATATAGACCCCTGGGGACGAGAAGCTTTATATAACGAATCAGAGAAATTGATTTTAGGAAGATTAACTTCAGGCGGGTACTCAGTACATTTTAAAAAGAGTATAGGTATAGGTTATGTAAAGTCCTCATTTTCTAAAGCGGGAACTAAGCTTAGAGTAAAAATGGATAATAGGTTTTGGGATGCAGAGATAGTCCAAGATAGCCCATACGATCCTCAAAATGAGAGGATTATAGACAGAGATCATTAGTCTAGCGTAAACGCTTGAATGCTCTAAATACTCTAATTACATGCGTCAGTATTGTCAGACCAAAAAAAATATAAGCGGCGTTGACATATAAATTTGGAAAAGAGCAAATGAGTAAAAAGAAACATATAGTTTCAAAACCCTCAATTAATCCAAAGGAGTAGAAAAATCCCTTATCTTTTTGGTCAATTTCAATATTATATTTTTCTACTATTATAGCCTCTGCGAGAAAACTTGACCCATTTACATAAAAAGCTGCTAATAAAAAAGCTGTTGGTAATGCATTTTCGTATGGAGAAAAAACCGCGAAACCTAAAGGAATTAAAGCATAAAACGCAAAGTCAGACGTAATATCTAAAAAAGCACCAAATTTTCTTGGTTTGCTGAGCCTTGCCAAGCTTCCATCTAACCCGTCTAAAAATCGATTAATTATGATTAATATTAATCCCAAATAAAAATGACCAAACGATAGAACTATAAAGCATAGAAAGGCTATGATTAATCCCGATATTGTAACCCAGTTCGCATTGATACCTTTTCTACACAGAACCTTTGCAATATCGTTTAGATAACTGTGAATATATTTGTTTATTTTGTTATCGATCATTCTCAGAACCTTTGCACCTCAAAGAGTTGGAGTATTTTTTTTGAAACAATTTGATCGTACCCCCGTTTCCCTATGCAGAAATTAATAAATAAAATTCAACCTTTGAATAACTTTTTTAAAGCAAAGAAATCTTCTAGGCTGTTATCACAGTTAGTTTAAATTGTCTCATAAAGGGTATTAACTTCAATTAAGATCTCCTCATTCCAAATCTTTGTATCTAGACCAAATTCAAGACAGTTCATGATATATTGAAGACACTCACTGTGTCTTTTTTCTCTAGTTCTAAATACTACAGAGCTATCTAAATTACAGGAAATTTGAACTGAGCACCCATTAGAAATTATCGTCTGACCGTCTAAACGAATAAAATCACTCCAGGTGTTTTCATTCTTTTTGAATAAATCTTTTATGTCTTTCAATGTAACTTTTTTTGAAACAGACTTATATGATTCGTATATGCTCATAAGTGAAATTAGAACAAAAAGTGAACATTTGTAAATAGTTTTTTGATTATCTTTTATAAAGGCTATTTGTAATAATATGGCCAAGAGAACATATGAAATAGATGCAAATAATATAGAAATAGCTCAAGATTTTGAAGATATCGTAAAAGACAAGCGTGAAAATTGGCGAGCAAATATAACCAAGAATCGACAAAGGCAACGTAGATATAAAAAACGACTTACAAAGCAACTGCTAAAAAGATATGCTTAACCTTGAACATCTATTAAATCTAAAGCTCTTGAAAAAATAACCGGGTCAACATTTCCACCGGTACAAACAATAATAAGTGCATCCGAATCAATTTTTTCACACTGATTTAATGCCGCTGCTAGTGAGATGGCACCTCCAGGCTCGACAACCAGATTATGATGCAAGAATAGCAAAGCCATCGCCTCAAGAACTTGCTCGTCGCTTGCAACTAGACCGGGGGCCGCATACTTTTCAAGAATTTCGAAAGTTAACTCCCCAGGCGTGGGTGTTAGAATAGCATCGCAAATAGATCCATCCATCACCTTATTTGTTACTCTGCTCTTTTGTTTCAAGGATCTAGCCATATCATCAAAATTTTCAGGTTCACAAGTTCTAACTTTAAAACTCTCACTTAGTCCTTGAAAAGCCAAACTGATTCCTGAGGCCAATCCCCCTCCTCCACAACAAACTAGTACATCCGCTGACTCTACCTTCATCCTTTTTGCTTGATTAATTAACTCAATTCCCAGAGAGCCTTGCCCAGCAATTACAAAGGGATCATCGTAGGGTTTTATAAGTTTTAAACTTTTTTCTTTTTGGAGCCTTTCACCAATTTCTTCTCTGCTTTCTTTTATTCGGTCATAAAAAATTACATTAGCTCCATATGACTGGGTATTTTTTATCTTAAGTCTAGGGGCATCCTTTGGCATGATTATAGTTGCTTGAATTTTTAATTGATTTGCTACCGCTGCTATTCCTTGGGCATGATTTCCTGAAGAGTAGGATATTACACCCCTTTTTAAGTCTTCAATGTCATTATTTACAAAAGAAGACCAACTGCCTCTATATTTAAAAGAACCTGTTTTTTGTAAACACTCAGCTTTGATCAAAACGCGCCTATTTAGTCGGTTACTCAGGAAAGAAGATTCAAGTAAAGGGGTTTCAACTAGATGCTGATGGATTCTGTGATAGGTATCATAGATAAGAGAGAAATCTACCAACTCATACCTTCTCAATATTATCTAATTTGGGCATACCCATCACATGGTAGCCACCGTCTACAAAGATCACTTCCCCAGAGACATGCATCCCATAATCACTAAGTAAAAACGCAGCTGTGCCACCTACTGATTTTAATGATGGGTTTGACTTTAGAGGAGAATTTTGTTCTGAAAGACGGAATACTCGTCTTGCTCCTCCTATAGCAGCTCCAGCCAGTGTTTTCATTGGTCCAGCACTGATTGCGTTCACTCTAATACCATCTTCACCCAAGTCACTTGCAAGATATCTAACAGAGGACTCCAAAGCAGCTTTTGCTACGCCCATCACATTATAATTTGGAGTAACTCTTTGAGAGCCTAAATAACTAAGCGTTAAAATTGCTCCACCAGTCTTCATAAGAACAGAGCATTTCTTTGAGACATCAATTAGACTGAAACAAGATATGTCCAAAGAATTTAAAAAATTTTGTCTCGAAGTATTAATGAACCTGCCAGACAATTCAGACTTGTCAGAAAAAGCAAGTGCATGTACTACAAAATCAAGTGATCCCCACTTCTTTGACAAGTCATTAAAACATTGGTCTACGGAACTTTCATTCGTAACATCAACATCAAACATAAGATTTGAACCTATACTCTTTGCGAGTGGCTCTACTCTTTTTTTAAAGCTGTCACCCTGATAAGTTAAAGCCAAAGATGCTCCTTCACTACTTAAAACCTCAGCTATTCCCCATGCGATGGACTTTTGGTTAGCTATACCCATAACCAGACCTTTTTTATTTTTCATAAGGCCAGACAATGGAGTTACCCTGAATATTTACTTAGTGCCATAGAGGCATTGGTGCCACCAAACCCAAAGCTATTTGATAAAACAGTATCTAATTCAATACCTTCAATCAACCCTGTAGCCACTTCATCAGAATTGATTCCTTCATCCAAATTAAAAACATTGGCACTTGCAGATATAAAGTTATTTTCCATCATAATCAGAGAATAAATAGCTTCTTGAACGCCAGCAGCACCAAGACTATGACCAGTAAGTGATTTCGTGGAAGCAACTAAAGGTTGTTTTTCTTTGCCGAATACATTTCTAACTGCGTGAATTTCAGTGACATCCCCTGCTGGAGTTGATGTGCCATGCGCGTTAATGTAATTAACACTTCTACCATTCAACGAGGACAAAGCTAGTCTCATCGCTCTTTCAGCTCCTTCACCAGATGGCGCCACCATGTCATAACCATCTGAGGTTGCACCATAACCCGTAACTTCCGCATATATTTTTGCTCCTCTAGCAATAGCGTGGCTTAACTCCTCTACCACAACGACTCCTCCTCCACCTGCAATAACAAAACCATCTCTATCTTTGTCGAAAGCTCTTGAAGCGTTTTCCGGTGTATCATTATATTTACTTGACATTGCGCCCATGGCATCAAAAAGACAGGAGAGTGTCCAGTCTAATTCTTCTCCTCCACCTGCAAATACTATGTCTTGTTTATTCAGTTGTATTTGTTCAACAGCGTTTCCTATACAATGAGCAGAGGTTGAACAAGCTGAGGTTATAGAATAATTAACACCCTTTATTTTAAAGGGTGTTGCTATACAAGCTGAGTTTGTAGATGACATTCCCCGTGTAACCATAAATGGTCCCATCCTTTTAGGACTACCTTTTTCTATGACAGTTTTATGCGCAGAAAAAAGGTTCTTTGTTGAAGGTCCTCCCGATCCAACAATAAGTCCCGTTCTTTCATTAGAAACTTCTTTTTCCTCTAGCCCACTATCTTCAATAGCTTGTTGCATCGCTATAAAGTTAAAGGCTGCTCCGTCTCCCATAAATCTTAGCTGCCTTTTATCTATAAAATCCTCTATATTTATATTTGGTTTTCCATGAACTCTACTCCTGAAGCCATGTTCTTCATAATCTAAACTTTTGCTTATACCAGAAGTCCCTTTTCTAAGGCTCTCCTCTACTGCTTTCTTATCAATGCCTATACATGAAACAATGCCTAAACCTGTAATAACTGCGCGACGCATGATCGTACTTTTCTCCCATAGAAATAAATCAGCTTTGAAACAACCCTACTTTCATATTTTCAGCTGAATATATTTTTTCATTATCTGCATACATAGTTCCATTAGCTAAGGCTAGTTTTAATTTCCTATCAATAACTCTTGTAAAATTTACTTCGTATCTCACCAGCTTGATATCTGGGGTTACCATTCCTGTGAACTTTACCTCACCAACACCTAGGGCTCTACCTCTACCTTTCATTTCTCTCCATCCTAAGTTAAACCCAGTTAGTTGCCATAATGCATCCAAACCCAGACATCCTGGCATTACAGGATCTCCTTCAAAATGACATTCAAAAAACCATAATTTTGGATTTATCTCGAACTCTGCTATTATGTGTCCCTTATTATGTTCACCACCATCATCTGATATCTCTGTGACCCTATCAATCATTAACATAGGGGGCATTGGAAGTTGAGGATTTCCTGTTCCAAATAATTCACCTTTTGCGCATGATATTAGATCATCATAATCAAACTTATTTTTTCTGGATATCATAGTGTTCTTTTACTGTATTATTTCTCGTATTATACAAATCAAATTACGTTAATGCCTTAAAAAATGTTCTATTTTTTGTCGTTATCTTCTATCACAAAATTATTATCGGAAATCCTATCAGGGTATATTTACAAAAGATAGGTAAAATAATCTTCATATCTATCACACCCAAAAGTAAAAATTGAGTTGGACTTTTCATTAGTTTACGATTAAAAAGAACAAATCATGAACAAAATAAAGTTGAAAAATAGATTCGCTTCCATTTGGTTTCCGCGATTACCATTAGAGACCATTTTATCTAAAGAGCCCCTATTAGATGCATTACCTATGATTGTTTCTTTTTCTGATGGGGAAGAAATAATATGCGCCAATGAATTAGCAAGAAAACTAAATATACATCTTGGAATGTCTACTAAAGAAACTCTCACACTAAACCCTCATGTTGTTAGTAAAACAGTTCAACATTCAGATATTAAGAAAAAACTGATTAACCTTTTTCGTTTCACATATCAATTCACACCTCTCGTCAGACTAGATAGCTATGATAGTTTGATGCTTGATATAACGGGATGTGAGAGATTTACTGGGAAAGAGGAAGACTTTATAGATCAACTAAGAACTCATTTTTCTAAAATTAATATATTCAGTGTTGTAGGGATTGCAGGAACTCAGGGAGCTGCTTGGGCTATAGCAAGATTCCAAAATAATTCTAACCAAAAACAACCAAGAGTAAGTCTTAGAAAAATAATCAATGACCAAAGTAGAGCCACAAGGATTAAAATCCCTAGTGATAGAAATACACAGAATTCTCAAAAGAAATCATCTGTCTTTAATACAAGCTATTCTATTAATAGCCCCAGATACAGGTCTAGAATAATTGACAATAATGAAACAGAAAAAGCCCTTACTTCCTTACCATTAGAAGCTTTGAACTTAGAAAGTACTGATATAAATCAATTAAATTTATTTGGTATTTACAAAGTTAAAGATCTAATAGATATAGATTCATCTTCTATTAATAGAAGGTTTGGAGATCATATACTCAAAAGAGTACGGCAAGTTTTGGGAAAAGACGCAGAATTATTCAGTAAAATTGTCTTGGAAGAAAAATATTCTTTTTCAAAAGACCTGTTCTTAGAAGAAATCACCTTCCAGGGTATAAGCGAGTTCATTAAAGCTCTTATTGATAAACTGTGTAATAAGCTTAAGAAAAATAAGAAGCTAATTAGGAGATGTAATATTAGGTTTCCACCAAACCACAATCTACTTATAGAGATAAATTTCGGTAACCCGACACAAGATAGAGCCAAAATAGAACTGGTAACAATAGAAAAGCTCAGGACTATTAAAAATCTCAAAAATATAGAATCAATAATCCTTGAAGGAGCACATATTGAAGAAGCAAAAGAAAAACAAATAGCTATAAATGTTTCTGGTGAAGGTCGTGGCTCTAAATATTTAGATGAGGAAGAGAAAATAAGTTTATTGATAGCCAGAATTGAAGCTAGGTTAGGAAAAAATAAGGTGGAATCGTTCGCGCAGTACCATAGTCACATACCAGAGAAAACTTTTTCTTTAGATGAATTTAAAACAAGAAGAACAATGGAAAGGCAATGGCAGAAAAGTAAATTTATAAGACCAATACTTTTATATTCACCGGATCTCATTAATGATACTTTGTATAGAAACAACTATATAAACCAATTTATTTGGAGAGGAAAAAAGTATGAAACCTTATATGTACGTGGCCCTGAAAGGATAGCGTCTGAATGGTGGAGAAAGAGTAAAGGAAAAAATTTTAGATTACGCGACTATTGGGAGGTGGCAACAACATGTGGAGTGAGGTTATGGATGTTTGAAGAAAAGAATAAGCTCTCAGAAAATAAATGGTTCGTACACGGTAATTTTTGTTAATAACTGAGGCTGTGAATAAGGATGCAATTTCAAAAGAATAACACATTGGATACTAAAGCCCTTGGTCTCGAGGTCTCTTTGGCAATAGCAAAGTTTGTTACTGGGAAAGAGAACATGCACTATGGCGTTTGGGACAATCTAGACCCTTGTCTTGAAAATTTAGGTAAAGCTCAAGAACAGTATACGAAGCTACTACTCAAATACTTTCCAAAAAAGAAAAAGCTGAAGATCCTTGATATCGGTGGAGGTGCTGGAGAAACAGCAAAAAAGTTAATCTCCTTAGGCCATAGCGTCACTGTTGTTGTACCTAGCAATATACTAAGCAGACGATGCTTGAAAAATACAGATAATAAAGCTGAAGTGCATAATATAAAGTTCGAGAATTATGAACCAAAAAAAAATCAGTCATTTGACTTGTGTCTCTTTTCAGAAAGCTTTCAATATATTCCTGCGAAAATTGCGCTAGAGAAGGCTAAAGGACTACTAAGTAAAGATGGACAAATATTAGTCGCAGATTGTTTCCGCTCCGATCTAAAGCATAATAGTTACAATAGAAGGCCAGGAGGAGGACACCCTTTATCAGAAATGCTAAAACTCATTAAGGATATAGATTTGGGTATAGTATCAAAAAAAGAAATAACAAAGTCTGTTGCTCCGTCTTTGGATATAGAGCAAAAATTTTACAATGTGGTTGGTGTTGGGATAGACAAGGTGCAACAAGGTTTAGTAACAAGCCATCCTTGGAAAATGAGACTGTTTAATCTGGTCTATAAGACGATATTAAGTCAGAAAAAGCGAAGGCGTTTACACGATAGGATTTATGGAAACATGAGAAATTCCAGTAATTTTATCAAATTTAATCACTACATGATCTTTCAATTGTCTTCCAATAAGGAAGGTTGAATAGCTTAGTAAATAGAGCTTTTAGTTGTCATATTCAGAGCTTTGCATAACATCTAATTTTAGCTTTCTAGAAGGAGCTAGCCATCCTGAGGAGTATGCAGAAAGAGCGATAGAGTTCGGTTTAAAATCTATAGCAATTGTTGATAAAAACTCCATTTCTGGAGTAGTGAGAGGACTTAAAGTCATAAAAGAGCTCGAATGTGACACCAAAAGTAAATTCTCTTCTCTAAAAATAATACCAGGGGTTACTATCGTCACAACTCATAGAACCGAAATAACATGCTTAGCTCAGACACAACAAGGATGGAAAAATATATGTAAAATTTTAACTATTGGGAAAAAGAATTCGAAAAAGGGTTGTGCCCATATTGACTATAAAAGTATTCTCGCAAACCAAGATGGCATTATATTCTTAGCTCATATTTCAGAAAAAAATCATAGCTTTTCAGAGAGACTTGGGTGGCTGAGGTTTATCCAGCGTCTCAAAAGAAATAGTAGTAGATCTATATACATAATTATGGCGCCTAGATATGATGGTTTAGATGAAATACGTTTTTACAAAATCAATAAGTTTGCAAAAAATATTAAGTGCGAGGTTATAGCGTCCTCTACTCCTCTAATGCATCATGGCTCCAGACGAAAAGTCAGAGATACTTTATCTGCAATAAAAATGAAATGCACAATAGATGACCTGGGGATTGAATCAAGCATTAATGGGGAACAAAGAATGAGATCCCCCCATGATTTTGTAACGATATTTAAAGAATATCCTAAAGCGGTACAAAACACTAACTTTGTAAGTGATAGATGTTCGTTTTCTTTAGATGAACTAAGCTATACATACCCTAAAGAAGTGCTAAAAGGAGAGAACCCTGACACACTATTACATAAGCTGACCTTTAACGGATTAAATGAATATTATGAAAAAAATATTCCTGTGAAGATATTAAAGGGAGTAAAAAAAGAGCTTCTTTTAATAAAAAAACTCAAATACGCTCCTTATTTCCTCACAGTGTATGACATAGTAAAATTTGCAAGAGGTAGAGGTATTTTATGTCAAGGCCGTGGCTCTGCCGCTAATTCCATAGTTTGTTTTTCTTTAGGAGTAACATCTGTTAGCCCAGAAATTGGGTCGATGGTTTTTGAGCGATTCATATCAGAAGCAAGAAACGAACCTCCTGACATTGATATTGATTTTGAACATGAACGCAGACAAGAAGTAATAGACGAAATTTACAGGAAGTATGGTGATAGAAGAGCTGCATTATGCGCTACAGTCATCCACTACAGAATGAAAGGGGCAATAAGAGATGTGGGTAAGGTAATGGGACTAAGCAAGGAAATAATATCCTCAATGGCTGAAAATATTGTTGGATGGGATAAATATAAGGTACCTCATTATAACAATACCAGCTTAGAAGGTGAAAGTGAACACAATAGAATATTAGAGACTTTAGCTATCAGTGACCAACTGATAGGCTTCCCTAGACACCTAGGGCAGCATGTGGGCGGCTTTATAATCACTGAGGATTATTTAGATGAGATTACATCTATTGAAAATACTGCTATGGAAGGTAGAAGTATAATAGCATGGGATAAAGACGACATAGATTTTTTAGGCATACTAAAGATAGATATTCTAGCCCTTGGAATGCTAACATGCATAAAGAAATCTTTTGATTTAATAAAAAACCATCATAATCGGAAAGTTAGCCTAAACAACATTCCACATCGAGATGCACGTGTCTTTAATATGCTTTCGGAAGCAGACACTATAGGAGTTTTTCAGGTTGAGAGCAGAGCTCAAATGAACTTCCTTCCAAGATTAAAACCGCAATGCTTTTATGATCTAGTAATACAAGTTGCCATAGTCAGACCTGGACCAATTCAGGGGGACATGGTGCATCCCTATATAAAAAGAAGAAATGGACAAGAAAAAGTCACTTTTCCTTCCGAAAAACTAAAAGAAATTCTTGGTAAAACTCTTGGCGTGCCGCTATTTCAAGAACAGGCAATACAAATTGCCATGAAAGGTGCAGGATTTTCGTTACAAGATACTGATAGACTGCGGAAGTCATTAGCGACATTCAAGAGAAACGGTACTGTTAATAAATTTAAAAAAAGGTTTATTGATGGAATGCAAAAAAATGGGTACGACAAGGATTTTGCTAAAAAGTGCTTTTCTCAGATATCAGGTTTTGGTGAATACGGATTCCCTGAAAGCCATGCTGCAAGCTTCGCTATTCTTGTATATGCATCTGCTTGGATAAAATATCATTATCCTGACGTTTTTGCCTGCGCTTTACTAAACTCTCAACCGATGGGATTCTACTCTGCTTCCCAAATAATACGTGATGCAAAAAATCATGGGGTGAAAGTCAAAGAAGTATGCATAAACAGAAGTGAGTGGGACCATTCTCTAGAAAATAACGGTGAATCTTGTCTTAATTTACGACTGGGATTCAGACAGATCAAAGGACTGTCAAAAAATGACGTCGATAGAATTATTGAAGAGAGAGGCAATGGTTATAATGATCCTCAGGATTTATGGCATCGTATTAGACTGAGCCCAAGCATTATAAAACTACTAGTTAAAGCAAATTCCTTTCACTCTCTTAATGAGAACAGACGACTATTACTTTGGGATGCTCAAGCTATTAAAAAAACAAATTCTTTAGCCCTTTTTGAGGGTTATTCTGAGAAAGAATACTTACCGGAGAAGAGTGTCAATCTTCCTAGTATGACTTTAGGTGAAGAATTGATTCTAGATTATCAATCTTTACGGTTAAGTCTCTCTAAACACCCCATGAAACTACTGAGACCATTTCTTAAAAAGAGCTTCATAGAAAAATATTGCGCTAGTAGCATCCAACATGTTTAACCGCAATAGACGCTGACTATCTTCTTCTGACTGCCAACAATAATGGTCAATCTTTTAGAGTTAGTATTCTCAATACTTTCATTTCTGTCTAAGAAAATAATTCTAGTATTAGCAGGGTACTCCATGGCACCGAGAGCTGATTCAGGTTGCCCCACTAAAAAGTTCAAATTACGTGCTATACACTGACCGTCATCGGAAAGCTTAACCTCATTCCCGATTGTTGGGCCTGTATATGTTCCCGTAATATTTGGTTGATCGATAGTAGATTGGTTTGTTTGACAAGCTACTGCTAGAAAACAAAAAGTTATAATAATAAAATTTTTAACCACAGATATCCTCATTAATTTAATTCACTTTAAAGTTTCTTGCGATTAGAAATCAGATCATCGACAACAGCAGGTTCTGCTAGGGTAGATGTATCACCTAAATTACTAAAATCATCCTCAGCAATTTTTCGCAAAATTCTTCTCATTATCTTACCCGATCTGGTCTTTGGAAGACCTAGAGAAAATTGAATGATATCGGGTTTGGCGATAGCACCAATCTCCTTCCTAACCCAGTTCTGAAGCTCTTTCAAAAGCTCATCAGAACTTTTTTCTCCAGACATCAAAGATACGTATGCATATATCCCTTGGCCTTTAATCGGGTGTGGGAAACCAACTACTGCACTCTCGTTGACTTTTGGGTGAGCGACTAAAGCGCTTTCAATTTCAGCCGTTCCCATTCTATGACCAGAAACGTTTAAAACATCATCAACTCTTCCAGTTATCCAATAATACCCGTCCTTATCCCTTCTACAGCCATCACCTGTAAAGTAATAACCTTTATAATCATTAAAATAAGTCGAAACAAACCTTTCATGATCCCCAAAAACGGTACGCATCTGTCCTGGCCAACTATCCTTAATAACCAACACGCCTTCACACTCTTGATCAGTAATTTCTTTACCCGAGTTTGGATCGAGAACCGCAGGTTGAATACCAAAAAAAGGTAAAGTAGCAGAACCAGGCTTAGTTGTTGTAGCCCCTGGTAAAGGTGTAATAAGAATTCCCCCCGTTTCGGTTTGCCACCAAGTATCAACTATTGGACAATTGTTTTTACCAACCACACGATTATACCACTCCCAAGCTTCAGGGTTAATAGGTTCTCCTACGGTGCCTAGAGTTCGAATGCTAGACAAATCATTTTTGTTAACAAATTCGTCACCTAACCCCATTAAAGCTCTTATAGCTGTTGGAGCTGTGTAAAATTGATTGACTTTATATTTTTCACATATCTGCCAAAATCGTGATGCATCCGGATAGGTAGGAACTCCTTCAAACATAAGGGTAGTCGCTCCATTTGCTAAAGGCCCATAAACAATGTAGCTGTGACCAGTTACCCAACCTACATCAGCGGTGCACCAATAGATATCTCCATCATTATAATCGAAAACAGATTTATGGGTCATTGAAGCGTATAGAATATATCCCGCAGTTGAATGTAAAACACCCTTAGGTTTGCCAGTTGAGCCAGAGGTATAGAGGATAAATAGCGGGTCCTCTGCATTCATAGGCTCAGGGGGGCAAACAGTATTCGCTTTATCCATCAAATCATTCAACCAGAAATCACGCCCCTCCTTCATACTTACTTCAGTTGAAGTTCTCTTTAAAATGAGAGAAGTTATATCCCCAGATATATCTAGAGCCTTATCAACATTCTTCTTTAAAGGAGTTTGTTTTCCACCCCTTGGCGCTTCATTTGCGGTAATTACCGCTTTAGCTCCACAATCAATAATTCGACTTGCAAGAGCTTCTGGAGAGAACCCCGCGAAAACAACGGAGTGTATAGCGCCCACCCTGGCACACGCTAACATGGCGTACGCCGCTTCAGGAACCATTGGCATATAAAGAATTACTCTATCCCCCTTTTTTATGCCTCGATCCTTTAAAACGTTCCCAAACCTACACACGTTTTCATAGAGCTCTCTGAACGTAATCTTTTTAGAAACCCCTGGCTTATCGCCCTCCCATAAGATTGCCACCTCTTCACTTTTCTTTTCTAAATGTCTATCTACACAGTTCTCAGATACATTGAGCACACCATCTTCAAACCACTTTATGGAAATATCAGGATAGGAATATGAAACATTCTTGACTTTGGTAAAGTCTTTTTGCCATAGCAGTTGATCACGAGCCTGCTCCTCCCAAAAAGCATCAGGACTTTCAACTGACTTCTTGTACATTTCTTGGTATTTAGTTCTATCAATTAGCGCTTTATTGGAAAACTCTTCCTTGGGCTTATATCCTTCTACAGTTTTCATTTCATTAATCCTAATTTAATTATACTTGGATAAATCTTCACTGGCTTTAGATTACGTTTGCGATCGCACTTGCTAGATAATTTATCACGTCTTTACGCAAACCTGCTACATTTATTCTACTATCGGAGACCATATATATACCATGATCTTTTCTTAAAACTTCAACTTGGTCAGAGGTTAAACCTAACTTAGAAAACATACCCCTATGTTTACTCACGAAGCTAAAACGATCTGATTTGGTTTCACTATGTAACTCTGATGAAAGCCTTTCTCTCAAATCTAACATATTTACACGCATTTCTTCTAGTTCGTCTTCCCACAACCTCTTAAGTGTATCATCCTGCAATATTTGGTTAACTACTGCAGCGCCATGATCTGGAGGAAAAGAAAATGTGAGACGGTTCAATGATTTAAGGTTGTCTTGAACTACGCCTTTCTTTGCTGCCTCTGAAACTACAATTGCTACACCTACTCTATCTCTGTACACACCAAAATTTTTTGAGCAAGACACAGCAATCATCGCCTCTGATACATTTTTTATAAGGTAATTTAGGCCCTCGACATCTTTATTTAGCCCATCTCCAAAGCCTTGATATGCTAGATCTATGAAGGGCAAAACACTTTTGTCCTTTATCAATTGTGTTAACTCTACCCATTGCTCCAAGCTTAAGTTAGCTCCTGTGGGATTATGACAACATCCATGCAACAACAATATATCGTTTTCATGCATAGCATTAAGGTCTTGATACATTTTTTCAAAATTCACCTCACATGTGATTTCATCAAAATAAGAATAGAGGCTCATATTCATGCCTAGGTGTTTCAATATTGCTTGGTGATTGGGCCAGCTTGGATCTGAAATCCAAACATTGCCAACGCTTTTTGTAGCTCTTGCTAGGAGAAGGAGTTGGTGCAAGGCCCCAGTTCCTCCAGGTGCTTGAGCATATGATAGCCTTTTCTCATCCACAGAATTATTTAAGACTAATTTTCCAATATTTTTGGAGAATTCAATTGAACCTATTAAGCCAACATAACTTTTACTGTCCTGCAAATTGTGTAGTATTTCTTCACTTTTCTTTACAGCTTTCATTATTGGCGTGGCTCCATGGGCATTTTTATAAACACCAACACCCAGATCTAACTTATTTGTTCTATTATCCTCAGCATATTGAGCCATTAACTCCATTATCTTATCTGATGGTTGACTTTTTAATTGCTCAAACATTATGGATACTCCTTATTTTCAAATTGAGACCAAGCTCTTCTCTTATGTCTCTCTGTTTTATATAGATTAAAACCAGCGTTTTCGTAAAGAGGAAGGGCGCTTTTGTGATCCAACGTATTTGTATTGACTGTTAATGTTTTTACGTCATCTTTTTCTATTACTTCTTCAAAAACTCTATTAATCATAAGTTTACCCAGGCCTTTGCCAGTTACATCATCAAATAACCCAAAATAGGCTAAGTCACAAATAGGTAAATGTCTATAATCCAGGACAAAAAAGCCTTTAGGCGCGCCTCGTAGGATGAGAGAGTATAGTATAACGTTGTCGTCAGTCAAAAAGCTTTCCAACTTGCCTCTTTCAGATTGCAGCCAATCGGTCCACTCGTATTTTTGACCAACCTCTTTATAAAGGTACAAAAAATAAGATGTATTCGGTGATATAGCTTTTAGAAAACTAACGAAATGATTACCCGAAACATTTTCAAAAAACTTAATGTTCTCCACTTCTAAAGATAAATAGGAGACAGTATAGTTTAAAATTCCACTTGCTTCTTCACGTACCATTTGAAATTTCTAATCAATTTTTCCCCACTCCGCCCAGGAACCATCATACAATGAAATTTTTGAGCAGCCAATTTCGTCTAACGCCAAATATAAAACCGCTGCAGTTACGCCTGACCCGCAAGTTGTGATAATATAATTACTAAAAACAATTCCCTTCTGAGAAAAAATATCTAAGATCTCCTGCTTTTTTTTAAACGTAAAATCTTCATTCAGTAGAGTCTCATAAGGAACATTAATTGAATTTTTTATTGATCCAGATCGCAAACCACTTCTGGGTTCAGGCTCTGTTCCCAAAAAACGCCCTTCAGAACGAGCGTCAATAATAGAACAGTGATTTAATTTAGTTGCCCTCTGAACATCATCCCTATCGGCTACTATACTCTTATCCTCATAAATAGTCAGGTGTCTAATTTCTTTTTCGGTTAGATTAGCTGTAATCGATCTATTTTCTTTGACCCACTTCGGGAAACCTCCATCAAGTACAACTACATCAGAATATCCAAACACTTTAAACATCCACCATAGTCGAGCAGCAGACCTCATTCCCAATCCATCGTATATAACCACTCTATGTCCATCGCCTATACCAAGTTTCCGAACTGTGGAATTGAACATCTGCGACGGGGGCAACATGTGAGGCAAATCGCTTTCTTTATCTTTTATTTCGTCTATATCAAAAAAAGATGCTCCTGGAATATGACATTCTACAAACTCTTGTTGTGCGTTTCGCTTCTCATGTGGAAAATACCAGCTAGAATCTATTACTCTTATATCAGGAGCCTCTAAATGTTGTTCCAACCAGTCTGTAGAAACTATATTCTTGAAATCATTTTCCATAAAACCCTCAATTAATTAACTCTTCTGCACGATTGAGATCTACTCCAACCAACTGGCTTACCCCAGGTTCCATCATGGTAACACCAAACAATCTATCCATTCTAGTAATAGTTATTATGTTATGAGTAATCACAATAAATCTCGTGTTGGTTTCGTTCGTCATAAAGTCGAGAATATCACAGTATTTTTCAATATTTGCATCATCCAAAGGCGCATCAACCTCATCCAGTAGGCAAACAGGACTTGGGTTTGATAGAAATACGGCAAAAATCAACGCCAAAGCTGTTAACGTTTGTTCACCTCCCGAAAGAAGTGAAATTGTCGTAACTTTTTTTCCTCGTGGTTGACACATTATTTCTAAACCAGCCTCTAATGGATCTGTGCTATCTACCAATGCGAGCTCTGCTTTCCCACCTTGGAAAAGTCTAGTAAAGAGTGTTTGAAATGTTTTATTTACTTCACTAAAGGCCTCAGTTAATTTTTTTCTGCCATCCTTATTGATATTTCTTACCGCCTTATTTAACTTCTCAATTGCTTGAGCAACATCGTTTCTCTCAGACAGGATGGTTTCGAGCTCATCACTAATCTCTTTTGCATCTTGCTCAGCTCGTAAGTTAACAGATCCTAGATTATTCCTTAATCTGATCTGTCTTTCTAATCTCGTCTCTATTTCCGTTTGAGAAAAATCCTTGGTTTGATTATTTGAAAACTCATCCTGAAATTTCTCAAAACTTAAGTTATATTCGTTATTTATTCTACTATCTAACTCAGCAAGATTATCAGCCAAGCTCTCTTTTTTTGTGGTTAATCTCACTTGATTTTCTTTCTCTACCCCGAGCTCAGCAATAAGTTCCTTATTTCTGGATTGTAACTTTCTAAGATTACCTTCTGATAAAGCTAAAGTATCCCGGGCGTCCGCAAGCTCTTCACTAGTGACTTCCATTTTTCTATCAATGGCCTCTTTGTTATTTTCTAAATCTCTTGGAAGTGATGAGTTTTTTTCGATCTCCATTTTTAGACTCTCTATTCTAGCTTGAATACTTGATTTTCTTTCACTAGCAATTTCTGACTGAGCCTTCCATTTTGACCGATTGAGCTCAATTTCTTTTTTTCTATCTCTTAGAAAATTTTTATCGTCCGTAAGTTTATCAAAATTCGCCTTTTCATTTCTTAAATCTTCTCTTTGTTTATCCAGTTCTTCTAAATTAAGAACAAGTAATTTGTGCTCATTTTCATCGGCTTCTGGGCTATTAAGATCCCTTTTATCAGTATCCCGCCCTTGATATTTTTTGAGCTGGACATTCTCTTCTTCGATTTTCTTCTCCAGAGATATGATATTATCGCTAGCGATAGCGCGCTGGTTCTTATGCCGTGCTATTTCACCTTCCAAGGCCTGAAGATCAGATGCCCCTTTAGATATTTTTGATCTCTCAAGCTCTAAGTCTCCGGATGAAGACATTTTTTCTTTCAATATTATCTTTTTGTTTTGTAAAGCACCTAGCTGTGACTCTGCCTCTTCAAGGCTCCCTTGTATATCGACTACTTTTTTTTGATTTCTCACTCTTAATGCATTCTTTGAAATTTCCCCAGTCGAATACCTTACAAACCCATCCCATCGCCATAGATCTCCCTCTTTTGTAATAAGCTGCTGACCAGGAAAAAGCATTTTACTGAGTTCATCTCCCTCTTCGGTTGAATTGACTATACCAACATGCTCAAAGAGATAATTTAAAACATCGGGACCCTTAATATGCGAAGATAAATTTTCTAATCCAGAAAAGTTCTTTTCTATTTTATTCTCGATTTTATCTACAACCTTTTGCCAACCAGATACTTTGTTTTTTGTTATTTCTGGGTATTCTAACTCTGAAAAGAATAGAGCATCTAGACAACGCTCAAATCCATTTTCAATTTCTAGTTCGTCAAAAAGTGTTTTTTGACCACTATTCTTATTTAAAAAACCTTTTGATGCCACCAGCTCAGAAATATTTACTGCCTTTCTCGCATTAAGCTTATTAATTTCGTTATCAACGAATGCGATATCCTCTTGGTTTTTTTGAAAATCCTTTTCTTTTTGAGAAAAATTGTTGGAATGAATTTGGTATCTAGATTTAAGATTATCTTGTTCCTCCAAAAGGTCCTCAAGTTTCTTAATTTCATGTTGTTCAGCACTCTTTAATTGTTCAAGTGAATCATTTAGCTTTTCAACACTTCTAGCTAAGCCTGAAAGATTAGATAAATTTTCCTCTTTTATTTTTTCATTCAGAATTTTCTCAGCTCTCAACTCGTTTAACTTATCTCTTAGAAAGTTATAGCTGTCGTCTACTGCTTGCATGCGTTCGTTGTTTTGCTCTATCGCTTCTTTTTGATTTTCAATTTTCTTATCAACTTCATGCAGTTTTTCGTCTACTTCATGTAATAGGTTTTTTTGTTCCACCATATTGCTCTTTGCATCTGCCATCAACTGATCTTCTCTTTGCAAATCCGCTTCACTTCGTATCAATTGACTTTGTGATTCGTTAGCTTTTCTCTCTGATAAGTTGATTTCATTCATCACAACTTGTCGTTCTAGTAGAGTGTTTTGTTGGGCTTCAGATTTTTCCTCGACTTCTATTTTTTGTTTTGAAATATTTCTATTTTCGATATCAATTTTTTTTTCAAGTTCACGGTCTTCATTCTCTAGGCGGGATAGTATTTTCAATTTTTCAGTGGACGATGTGTTAACTGAGTTAATATCGGATCTCAAACTCAAATACTGTTTTAGTAACAACAGCCCTTTAAGTGCTCTAATTTCTTTGGATAAATTTGCATACCTTTCAGCCTCACGTGCTTGCTTTTCGATGGTCTTCAACTGCACCTCCAGTTGAGAAATTAAATCTTGAAGTCTTTCAAGATTTCTCTCCGCTCCGTTAAGTTTTAGTTGGGCTTCGTGACGACGATGGTAAAGTCCTGAAATTCCAGCCGCCTCTTCTAAAATTTTTTTTCGGTCTTTAGGCTTCATGTTTAAAAGCTCTGCAATCTGCCCCTGTTTTATAAGACTTGAAGAGTTAGAACCTGATGAAAAATCTGCAAATAGGGTCTGTACGTCGCGTGCTCTTACTTCTTTCCCATTGAGCCGATAAGATGAACCTATTTCTCTTGAAATCTTTCTCGATATCTCAATTTCTTTGTGTCGGTTGAATTCACTAAAAGCTTTTTGTTCAGAGTTATCAATTTCTAAGGTGACTTCAGCGAAGTGCCTTGGGCTTCTCCCTTCTACACCTGCAAAGATTACGTCTTCCATTCCAGATGCCCTCATAGAAGATGGTCTACTCTCACCCATCAACCATTGGAATGCATCTATAATATTAGATTTTCCACAACCGTTAGGCCCTACTATTCCTGTGAGGCCTGGCAGTATCTCGACCTCCGTAGAATCTACGAAGCTCTTGAATCCTTGAAGTCGAAGTTTTGTAATCTCCAAAAAAACTCTTCCTTTTTATTTGAAAAATTTGATTATCAAACTTATAACCTTCAGTTATAGATAAATCACTATAAAAAACATAACCCAATCCTTCTGACATTACATCAAAACTCAATTAAAAAAAAGCCGGAACATAGCATGATAAAATCTACGACAATAGTTGGACTTTCTGGCTCACTCAGAAAAGCGTCCTCAAACACCAAACTATTAAAATACACAGAAAAAAAAATTAAATTGATAGATAAAGGTATTCGCTTTTCATTCGGCAATATTGATCTTCCTCTTTACAACGACGATCTGGAGAGGGAAAGGGGTATGCCAGCGACTGTTATAAAACTTGGAGATATTCTAAGCCAAGCTTCAGGGATAATAATATCAACTCCAGAATATAATAAAAGTATCTCTGGTGCGTTAAAAAATTGCTTTGATTGGATGTCCAGACTTAAGCCAAACCCGTTCACGTCTAAAACCATAGCTATCGTTTCCGCTACCGATGGGAGATCTGGTGGAGAAAGATGTCAATACATGCTCAGAATGTGCCTTACTCCCTTTGACTGCAACATATTGCAGACTCCCGAGGTTTTAATTGGTCACTCAAGCAAAGCCTTTAATGAGGCTGGAGATCTTACTGATGAAAAATCTAACGAGTTGCTAGATAAATTGTTAGAAAAATTTCTTGCACAAGCCTCAATATAATAATTTTGAAACGTGATTAGAAAATCTTATATCGGTCAAATAAAATGCTCTCACAAGAAGATATTAGAAAAAATTTATATAAACAAAAAGTAATTAAGGATACCGTTGATATAGCGAGATCACGCGTTGCTAAGGACTTTTTCCAAATTAATAAACTCGAATTAAAGTCAGGTGCACCGCTCCCTAAATACTGGCATTGGTTTTTCTGTTGGGAAACTGCTGAAGATAAGCATCTCGGTTTAGATGGCCACATTAAACCAGGAAACAACATAATTCCAGATACTGGCTTCCCGAGAAGAATGTGGGGGGGAAGTGAAATCAATTTTTATAAGCCACTATTGATCGGAATGGAAATAACGAGGATTATTACACTTGAAGGGATAAATTACAAAAGAGGTAATTCAGGCGACTTCTGTATAATTGAAATAAAAAATGAATTGAAAAATAATGAAACAACACTTCTGATCGAACGGCAAAGCCTTGTATATCTTCCCGTCCGCACAGGATTTGATCAGAAGGTAACCAATCCGCATAACAAACTTTCTGAAGTTGGTTCAAATAGGAAGTATACAGAAAATCAACTTTTTAAATATTCTGCATTAACAATGAATAGTCATAGAATTCACTATGATTTGGATTATTGCAAAACTAATGAATACTACCCTTCATTAGTCGTTCATGGCCCATTACTAGCTCAAAATTTAATAAGTGTTGCAGATCAGAGGTTTGAGGGAAGATTACAGTTTTTTAAATATAGAGCACTAAATCCAATATTTGTCTGCGATGAATTTACTGTTAACACTTCAGATACTGGCGAGTTTTGGATTACAAACAAGTCTGGGGTTTTGTCCATGTCTGCAGTGGCATCATAATTGACTGGTCAGAACGTTAGATTAGGCGTAGCTATGATGCTTATTGCTAGTTTAGTTTTTGCTACACAAGATGGCCTTTCAAGATTTCTTGCTGAAAAGTACTCCGTAGCGCTTACGATTATACTAAGATTTTGGGCCTTAGCTGCAGGAATTTTTTTATACTTTTTTTTAATCAAGGAATCCCGTTCCTATATATTAAGCAAAAAACCAATCTTGCAAATTTTAAGAAGTAGTATTTTAGTAGCCGAAATTTTTGTCACCGTCTACTCCTTCACTATAGTCGGCTTAGTTGCTACGTCTGCAATTTTCTCTAGCTATCCTTTATTAGTCGTAATCTTCTCTTACTTTATTTTAAGGGAGGCGCTTACAAAGCTAAAACTAGCCATAGTAGTTGTAGGATTTTTGGGCGTACTGATCATCGTCAGACCCAGTAGCGATGTATTTCAAATGCACTCAGTTATTCCATTGATTGGAGCTGTCTTGTTTGCACTTTATGGAGTTTTAACTAGGATGGCAAGTTTTAGTGACAGTGGTTATACGAGTCTAATTTGGACGGGATTGATAGGAGCTTTCTTCTCAACACTTATAGCTCCATTTTATATTATACCTATTGAAAAATCAGATATTTTCTGGATGTTAATATTATGTATTTTGGGTATAATCGGGCATTTCTTACTCATCAAAGCATTCGAGTTCGCAGAAGCAGTCGTTATTCAACCATTTGCCTATTTTCACTTAGTCTTTGCTGGTGTTATTGGAGTTCTAATATTTAACGAGAGTATAACATGGCCTATCATATTAGGCTCTTCTCTAGTTATATTCGCAGGTATTTACTCATACTTTCTCGACAACATTGCCAAAGATCTAAAAAACGAAAAATTTGAGAAATAAATATCTGCTTTGATAAGCTTTAAAAGCGATGGCCAAAATATTTTTTTGCCAAGTTAGGCTTTTCAATTGATCCAGATATCTTGCTATCATAAATCCAAATTGCTTCCAATACACGCTTTATATAATTTCTCGTTTCTGGGTATGGTACCAATTCAATCCAAACTAGGGGGTCAACACCCCTTTTTCTTGGATCTCCCATATTAGATAACCATTTGTTCAAATTTGCAGGACCGGCATTGTAAGCTGCTAACGTAAGGACTTTACTACCTTCGTATCTTTTTAATAAATACTTCAAATAATATGACCCTAAGCGAATGTTGTAATTTTCATTAAGAATGAGCTTTGACTTTTGGTATTTAATTTTTAGTTTTCTAGCCACTTCTTTTGCCGTATTGGGCATTAGTTGCATTAAACCAAGTGCTCCTGTTCTGGACTTCGCGGCTCTAAAAAACTCACTTTCTTGTCTTATGACCGATAAAACCAGTGACTTATCGACACTCTGGTCAAATACAAAATCTTTGTTAGTGGGGAACAATTCACTATAAAGGGGGATCCCATCTGCCGTTGACTTTTTCGCCACTGTCAGCGAACCCTTTATAAATCCAGCGTCATCAAGTATACTACAAAGATTATATCTTTCTGGCTTTGATAGGTCCTTAGCCAAATGTCCAAATATATAATCAGCTAGAACACCTCTTTCTGCAAAATATAGACTGGCTGCTACTTCAACTAGATCTTTTTTATTATTTATCTTAAGTTCTCCTCTATCCTTTTTTGTGAGGTAACGCCGGCTCGGGTTTGCCTTCAACCTCTCCAGAGAAAGCTGACCGTAAAAAGAATAATCATAGTTTGCCGATAACGTAAAGAATTCCTGAGCAGTCTTTTTGTCGCCCAATTTTAAAAAGGTTTTTCCAAGCCAATAACCTATTCTAGCGCTAGCGATGTCAAGTGAAATTATATCTCTATGATAACCAATTTCATTTAAATAATCGGATTTTTCTTTCCAGCTTTTTAGTAATGTAAGAAAATTTAAGAAATGTTTCTTCGCTAATTTAGAGTCATTTAAAAATTCTAAAGCAATAAAACCTGCCAACCATTCAAGATAAAGAAAATCGCTTAGAAAGTTTGGTTTGTTTGAAAAATTATATTTGGTATTTGCTATTTCATAAGCTCTTTGAGCATATCCTCCTCGTAGCGCTCTGAGAGAATAAATTTGCTTGATTTGAAGCCATCTCTCATCCTCAATTATATCAAAATGCTTTGATGAATTTATTCTAATAAGCTTTTGAGCCAAATCAAATTGGCCAGATCTTCTCAAAAGGGATATGTAATCATATGCCAACCCCACATCATTGAAAACTCTTTCTTTATGGGTGAAATTTTTAGACAGTTTTTTTATAATTTTATATTTTTTTATATCCTTTAAAACCTTCAATTCCCTTTCATCTAAAAAAATTGAAGTTCTATCCAACTCCTTCAGGTCAGATGTTTTCTTAAAGTGTTTAAATCTCTGAGTAGCAATCTCAACTAATTTACTTTTATGATAAGTTTTTAGATAGTTCCATTGCTTATCTGTCACTGTTTGCCGGACAGCTAGCTTTTCCAAAACCTCATTGAATAATTCTTTGTTTGTATTTTCGTCGAGTATCTGCAGGAGAGCTATCGACCCTTGAGCTGTCTGGGGAAGGCAGTCGTCCTCATATAACCTATATAAAGTTTCTTTAAGTCTTTTACAAACCGCACCAAATTTGAAAAATGCTTGTACATCTCTTCTATCGACACTTTTGTCAATAGAAAGCTCTCCGAATTTTTTTAATAAACGCTGTTGTGGCCAATGTTTATAATCTTTCAAAAACTTGGTATATTCGGAAAAATTCCCTTTACCTTCACGTAATTTAAGCCATTTTATAAACACCAATAAACTTTCATTATTAGTGCTTTTGATTTCATTGGCAGCTTTCTCAAACATACCTGCATCAGAATACTTTAGTGCTTCCACTAAAATTTCTACATGCCTTTTATTTACATAATATTCCAAGTCCTGAGCCATGCTTACCTTGAAAAGAGTAAGAAATGTAGTAAGACTTAATAAAAATAAATTTTTCATAATATGGTTTTACCTAATAAGATTTATTTATCTGATAACAAATACAGAGTTTTTAAACCCTCATATTTTAGGAACGAGTTTATGAATCTTGCAGATTTTTGTTTCCACTATATTATGTTTAAATCTTATATATTGAAAAGGTTAAAATAATGTTCAAAGGTTCCATCCCTGCGCTGATAACTCCATTCAAAAATGGAGAAATCGATTTTTCTGCTCTGGAAGATTTAGTTGAGTGGCATATCAGTGAAGGAAGTTCTGCAATAGTGGCCGTTGGAACAACTGGTGAGTCTCCGACATTAAGTCACCAGGAACACAAGGATGTTGTAGAAGCAATAATAAAGTGTTCAGGAAAAAGGATACCAATAATAGCTGGTGCGGGCTCTAATAGCACAGCTGAGTCAATTGAACTTATGGAATTTTCTGAAAAAGTAGGAGCCGATGCTGCTCTAGTAGTTACTCCTTACTACAACAAGCCAAATCAAAAAGGTCTGCTCAATCATTACACAACACTGCATGATAATTCGGATTTGCCTATTATAATTTATAATATCCCAGGTCGATCCATAATTGATATGAACCCTGCCACTATGGGAAAGTTATCTAGGTTGGAAAGAATTATAGGGGTCAAAGATGCAACCGGTGATGTCTCTAGGGTCTCTGACACCAGAGAAACGTGTGGAAAAGATTTTCTCCAATTATCTGGCGAAGATGCCACAGCACTAGGATTTAACGCTCATGGTGGCGTTGGCTGCATTTCAGTAATTGCAAATATTGCTCCAAAACTTTCAGCACTTTTTCAAAATGCGATGTTGGTTGGAAATTATAGAAGAGCACTTGAATATCAGGATAAGCTGCTACCTCTTCACCGAGCAGCTTTTGCAGAGCCAAGTCCAGGACCTACTAAATACGCCTTAAGCCTACTAAGGAAATGTGATAATGAAGTGAGAGCACCACTTTGTACAATATCTACCAAGACCGAGAGCCAGATAAAAGCAGCTATGCGCGCAGCTGGTTTAATTTCCGCCTCCGATGAGTAAAAAAAAAGTATTATCCAAGTCTCTCGCCGAAAACCGTAAAGCTAGGTACAACTATGAGATTGGTGAAACACTTGAATGTGGCGTGGTTTTAGTAGGATCAGAAGTAAAATCTCTAAGAAATAGTGGGGGTCTAATTGCTGAAAGTTATGCAAGCATTGAAGAAGGTGAGTTGTGGCTAATTAACTGTTATATACCTCTCTACAGTAATTCAAAAACATTTGGTCATGAAGAAAGAAGAAGACGAAAATTGCTCATCAATAAAAAGGAGCTGAAAAAAATGTGGGTAAATTTAAGTAGGGAAAGAATGACACTTGTCCCCTTAAAACTTTACTTAAGCGAAAAAGGAAAAGTTAAACTTTTAATTGGTGTTGCCAAAGGAAAGAAGGTAGTCGATAAAAGGCAAACCGAGAGAAAAAGAGATTGGCAAAGAGAAAAGTCAAGACTATTGAAACAAAGTTAATTTCAAACATTTATTTGACGAGCTGATAAGACGATTCTTCTGAAAGGAAACAAGAATAGCGCTGCAAGAACTATCTTTACCATGAAATCAGCAACAGCCATGCTTATCCAAAAAGGTGCATCAATTGGAAAAAAGTTCAGCAGAGCTGATGCCTCGTTCGCCCAAGCTACATCGTTTTGTGGCTCAATAAATATAAATGTTGCAGAAAAAGCAATAGAAAAAAAGATAAAGGTATCAAGAGCTGATCCTATTGTGGATGAAACCAAAGGGGGCACCCACCATCTTAATTTTCTAAAAAAATGAAACACATAGGTGTCGCTTACATGTGCTATCAAGAATGCAAGTCCAGACCCTAAAGCAATTCTTAAAGTAACCAAAGGACCAAAGTCACCTTCGATCTGAGAACCAACAAAGGAGCAAAAAACTCCTACTACAAAGCCCCAAAGTATAACCTGTCTTGCTCTTTTCGGACCTTCTAATTTATTCACAACATCATTAATCAGAAAAGCTATTGGATATGTAAACGCTCCATAAGTTAAGAAAGCACCAAGATAAAACTGGACCAAAACATTAGATAGCATCACCACTGATGCCATCATTACAATCGCTATAAACGTGGTTTTGCTGTGTACTAACCTCTGCTCCATTTTTTCTCAACACCTTCCCAAATCATTCTTGCATAATTCTTGTTTTCAAATCGCTCTAGTTCTTGTAAGCCCGTAGGAGAGGTCACATTTATTTCTGTTAAATGATGACCTATTACATCTATGCCGACGAAGAATAAATTTTTCTTTCTCAATACTGGCGATAACCTGTTACATATTTCAATGTCTCTTTCAGTCAAGTCTGACTTTGCTGGGGTACCTCCAACATGCATATTCGACCTAATATCATCGTGAGGCGGAATACGATTTATCGCACCAATTGGATCTCCATCAACCAAAATAATTCTCTTATCTCCATTAGACACATCTGGTAAAAATTGCTGTACAATGATTGGCTCTCTTGAGTTATTTACGAATGTTTCAAAGAAAACATTTAAGTTTTTGTCACCCTCAAGCAATCTGAATACACCTGTTCCTCCATTTCCATAAAGCGGCTTAAGGATTATGTCTTTATATCTTTTCCGAAATTCAACAATTGACCGCAGACTTCTTGTAATTACTGTCGGAGGCATCAAGTCTAAAAAGTCAAGGACTAATAACTTTTCTGGAGAATTTCTCACCCAATATGGGTCATTAAGAACTAGAGTTTTACCATCAAGTCTTTCCAGTAAAAAAGTCGTTGTAATGTAAAGCATATCAAAGGGTGGGTCTTGTCTAAGAAAGACGACATCTACCTCTTCTGATAAGTCTATTTTTTTTTCTTTTTCAAGTGAGATGATTGGTCTACATCCTCTCTCTATAGACACTTTCTGGCCATGCGCAACAATCTTACCAGTTTCATATACTAAGCTTTCAGGATTAAAATAATATATTTCGTGACCCCTTTTTTGGCCTTCCTCTGCCAATCTAAATGAAGTATCGCCGTTAATATCGACATCTGATATGGGGTCCATCTGAAATGCAATCTTGAGTTTCATAAATACGTACCGAATAAACTTAATTTTTACCTTTAAATATCGTAAGAGCTTTTTTGTAGATAGTTTTTCTTGGAATTTTTAGTCTCTCTGCCAGAAAATCCACTGAACCTTTCATACTCATTGACTTCTTTAGTTTTTTAAGCTGTTCATCTAGGTTTTTCAAGTCAAAATCTCTGGTCTCATTCTTTCCTACTATTACAACAAACTCGCCTTTTAAAGATCTCATTTTTTTTATTACTTTTGCACCATCTTCTGCCTTAAATCTTTTAATTTCTTCATTAAATTTTGTCAGTTCCCTACAGATACATATTTCAGTGGATGAATTGCAAGTTTCAGATATCAGTTCCAACGTTTTTTGCAAGCGTTTGCCACTCTCAAAAATAATTAACGAATTCTCTAGCTTTAAATAGGTTACTAATAATTTTTTCTTCTTGCTTTTTGTAGAAGGCAAAAACCCCAGGAAACTAAAGGTATCTGTTGGCAAGCCCGATACTGTTAATGCTGAAATTACAGATGAAGGTCCAGGAACGGTAAAAACCTCAAGACCTTCTTCTATTGCATTGTTTACCAACTTATAACCAGGATCTGAGATCAAAGGTGTGCCAGCGTCACATACTAACGCAACGCTTTTCCCCTCTTTTATCATATCAATTATTTTTCTTCTTGTATTCGTTGAACTGTGATCGTGATAAGAAATTATATCTTTAATTGACTTGCTAATTTTCAGTAATTTAAATAATGACTTTACATTGCGCGTGTCTTCGCCAGCTATGTAATCAGAATTACTTAACATATGTAATGCTCTAAAGCTGATATCACTTAAACAACCTATTGGAAGTGAGACGATATATAATCCCGCCTTAATTTCTGGAAATACAAACTCGTTCATTCTTTATTGTTTAAATTTTGTAATTTGATGTAACTTTTTAGTCTAGGGCTTTATGGGCTTTATTAATTTTTTTATAATTCTCTCGTGTAAGCTAACTATTTATAATATTACTCTAGTTTATGCAGACAGCAAATAAGACCATAGATGAATTAGATAGTTACAGTAAAACGTTACATAAAGAATTATTCGGCTTAGCTATTCCCTCTGACCCTGATACAAAGTCTAGAGCAGAGGTAACATCCATCCTTAGATCTGCTAATGAGTTTATGACTCGAAAAGCTTTTGCCTATCTAAACGAACACCCTTTTTCAGGCAACAAAGCAAAAAGCCTTTTTTGCAAAAAAACAGATGTGTTAGTAACTACTGTATTTGAACTAGTTCATGATAAATTTCACCCGTTACCTAGCCGTTCTAAAAGTCAAAGCTTGTCATTAGTCGCCATCGGAGGATACGGAAGAGGCGAAATGGCTCCTTATTCTGACGTAGATTTGTTGTTCCTAACTCCTCATCGGCAGACAGGTTGGGCAAAGAGTGTGATAGAGTCTATATTATATATCCTTTGGGATTTAAAATTTAAAGTAGGTCACTCATCTAGAACTATATCCGATTGTGTACAATTAGGTCTTGATGACTTAACAATACGAACCTCAATGCTGGAAAAGAGATACTTGAGCGGCAATAAAGATTTATTTAAAGAATTAGAGACTGCGCTTAAAAGAAAAGTATTTGCAAAAAAAGTATCAAATTTCGTAGAAGGAAAACTTTCAGAACGAGCACAAAGACACCTCAAGCATGCCAATGCACGGTATATGTTGGAGCCAAATATTAAAGAAGGTAAGGGAGGGCTGCGAGATCTTCATACCTTATACTGGATATCGAAATATATCTATAAAACTGATAACATCCATTCCCTTATAGAGAAAAAGATTTTTAAGAAAAGCGAACTAGAAATATTTGCAGAAGCAGAAAATTTTCTTTGGTTTGTAAGGTGTAAGATCCACCAAATATCAGGCTACGCCAATGAAAAATTATATTTCAACATTCAAGCTGACTTGGCAAAAAGCCTGAATATTGAAGATGACAAATCAAGAAGAGGTGTAGAGATCTTTATGCAAAAGTACTTTCTACAGGCAAAAAATGTTGGAGATCTCACAAGAATATTCTTAACAGCAATAGAAGAAAATTACTTGACGAAAAAAAAAGGCTTTAAGAGAAACCTGTCAGAATTGCTAGGGCTTTCCGGGAGATCATTTAAGCCGTTGCAAGCAGGATTAATGATCGAAAAAGGCAGACTAAATATCAAAGATAGAAATTTTTTAATGGAAAAACCAATAAATATTTTAAAGCTGTTCATTTGTGCCCTTGACTCTAAGATACTAATTCACCCCCAAGCATTACGTTTGGTTTCTCAAAATTTAGATTTGGTAGACTCTAAACTAAAGAATAGCTTTGAGGCTAATGACCTTTTTTTAAGTTTATTGATAGATTACGGTAACCCTGAAAGAGTTCTAAGAAGAATGAATGAGGTTGGTTTTTTGGGGGCCTTCATCCCTGACTTTGGCAGAATTGTAGCGTTAATGCAGTTTAATATGTATCACTGGTTCACGGTCGATGAACATACAATTCAATGCCTGAAAGTTCTATCAGAGATTGAAAAATTGCCCAACAACTATGGCACTGCAGTCGAGGAAATATTGTTGAGAAAATCTCTTAATCGAAAAATTCTATATCTCTCTATACTCTTTCATGATATTGGGAAAGGCCTTGAAAATGACCATTCTATTGAGGGTGAGAAAATTGCCAGGAATTTATCCAAGAGATTTACTCTTAAAGACAGCGAACGAGAGAAAATTTCATGGCTAGTTAGAAATCATTTATTGATGTCTGATTTTGCTCAAAAAAGAGATCTATCAGACCAAAAAACAATTGTTGATTTTCAAGAATATGTCCAGAATAGAGAAACACTAGACCTATTATTTATACTCACAGTATGTGATATAAGAGGGGTGTCTGCGGATGCATGGAACAACTGGAAAAGCTCTCTACTCGAGAGCCTTTACTTTCAAACACTCCAGTTAGTTTCAACAGATATTAAAGTTGAAACAAGATCAGAGCGAATTGGTTCAGCCAAGAGAAAGCTTAAGGGATATCTCAAAGGGTTTAAAGAAGATGCAATCGAAAAAGAAACTTCTCGTCATTTTGACGCTTATTGGTTAGTTCTAGATACTCTAACCCAAAGACATATCGCTGAAATGATAAGTAGGCTTGAGCAAGATCCGTTGCAAGTCGAACATTCGTATGACGATGCGCGAGACATAACAAAAATAATTTTTGTCACGGAAGACCATCCAGGAATTTTTTCAAGATTAGCAGGCGCATTAGCAATTGCGTCCGCCAATGTTATTGATGCAAAAACCTTCACAACAAAAGATGGAATAGCGAATTTCATTTTTTGGATACAAGATAATATTGGAAAAAAATACGATGAAAGAAAAACTAAGAAGTTGCTAGATACAGTTAAAAAAACTCTTTCTGGGGAAATTATTACAAAGTCGATTCTAGAGAAACAAGACAAAATAAAAGACCGGGAAAAGTACTTTGACGTACCCACAAAGATTTACTTTGATAATAAAGGTTCACATAAACAAACCATAATTGAAGTTGATACCCGAGATCGATTAGGCCTTCTTTATGACCTTACAAACACACTATTCCGAAACCAAATTACAATACGGTCTGCGGTGATCGCAACATACGGCGAACAAGCCGTAGATACATTTTATGTGAATGATTTATTTGGTGAAAAAATAAAATCTCCACAGAAACTGGAGCAATTAAAGAACGAGCTTTTATTTTATCTTGAGAAACATTTTAATAAAGCGTTAAAAGTCTAATGATCAGGCGGAGCTCTCTTATTAACAACTTTTCAATTGTTAGTCTTTGGACACTATTTAGCCGAATATTAGGATTTTTACGTGACATTTTTCTAGCATTTTATCTTGGCTCAGGTCCGGTTGCTCAGGCTTTCTTACTTGCCTTTACTATTCCGAATATGCTTAGACGAATTTTTGCCGAAGGCTCATTTAATAAAGTGTTTATACCAATTTTTGTTGGCACCAAAGGAAGCACGAAAAATGCTAATGAGCTTGTGACAATTGTTTTTCTTTCTCTTTTTATAATCTTAGGTTTGCTTTCAATTCTGGGAATAATTTTTATGCCTGCTTTAATAAAAGCACTAGCATTTGGCTTTTTAAATGACGAAAGATTTCAGCTGGCAGTATTATATGGGAGAATTTTATTTCCCTATATTCTTCTTATCTCATTAGTGCAATTGTTTAACTCAGTACTGAATGCTCTTGACCTTTATCATGTGAGTACAGCGACACAAGGTGTCCTAAACTTATTTCTTATAGGTTCACTAATTTTTTCTGCCTTTTTCTCTGGTGATTTTGGGTATAATCTTTGCATAGCAGTATTAGTCTCTGGTTTGGTAAATTTAGTATTAGTTTTCAGAGCATGTAGGTTGAATGGAATTTCTCTTACTTCAGTAAATTTATCTAAGTTGAATCCGAATGTGGGCCTATCAAAAGAACTATTTTTGAAATCAATACCCATTAGTTTAGCAAGTGGCGTATCACAAATAAATCTTGTTGTGGGCAGGCAAATATCATCACTTTTTGATGGGGCTATGGTATGGCTTATATACGCGGATAGGCTCGCGCAGCTCCCAATTGCACTTATTGGAGTTGCTTTAAACGTTGTTACTCTACCAAAGCTTAGTTCACTTAAAAAAAATGGCCGACTAGCCGAAGGAAATTCTTATCTGAACAAGTCTATGCAACTGTCTATTGTTTTTGCGCTACCTGCGTCTTTAGGGTTGATATATCTAAATTCTGAAATTATCTCATCTCTCTTTCAGAGAGGGAATTTTTTGGTGAATGACGCTATTCAAACAAGTAATGCTTTATCCATATATAGCGTAAGTATAATACCAATAAGCTTACAAATGCTATTACTAAACTTCTATTTTGCGGAGAAAAATATTAAAATACCTTTTTATTATTCTCTTGCATCAGTTTTCTTAAACGTAAGCTTTGCTTACTACCTACTAGGCATGTTTGAATATCTGGCGCCCCCTATAGCATACGCAATCACAAATTGGCTAGTTTTCATATCTCTAGTCTGCCATTCATACAAATTTGGTTTTTATTTTAACAAATCTTTTAAATGGGCATTGCCTAGGATCGTTCTCAGTAGCTGTGTTATGCTCATTTTTTTAATGTTTATAAAGTCTATTACGCTTGAATATTTCACCCATAAAAACCTTACTATACTTTGGTTGGGTGTGGTCATATCCATATCAGGAATTAGTTATTTTGCATGCCTAAAGTTTTTAGGTATATTAAATAAAAATTTTTGGACTAGTGACTTCAATAAGTAATTTAAGAGGCGTGCGCAGATGGCAAATAAATTAGTTTTTTCAGGTGTTCAGCCTACCGGTAATCTTCACCTCGGAAATTATCTTGGTGCTGTTAAGCGATTTGTCGAGCTTCAAGATGCCAATGCAATGTGCATTTATTGTCTAGTAGATCTCCACGCAATAACAAATTGGCAGGACCCAAAAGAATTGCGCCAAAATACTATCGAAGTAACAGCTGCTTTTTTAGCTTGTGGGATTCGAAAGGAACATTCGATTATATTCAATCAAAGTCAGGTCACAACACACACAGAGCTTGCATGGATATTTAATTGCGTCGCAAGGATTGGGTGGCTGAACCGTATGACGCAATTTAAAGAAAAGGCTGGTAAGAATAGAGAGAATGCCTCCCTTGGACTTTATTGTTACCCAACCCTCATGGCAGCTGACATCCTTGCATATCACGCAACTCACGTTCCGGTAGGGGAGGACCAAAAACAACATCTTGAATTGACCCGTGATATAGCTGCTAAATTTAACAATGACTTCAACGCTCCTGATTTTTTCCCGGTACCTGAGCCTATTATTGAGGGAACAGCAACAAGAATAATGTCGTTGAGAGACGGTACCAAGAAAATGTCTAAATCAGAGGCTTCAGACATGTCTCGCATAAACCTAACCGATGATTGCGATTCAATAAGAAAAAAAATTCAAAAAGCAAAAACCGATCCATTTGAGATACCAGGCGAGAAGGAAGAACTATTTGATCGTCCAGAAGCAGAGAATTTACTTGGGATTTATGCAACATTAGCCAATCAATCCATAGAGAAAACATTAGAAGAGTTTTCAGGATCAGATTTTAAAAAATTAAAGGATGAGCTCTCAGATATACTTATTTCAGAGCTTGAACCCATAAATAAGGAAATTAAAAAGCTTTTGGATCAAGAAGAATATATCGTTCAAACTTTGCGAGAAGGTTCAGAGAGAGCTGATCAAATTTCTCGACCGATATTACAAAAAACACGTCAACTAGTCGGCTTCCTGAAATAAAATTCTAAAATTTCTTAACTTTTTAGGTTAAAATGAAGTTTATAAATTTGATGATTGAGGAAACGTGAGAAAGTTTTTAGTTATAATGGATAATAGTCCCGAGTTTTTAAATGCGCTTCACTATGCAGCAACCAGAGCAGCGAAAACTGGTGGTGGCGTGGAAGTGCTTGCGATTATTACGCCGCAAGATCAAACACACTGGCTCGGTGTTGCAGAGAAAATGAGCGAAGAGGCACGAGAAACGATTAAAGAAAATTTTAAGATATATTCAAACTGGATGAAAGAGGAATTAAAGCTGGAAGCCGAATTAGTTATCCGTGAAGGAGAAAAAGCTACCGAGGTACTAAATCAAATCTTAGAAGATAAAGAAGTCGGAGTGCTTGTCTTGGGGGCAAACAATTCGAGTGAAGGTCCCGGGCCATTGGTTAACCAGTTAGTTTCAAGAGATGGAGGAAACCTTCCTATACCAGTAACCATTGTACCAGGTTCCATGACCAAAGAACGAATTGAAGCTGTATCTTAGTCTTGAAAAATGCTATTATACCAACATATCATAAATAACGACTAAAACTGGAGAAAAGTAATGTTTATTCAAACCGTAGAAACACCCAACCCGGCTACATTAAAATTTTTACCTGGTCAAACCGTTTTGGGTATGGGAACGGCTAATTTTAGCGAGGGCGAAAATGTCGAGCGCTCACCTTTAGCAAAAAAGCTGTTTGATGTGGAAGGTGTAACCGGAGTTTTCTTGGGAAGTGATTTTATCACAATTACTAAGAAAGAAGATGTCGTTTGGGAACATATAAAGCCTGCTTTACTAGGAACGATTATGGACTTTCTCCAGTCTGGCGAAAAAATATTAGACGAAGAGTCTCGAGACCCCTCACACGAAATCCATGAAGGACCTGAGAGAGAAATAGTAAAAAAAATAACGGATCTTCTAGATACTAGGGTTAGACCAGCAGTGGCTCAAGATGGTGGAGATATAACTTTCCAAAGCTTTGAGCAAGGCATAGTATACTTGCATATGCAAGGGGCTTGCGCCGGATGTCCCTCATCAACAATGACACTAAAAATGGGTATTGAAAATCTACTCAAGCACTATATCCCTGAAGTAACCGAGGTTAGACCTGTAGCTTGATAAACAAATTTATGAATACGTTAGCTGTTGATCTTACAACTTCAGATATAAAGTTAGGGCTCGATATAAATGGTGCATTTTCTATCTATAAAAATGTAGATCAATCGAGTTTTGATAATATTTTTTTTTTCTCTCAGACTTTCTAAGTGAGAATAACTTAGAAATAAATGAGATTGGTAGGATTGCCGTTTGCAATGGGCCTGGAAACTTTAATGGCATCAGAGCGTCTATATCTGCCATGAAAGGTGTTTGCTCTTCTTTACCGATTCAACTGATAGGTATAAATAAGTTCGAAACTCTTTCAAAAGTAATTGAGCCCACATTAATTTCTCTTAAATATAGAGATAATAAAATCTATTGGTGCATATTAAAAAATGAAGATCCTATATTTATGTCTTCTTCGGAGATAGAAGATATTAAAATCTCTGATTGTTATTCTGACTTAATCGTTATTGGATATAGAGCGGAAGAAATAGCCACCAACCTTAAAGCTAAAAAATTTATTGAGAAAAATGAAGTGTCGATAAAAGATTTGCTTGAATACTCCAGAAAAATAATGACCGTTGAAAAATTTCCACCAAAACCTTTATATATATCATCAGGCCAATCTTTATTCGCCAAATACAAAGGGCCAACTATTCTTGATAATCCATTAGATGCTAGCAGAAGAATATTTTAATCTGTATAGAATGTGCGTAGACGTGCAATCAATTCAGTTCACTTTAAAAGATTTTAAGAGATTTATGCAGTCTACAAATATCAAGGTTATAAAAGAAACAAATTGCGTGGCAATTCTAGGTCTTGCAGATAGTGAGATAGAGATATACTTTATCGGCGTAGAAAAGAAATTTAGAGGTAAGGGATTAGGTAAAAATCTATTGAAAAATGTTATTAGCTTTTCCAAAGATTACGGAGCTAGCACCATAGTTCTTGAAGTAGGCGTTAATAACAGGCCAGCAAAAAACACCTATCTTTCATTAAATTTTAAGGAATGTGGTGTTCGCAAGAACTATTACAGTATTAGGCCGGGTTTTAGGCAAGACGCAATAATAATGAAACTAAATTTAGAAACTTAACCCTCTTTGCTATAAGGTACACCTATAGCTCCTGGTGCCCTTGCTTTTCCAATAAACCCCGCCAATAAGACTACCGTGAGAACATAGGGTAACGCTTGCATTATTTGGACCGGGACTTCCCCTATCCACAATAACTCTACTCCCTCTAGCCTGACCCCTAATGCCTCTAAAAACCCAAATAAAAGGCATGCAAACAAAGTAGGGATAGGATTCCATTTACCAAATATCATTGCTGCTAAAGCAATATAACCTTTACCAGCAGACATCTCTCTTCCAAATCCTGCACCATGAGCAATCGACAAATAGGCACCCGCAAGTCCGCAAAGCATTCCAGCGATTAAGATAGATTGATATCTCATTTTAATTACCGAAATCCCTGCGGTATCAACTGCTTCAGGTTTCTCTCCCACAGCCCTGAGCCTAAGACCAAACCTTGTTTTGAAAATGACGTAGTAAGTAAAAAAAACTGCCAAAATAGATACATAAACCAACACGTTATGACCTGAAATAACTTCAGCAAATAAATCTCCAAAAACCGGAATGAAACTTATCTGATCAAGGAAAGGAAACTCAATAGGCATAAACCGTTGCTCTGATCCTAAAGGTGGGGTTTGACCACCTCTAGAAAATAGTGCAATTCCTAAAGTTATGGTCAAACCTGATGCTAAAATATTTATCGCTAACCCGCTTATAACTTGGTCACCCTTATTTGTAATACAGGCGAACCCATGAATTAAAGACGCACTACATGAAGCTAAAATAGCGGCAAATAATCCTAAAATTGGAGACCCTGTTAAGAATGTCGCAGTGGCAGCTACAAAAGCGGATAGCAGCATCTTTCCCTCTAATCCAATATCGATGATACCGCTCCTCTCAGAAAAAATACCAGCCATCGCACAAAATATAAGTGGTGTTGCAATCCTTATAGTTGAGTCAAGCAAAGATATTATAAGTTGCAAACTTTCAAGCATTATTAAAATTCCCATAATATTTAAGATAAATCTTCTCAACTAGAGGATTTAACATATAGGCTAGTGCTCCAGAAAAAAGTATTATTAATCCTTGAATCAGCAGGACCATTTCTCGTGTTATCGATGAAAATTCAAAGTCTAGTTCTGTTCCACCTTGGTATAACGCTCCAAACAAAAGACTAGCCAAAAATATACCAAAAGGATGATTTCTTCCCATTAAGGCAACTGCTATACCGGTAAAGCCATATCCAGCGGTAAAGCCCAAAAGAAGCTTATTATGCACCCCTAAAAGCTCGTTAACTGCAACCAGTCCTGCAAGACCTCCAGAAATGGCCATCACAATGATAATTGTAGATGATACCTTGATCCCAGAGTATACAGCAGATGTTTCTGAATGACCTAGAGATCTTACTTCATAACCAAATTTTGTTCTCCAAACTAAAAACCAAAAGCCTATTGAGACAATCAAAGCGATGCCAAATGAGAGATTCAGAGGAGACATAGCGACGTTTAATCCCAGGTATTTTGCTAGCATATGTATTTGAACTAGACCCACGCCCGTTGCAAAGTCTCTTGTCTCAGGAGACATTTGTCCAGGTTCAATAATTACATTAACTAATAAATAAACCATTAGAGCGGCCGCAATAAAGTTGAACATTATTGTTGTTATAACAATGTGGCTTCCCCTTTTTGCTTGAAGATATCCTGGAATTATACCCCAAACAGCTCCGAAAATTACCGATCCCAAAATAGCTAGTATCGTAACTAAAAAACCTGCAATATACTGATCAAAAATCAAGCACATGAGACCTACCCCTAGCCCACCTAGATATGCCTGCCCTTCTCCTCCGATATTGAAGAGTCGGGCATGAAAGGCTAACGCAACGGCTAGCCCAGTGAAAATAAAATTTGTCGTGTAATATAGCGTGTACCCTATAGCTCCGGGGTAATAAAAAGATCCCTTTATCATGACAGAGATTGCTTTAAATGGATTCTCACCGATCAAGAAAATAAACAGTCCCGACACGCAAAAAGCAAGGAATAAATTAAATAGAGGTATCACTCCTACCGAGAGCCATTTAGGAATAATATTACTATCACTCATTTCTATCCTCTCGAACCTGTTCGAGACCTGACATCATTTTTCCAAGATCTAACTCTGTTGCATTTGAACTACTAGTTTCTCCAACAATGGTGCCTTGGTTCATCACTAGAATTCTATCAGATAATGACATAATTTCGTCCAGCTCAACTGAAACAAGCAAAATAGCTGTCCCTTTGCTTTTCAACTCCATCAAATCTTCATATATTCTTTCAATCGCGCCTATATCAACTCCTCTAGTCGGTTGTCCAACTAAAAGGATTTTTGGCTTACTTTCTATCTCTCTTGCTAAGACCAATTTTTGCTGGTTTCCCCCAGATAACTTGCCTGAAATAATCGAGGGACTTCTTGGTCTTACATCAAAATTTTGAATAAGTTCATTTGTAAAATTTAATATTTTCCCTTTATCCATCAAAAAGCCACTAGAATACTGGTCATTCCGATGGTAACCCAATATGCTGTTTTCATAGTTGTGAAAAGGTAATACTAAACCTCTTTTGTGCCTATCTTCAGGTACATGAGCAATTCCAAAATCTCTTGCTTTTTTTGAATTCCACTCTTGATGTGAGAAAATTGGTTTGTCGTTAATTGTAATTTGCCCTTTTTGCAGGGCCTCTATACCCGAAAGAATATCCAAAAGTTCTGATTGTCCATTGCCAGCCACTCCTGCAATTCCTAATATTTCTCCTTCTTTTAAACTGAATGAAATATCTTTAAGCACATTCACTCCATCTTTACTGTCATGGCTCACATCTTTTACTTCAAGAATTGATTTGCCTACCTTTGAAGCAGGCTTTTTAATCGATAACAGAACCTTTCTACCAACCATATTTTCAGCCAATTCTTCAGATGATGTTTTTTTAGTAGCAAAATCCGCAACAACCTTTCCTCCTCGCATCACCGATACTGTATCAGTAATACTCATAATCTCCTTAAGCTTATGAGTTATTAAAACTATGGTAACCCCCTGTTCTCTCAATGATCTGAGAATATCGAATAAACCGATAGTCTCCTGCGGAGTTAGAACTCCCGTTGGCTCATCTAAAATTAAAATTTTAGCTCCTCTGTTTAGTGCTTTCAAAATTTCTACACGCTGCTGCATTCCGACAGGGGTGTCCGATATGATTGCCTCTAAGTCAACATCAAGCCCATAATTTTTTGATAAACCTTTTAGTCTATTTAGAATAGATTCCTCTCCACTTTTCAAAAACATGCTTCCTTCGTTACCAAGCATTACATTTTCTAAAACAGTAAACGTTGGAACCAACATAAAATGCTGATGCACCATACCGATTCCCAAAGCTATTGATTTTTCTGGAGAGTTTACCTCTACCGACTGTTCATTTAAAAAAATTGTCCCACTATCCGGCTTGTACAAGCCAAACAAAATATTCATTAACGTAGACTTTCCGGCTCCATTCTCTCCAACAATACCGTGGATGGTTCCCGACTCTACTTTAAGGTTCACGTCATTGTTAGCTATAACGTGACCAAATCTTTTAGTGATGTCTTTTAGCTCAATTGCTAATTTAGTAGAGACAGGCAATGAAACAGTTGTCTCATTGCCTGTCTTGTTTTCGCTAGATCTCATTAGAAGTTAATTCTATGATGGACAGTTATTGTCGCTCATATAGTCGTGAACTTTTATTGATCCACTTTTCACCTTGTCTGATAAACCATTTATTGTAGACTTCATTACATCAGAAATAAGAGACTCGTTGTGTTCATCAAGCGCCCAACCAACCCCATCCTCGGCTAGTCCAAGAACCTTTACTCCACTTGAGAAGTTACCGGATTTTACATCCATAAAGGTTTCATAAGTAGCTAGGTCAACTCTTTTAAGCATTGAAGTTAACATAGTACCTGGATGCATGTAGTTTTGATTACTATCAACTCCAATTGCCAGGTTACCTGAGTCTGCAGCGGCTTGATATACACCTGCCCCAGTACCTCCAGCAGCTGCATAAACAACATCTGCTCCACGATCAAATTGAGATTTTGCTAACTCCGATCCCTTTGCTGGGTCATTCCACGCTGCAGGCGTTGTTCCTGTCATATTTTGATAAACTTCCACCTTAGAATTAACTGCTTTTGCTCCCTGAACATATCCGCAAGCAAACTTTCTGATTAAAGGAATATCCATTCCTCCAACAAAACCAACTTTACCAGTCTTGGAAGCCATTGCAGCTAATGCGCCTACTAAAAATGAACCTTCATGTTCATTGAAAACGTACTGTCGCATATTAGAGTTGTCCAACCATCCAACATCGATAATTGAAAACTTTGTATTTGGAAACTCTTTTGCAACTTTGTCACACGCATCGGCTTGTGCGAAACCAACGCAAACAATAACGTTTGCTCCTCTCTGTGCCATTTTTCGCATACCCTGCTCACGCTGAGCTTCATTGGTAACTTCAAACTCCATGACTTTAATGCCAGTTTCTTTTGTGAAACGCTGAGCTCCGTTATAAACACTCTCGTTAAACGATTTATCAAATTTTCCACCCATATCATATATAACTGCAGGCTTTATATCCGCAGAAAGTACTGAGGCGGAGAACACAATAATCGAAACAGTTAAAAACTGAATAAATTTACGCATTTAATTCTCCCTAATGATTTTTTAAAAAAAAGTAATGAATTGTATTATAACTTTAATATAACAGGTTAACGGTATACCATTAATCCAAAATATTAAACTATTAATGTTAACTAAACCTACCACCAAGATTGACGAGCTAAAAAAGTAATTCCGATGCAGATTTTCCTACCAATAGCAGATGTGCCTGTTGATTTATTTGTTCTGCTTATACTTGGCGCAGCTGTTGGTTTTTTATCTGGTGTTTTTGGCATTGGAGGGGGCTTTCTTATGACCCCACTTTTGATATTCCTAGGAATTCCCGCAGCTGTTGCTGTTGCAACAGAAGCAAACCAGATAGCCGCATCGTCTTTCTCTGGAGTCCTAGCACATTTAAAAAGAAGAGCGGTAGATTTCAAGATGGGAAATATTTTGGTCGTTGGGGGTCTACTGGGATCTGCCGTTGGGGTAGAGATTTTTCGGATAATTACAAGTTACGGACAAATAGAGTTATTCGTATCTCTCTGCTACATTCTATTTCTCGGTAGCATAGGAACTCTTATGTTTCTTGAAAGTTTATCCACGATACAAAAAGCTCGCAAACCTCAGAACATTTTAAAGCATAGAAAAAAACATAATTGGATCCATGGCCTACCTTTAAAGACCAGATTTAAAAGTTCCAATTTATACATCAGTGCTATTCCACCAGTAGTTATCGGTTTCTTTATAGGTATTTTAGCGTCAATAATGGGAGTCGGTGGAGGCTTCATATTGATACCTGCTATGATTTATATATTGGGTATGCCAACCAAGGTCGTAATCGGCACTTCACTTTACCAGATAATGTTCATCACAGCGTTTACAACTTTCATGCACGCTACGCAAAACAAAACTGTTGATCTTTTACTTGCTTTAATTTTAATTATCGGAGGTGTGTTAGGAGCACAATTAGGTGCTAGGGTTTCCGTAAAACTAAAGGCTGAGGAAATTAGAATTCTTTTGGCGATAATTGTTCTTTTAGTATGTCTCAAGCTTGCCTTGGATTTAATAATAATGCCTACTGATTTATTTTCAATAACTTACAGTGCCCGATCATGAGAATGATCATTACTGGAATAATTTTTTCGTTTTTAATGCCCTCTTTCTGTTTTGGATCTGTGATTTCTAATATCGATAAGTCTAAAATAGAATTGTCTACGCGATTTGATGGAACAAGTCTTTTAGTGTTTGGGGCTATTTCACCCAGAGACGATAGAGCATCCTTATTAGTGGAAGTTGTGGGTCCTCCAACAACAGTCAATATAAGAAAAAAAGTTCAAATCTGGGGCATTTGGGTTAACAAGAAAATTGCACAGTTTCAAGGTATACCGAGTTTTTACCAAATAAGTATTTCTAATCCCAAAAATCCAATTTTGGAAGAAATCGAATATCAGAGATTGAAATCAGTTTTTTATGATTTTCTAGAAACAACCTCTATATCAGAAAACTATAATGCGACAGAACAATATCATAATGAACTTATCAGATTAAAGACGGAACTTGGTAACTTGAGTTCTTTCAAAGAAAAAATAAATATAATCGATAATAAATTGTTCTCATACAAAGTTAACCTTCCCAAAAAAATTTACCCAGGCGTATATAAGATTAAAATGACATTAATCGATCAAGAAGGGCTCGAGTTAAGCAAGTCGGAGCAAAACGTCAACGTATCGAAAGTTGGCCTACAAGAATTCCTGTCATCAAACTCAAAAAATAATCCAGTATTTTATGGATTATTTTCTGTTATAATTGCTCTTTTTCTTGGCTTTTTTGCAGCTCAATTATTTCGTTGGTTATACAGGTAGTTTTACAAAATACTGATACTAGCGTCTCTCGCATCCTCTATTGTCCTGAGCCCAGTTGTTGGGGCACCAACTAAAACAGCCATATTCCCTGGTTTATGGAGGTTATCCATCATTTTGGTATGCGCATGTGGTATCTTATGCCATGGGAACACTTCTGACATGCAAGGGTCTATACGTCTTTCTAACATTAATTGATTAGCTGCACTTGCTTGAAAAAGATTTGCAAAATGGCTACCCTGCACCCTTTTTTGGTTCATCCACAAATACCTTGCGTCAAAAGTGAGATTATAGCCTGTGGTTCCAGCACAAATCACAACTATACCCCCTTTCTTTACTACAAAAACGGATACAGGGAATGTACTTTCGCCTGGATGCTCGAACACCATATCTACATTTATACCTTTGCCAAGAATATCCCAAATTGCTTTTCCAAATTTTCTGGCTTCTCCCATCCATGTACGGAACTCTGCGCTATTAACGGTAGGCATTTGACCCCAACAATTGAAATCTTTTCTATTAATCACTCCCTTTGCTCCTAAACCCAATACAAAGTCTCTTTTATCCTCGTCTGATATCACCCCTATTGCATTTGCACCGGCAGTATTTATCAATTGAATTGCGTATGAACCTAATCCACCAGATGCTCCCCAAACCAAAACATTTTGACCTGGCCGCAACTCATGCGGGGCATGACCAAAAAGCATTCTATATGCGGTAGCAAGTGTAAGGGTATAGCAAGCAGCTTCCTCCCAAGTTAGATGCTTTGGCCGTGACATAAGTTGCTGGGATTGCACAGCTGTAAATTGACTAAATGAACCGTCAGGTGTTTCATATCCCCAAATTCGCTGACTTGGAGAATACATGGGATCTCCACCATTACATTGCTCATCATCTCCATCATCTTGATTGCAATGAATTACTACTTCATCGCCAACTTTCCAACGATTTACTTTTTCCCCTACAGCCCAGACTATCCCAGAGGCATCTGACCCCGCGATATGATAGTCGGCTTTGTGGACGTCGAAGGGAGATATAGGTTCTCCAAGACCAGCCCAAATTCCATTATAATTTACACCAGCGGCCATAACGAAGACTAGCACCTCGTTGCTATCAACCTTGGGTGTGTCTACCGACTCAATTTGGAAACTTTTTTCTGGTACACCATGTCTTTCACGTCTTATAGTCCAAGCGTACATTTTTTTTGGTACGTGGCCAAGCAGAGGTACTTCCCCTACTTCGTAAAGATTTTTTGCTTTTTCTTCAGACATTAAATTATCTATTTCTGATTTTTATGTACGATTCTTAGATCTATTTCAACTCAAATTTATTGAATTTTCTTGATTACATTAGAATCCTGCCCTTTACGGATGTTTAGTTTTAAAAATCCGAAGGATTATTAAGATGGGAAAGATTTGACTTGAAAAAATGTTTTTCTTCAATACAACAGATTAATATGAATTCCAAGCCTTGGATATTTAGAACTTACGCTGGACACAGTTCGGCCGAAGCAAGCAACAAACTTTTCAAAGACAATTTAGGGAAAGGTCAAACGGGCCTTTCTGTTGCATTCGATCTGCCGACTCAGACTGGCTATGACAGTGATCACCAACTTGCGAAGGGAGAAGTTGGTAAAGTTGGCGTTCCAATCAATCATCTGGGCGACATGCGGACACTTTTTAAGAATATTCCCCTTGATAAAATGAATACCTCTATGACGATAAATGCGACGGCTCCGTGGCTTTTAGCCCTATATGTAGCACTAGCAGAGGAACAAAAACTGAGTGTTGATGCGTTACAGGGTACTGTTCAAAATGATATTATTAAAGAGTACTTAAGTAGAGGAACCTACATATTTCCACCGGAAGATAGTTTGAATTTAATCGCTGATGTTACCGAATATTGCTATAAAAATATTCCAAAATGGAACCCTATTAACATTTGTTCCTATCATCTTCAGGAGGCTGGAGCGATAATCGAAGAAGAAGTTGCTTTTGCAATTTCGACCGCAACCGCAGTATTGGATAAAATTCGGCAAAGAGTTTCAGAAAAAGAATTCCCTTTCATAGTCGGAAGAGTGTCCTTTTTTGTAAATGCAGGGATAAAGTTTATTAGTGAAATATGTAAAATGCGCGCCTTTGTTGAACTGTGGAATGAGATCTGTCTCACCAGATATGGGGTCAAAGAAGAAAAGTTCAGAAGGTTTAGGTATGGAGTACAGGTAAACAGTCTTGGGCTTACTGAACAACAACCTGAAAATAACGTATATAGAATATTGCTGGAATTATTAGCTGTAACCCTCTCAAAAAATGCTAGAGCAAGAGCGATACAGCTTCCTGCATGGAATGAGGCTATGGGACTTCCGAGACCATGGGATCAGCAATGGTCTCTCAGAATGCAGCAAGTCTTAGCCTATGAAACAGATCTTTTAGAGTATGAAGATATTTTCGATCAAAACCCAGTTATAGACCGGAAGGTTAAAGAGATAATCGAACAAGTTAAGTTAAAGACAGAGAAAATTGAAAAAATGGGAGGAACCGTAGCCGCCTTAGATTATATGAAAAGGGCCCTAGTTTCATCCAACTCCAACAGGTTAGCTAGAATTGAAAATAGGAAAACCATCGTTGTTGGAGTGAATAAATTTACTAATACTGAACAAAGTGGTCTTTCTTCAGGGAACAGCAATGATGTGCAAGTAGTTGACAAAAAAATGGAGAAAGTACAAATTTCATCGCTTTTGAAATGGCGAGAGGGGAGAGATAATGTATTGGTTCAAAGGGCAATAGAACGGCTTCAAGATGCTGCACGAAAAAAAGTAAATATCATGCCTGCTTCTATTGAAGCTGCTAGAGCTGGCGTTACTACAGGCGAATGGGCTGATACGATGAGAGGAGTTTTTGGAGAATATAGAGCACCAACAGGAGTGACAATTTCAAAATCTCTAGATAGCGAAAGCCTACCTAAACTGCAAAAGAAAGTAAAAGCAGTAAGTATAAAGCTTAAAAGAAATATTAAACTCTTAATAGGAAAACCTGGTCTTGATGGACATTCAAATGGTGCTGAGCAAATTGCAATGAGGGCAAAGGAAGCCGGATTTGATGTTGTTTATCAAGGAATTCGACTCACTCCAAACCAAATAGTGAATTCTGCTTTAGAAGAAGCTGTCCACATTATTGGATTGTCAATATTGTCCGGCAGCCATCTTGAAATTTTAGAAGAGCTTACGAAGCTACTCAAGGCGAAAAAAATGACCAAAATTCCGGTAATCATTGGTGGAATTATTCCTGAACAAGATTTTGATAAAATTAGAGAAATGGGCATAAAAAGGATCTATACTCCGAAAGATTACGACCTCAATAAAATTATATCGGAAATGTCTGAATTCGTTGAGGATAATGTCGCTTAATAACTAATCTATATTAGCTATTCTTTAGTTGTAGTTTTTTTATCTCCGCGATAGCTTTTGCCGGGTTTAAGCCTTTAGGACAGGCCTTAGCACAATTCATTATTGTATGACACCTGTATAGTTTAAAAGAGTCGTCTAAATCATCCAGCCTTGCTTTTTGATCCTGATCCCTGCTATCGATTATCCAACGATACGCGTGCAATAAAGCCGCAGGACCTAAATACTTGTCACCGTTCCACCAATAACTTGGGCAAGAAGTTGAGCAACAGGCGCACATTACACACTCATACAGTCCATCAAGTTGCTTTCTATCTGCTTCAGACTGCAACCATTCTTCATTCGGCTCGTCGGTAGAGGTTTCTAACCAAGGCTTTATGCTAGCGTGCTGTTTGTAAAACAACTTTAAGTCCGGAACCAAATCTTTGATAACCGGCAAATGAGGTAAAGGATAAATGCTAATTGGGCCCTTGAACTCTTTTATTCCCTTAAGGCAGGCAAGTGTATTGACGCCTCCAATATTCATTGAGCAAGAACCGCATATACCTTCTCTGCAAGAGCGCCTAAAGGTTAAGGTTGGGTCTATTTCGTTTTTTATTTTGATTAGCGCGTCCAATATCATTGGCCCGCACTTATCCAAATCTACAAAAAAAGTATCTAAACGCGGGTTTTCACTATCTTCTGGGTTGTAGCGATATATCCTGACTTCCTGTACGTTCTCTGCATCTAAAGGCTTTTGCCACGTAATGCCATCTATTACTCTGGAGTTTTTAGGTAATCTCAGTTCCACCATTTTTAATAAACTCTTGCTTTAGGTTTAATCTTTGCCGTATCTATTCCACCCGCTTTGATATCACTAAGGGGTTTGGTTATGACGTCTCGATAGCTAAGGTTTACAAATCCGTTTTCAGATATCTTCGCTAGAGAGTGTACTCGCCATTTTTCATCATCCCTATCAGGGTGGTCTTCTTGTGCATGAGCTCCCCTACTTTCTTTACGAGCCTCAGCGGAGACGATCGTTGCTAAAGCATTTGGCATTAAATTCGTAAGTTCCAATGTCTCCATTAAATCCGTGTTCCATATCATTGATTTGTCAGTAACATTTACGTAATCTATACCAGCAGCAATATCAGCCATTTTTTCACAGCCGTCCGACAGAGTCTTGTCTGACCTGAAGACCGCTGCGTCAGACTGCATCGTTTTTTGCATCTTCAACCTAAGCTCAGCTGTAGGAGTTTTCCCTTTGGAAAACCTAAGCCCATCTAGTCTGCCAATTGCCTGATCAACCGAATTCTTATTTAAGGGCCTATTACTCTCGTTTTTATCTACAACTTCAGCAGCCTTAATTGCGGCTGCTCTTCCAAATACAACCAGGTCAATTAAGCTGTTTGATCCTAAGCGATTAGCTCCGTGGACGGAAGCACATCCCGCCTCACCAACAGCCATTAGTCCCGGAAATATTTTGTTTTGGTCTTTTTCATCAGGACTTATTACCTCACCCCAATAATTTGTCGGAATACCTCCCATATTATAGTGCACTGTTGGTAAAACAGGTATAGGATCCTTATTCAAATCGACACCTGCAAAAACCTTGGCACTTTCGGATATCCCTGGAAGCCTCTCTGCTAGTGTATCAGGTGGAAGATGATTTAGGTGCAAGAAGATGTGATCTTTTTCAGATCCAACCCCCCTACCATCTCTTATCTCCATTGTCATACATCTCGATACGACGTCCCTGCTAGCCAAGTCCTTGTAGGTTGGGGCATATCTCTCCATAAATCTCTCACCATCGGAGTTAGTAAGGTAACCTCCTTCGCCTCTGGCCCCCTCTGTAATTAGACATCCAGCTCCATAAATCCCAGTCGGATGAAATTGTACGAATTCCATGTCTTGAAGCGGTAATCCCTGCCTTGCCACCATACCATTACCATCTCCTGTGCAAGAATGTGCTGATGTTGCAGAAAAATAAGCTCTTCCATAACCCCCGGTTGCTAGTACGACCATTTTAGCATTGAATCTATGTAGTGTTCCATCATCCAAGTTCCACGCAAGAATACCCTGACAAACACCATCTTCTGTCATTATTAAATCGATGGCGAAATATTCTATGAAAAACTCGGCATCGTTCTTTAGTGATTGCCCGTAAAGAGTGTGCAGAATTGCGTGGCCAGTACGATCAGCAGCGGCACACGTTCTTTGCACGGGCGGACCTTCACCAAACTCCGTGGTATGTCCACCAAAAGGTCTTTGGTAAATCTTGCCTTCCTCAGTTCTGGAAAATGGCACCCCATAATGCTCTAGTTCATAAACCGCTTTTGGTGCTTCCTTTGCGAGATATTCCATCGCATCGCTGTCCCCCAGCCAGTCTGAGCCCTTTACAGTATCGTACATATGCCAATGCCAATGGTCGGGCCCCATATTTGACAATGATGCAGCTATTCCCCCTTGAGCGGCGACCGTGTGGCTTCTCGTAGGAAAAAGCTTCGTAACACAGGCGGTTTTTAGACCTTGTTCTGCCATACCCAGCGTGGCTCTTAAACCGGCTCCGCCAGCCCCTACTACTACTACGTCATAAACGTGATCCGTGATCTCATATGAATTCATAAAACACCTACAAATACCAACTTTCCAATACTGATTATGCTCAAGACAAAAAGTGAGCAACAGAATACATTATTTAAATTAATCCACAGCCTTGTATAAACATAGTCTTCAATAATAACTTGTAAACCCTGTTGAAGATGAAATATTGTCGCTGTAAGAAAGATCAACATCATGAAAGAATTAAAGGGTGTAGACAAGGAACTGGCAACTTGTTCAAACGGCATGCCGAAATTTTTACTGAAAAAGGCAACAAACCATATTGTAAATGGGATGAGTATTATGGAGCTGATCCTGGAATATTTCCAATGTTTAATCCCGGCCGACATTCAAATGACAAAAAATAAAAGTGTTAGAAAAGTAAGCAGAAATGAGCAAGCCACTGCTGCCCATCCGCTGATAGCAACAGACTTTAAATCGTACCCATAACCCATATCCCAATACAAATGGCGTAGTCCCGTACAAAAGTGATACCAAAGCGCCCAGAGTGAGGAAACTAGAACTATTGTAACGATAGAATTATCTAAAAAGTTGTTAAAACCTATAAAAGTAGATTTTCCCATAGCTATGGAGACAATCCAAAAAACAACCAAAGTTGTTGAGACTGCAAGACCAGCTCCAGTAATACGATGAAAGATCGATAACACCGACGTGATCTGAGGCTTGTATACAGTCAAGTGAGGAGATAAAGGCCTGTCATCCATATTTAGCATCCTTAAAGTTCTGTAGTTTCAATATATATCCAAAAAATTTTTCTGCAAGTAGAGTGCTTCTTACAGTCCTTTAGGAATTAATACCCAGTAATCAAAATCTAAAACTATAGATGGTAAATATTTCCCATCGCCACTCGCCACTATCATACTGTGGTTTTTATCTTTTGCACCCACAGTTCTCAGTCTTAAAGCTGCTATGTTTCGAATATTTAAATCGATCTTATCCAAAACTTCTGACCAACAATATATGGTGTCATTTGCAAAAACTGGATTGGCATGTGTACCACCATTTATTCCAATAATCATTTGGGCGTTCTCTAAGCCGTTGAAACTTAGTGCTCTAACCAATGATATTACGTGACCTCCATAAACGAGTCTCTTTCTGTCCTCACGAGCATTGATATCAAAATGCACTTTAGAATTATTTTGCCATAGACGGGTTGCAAAAAGATGATCTGCTTCACATATCGTATTGCCATCTATGTGATCAATCAGTTGACCTACTCGATAATCATTAAAGCTTTTTTTTGATCCTGCTGCATTTGTATCATATTTTGTAAAATCAAGCTTCTCAGGGATATTTAGCTCACTTCCATCTAACGAAGTTTTCAGATGGGGTAAATTCGAGGGAATGTCTTTTACCCCAAGGAATCTCTTCCTTACCATGACCCATCTTTTGTATTCTAAAATGGTTTCTCCAGTTGAATTTTTTCCTCTTGTATTTACGTATACGATCCCTGTTTTCCCATTTGAGTTTTGCTTAAGACCGATTATCTCCGACGTCACTGATATAGTTTCTCCAGCAAAAACGGTGTTAGAAAATTTACCCTCTGCATACCCAAGGTTAGCCACAGCATTAATTGATATATCTGGTACCGTTTTGCCAAAGACCGTGTGAAAAACGATTAAATCATCGAGTGGTCTATCTTTTAATCCGCAATTTTTTGCAAATTCTTTCGAGGATTGAAGAGCAAATCTGGTTGGATATAATGAAATGTAAAGAGACGCATCTGCCTCAGTCAGTGTCCTTGGTGTAGCATGCGCAATGAGATCTCCCACAGCATAATCTTCAAAAAAACGACCTGAATTAGTATCGCTATTATTCAAATTCAACTCATACTCTCGATCATTTTCATTTTATTGATTAACGAAAGTGACTGCTTTACGTGTAATTCTTCAACTAGAACACCGTCAAGAGTTGTTACGCCGCTTTTTTCCTCTTTTGCTTTTTCGTAGGCCTCTATTATTCTATTAGCAATTTCAATTTCTCTTTCTGTAGGAGCAAAGACAGTATTAGTTGTGTCTATTTGGTTTGGATGGATTAGCGTTTTACCATCATATCCCATATTTTTGCCTTCTCTCGCTTCAGCTAGCAAACCCTCTTGATCGATTATACTGTTAAAAACGCCGTCCAGTGTTGTGACGTTATAAGCTTTTGCTGTCAATAAGATAGAGCCTAGCGCATAGGAAAGCCCCACTCGGGCTTCTTGTTTAGGAAGAACGAGCTCTTTTGCGAGATCATTAGTTCCGACCACTATCCCACTGATATTTGAAAATTCTTCCAAGATCTTACCTAAGTTCAATATGCATTTTGGGGTTTCAGCCATAATCCAAATTTCGGGATTCTTTTTAAAATTTAACTCTCCAAGTCTCTTTTGGATCAATAACATATCAGATACCTCTGAGACCTTTGGAAAGAGAATACCATCGGTCTCGCTATTTTGGAGACATTCCAAATCTGTCTCTGCCCAGACTGTATCCATAGCATTTACTCTAGTAAGAATTTTTTTTCTCTTATAGTCTGCTTTTTCGTTTGATAATACTTTTAGAATGAGCTCTCTAGCTCTTTCCTTATTCTCTGGTGATACAGCATCCTCCATATCGAATATGAAAAGATCTGCTGAAAGAGATTTGGCCTTTTTAAGGGCTCTCTCGTTTGACCCTGGCATATATAGCGCAGATCTATGTGGATAAAACTCTGACATGACTTTCGACCTTCTGACCTATTTCAATAAATATTCTCATTTATTCCAATATAAAGTTTGAAATTCTTAAAAATATATTTTACTTTCTGACTTAAGTTTTATCTACAAAAAATTCAATATAATTTCCAACAGAACAGAGATTCTATTTAAGGACTGAAAAGGCAAAAATCATATGGCAAAAGCAAAGATATCACTTATAGGCGCAGGCCAGATTGGGGGCACGTTAGCTCATATGATTGCGCTAAAAAATCTTGGTGATGTTGTCATTTTAGATATTGCACAAGGAATCCCTCAGGGAAAAGCTTTAGATCTAGGTGAAAGCGGGCCTGTCGAGTCGTTCAATATGGAAATTAAAGGAACAAATGACTACAGCGATATAGCGGGGTCTGACGTATGCATCGTGACGGCTGGTGTTGCTAGAAAACCAGGTATGAGTAGAGATGATCTGCTTGGTATTAATTTGAAAGTAATGAAATCTGTAGCTGAAGGAATATCTACGCACGCCCCTAATGCATTTGTTATTTGTATAACAAATCCGCTCGACGCGATGGTTTGGGCACTAAAAGAATTTTCTGGGCTTTCTCAAGAAAAAGTAGTTGGAATGGCAGGCGTGCTTGATAGCTCAAGGTTTAGATATTTCATTTCTGAAGCAACAGGTGTTTCAGTTCAAGACATTTCAGCATTTGTTTTGGGCGGACACGGCGATACCATGGTTCCCCTTGTAAGATATTCAACCGTCGGGGGTATTCCTCTTCCCGACATAGTGGAAATGGGGCTTTTGTCTCAAGATACCTTAGACAATATTGTGCAAAGGACCAGGGATGGAGGGGCAGAGATAGTAGGCCTCCTTAAAACTGGGTCGGCGTATTACGCCCCTGCATCTTCTGCAATACAGATGGCTGAGTCTTATTTATATGACTCGAAAAGGTTACTGCCTTGCGCAGCATTCGTTGACGGAAAATATAATCTCAACGGGATATACGTTGGAGTGCCTGTAGTGATAGGTGGTCAAGGAATAGAAAAAGTGATAGAGATATCTCTATCTAAGGAAGAGCAAATGGAATTCTCTAATTCTGTTGATTCGGTCAGAGGTCTAATAGACGCATGTTTAAAAATTGACCCATCACTGGGGAAAAATAGAATATAGTTACAGAGGGGGAACATGAATATACATGAATTTCAGGGAAAATCACTGTTAAGTCAATTTGGTATTCCAGTCCAACCAGGAGTAGTCTTAGATTTAAACAGTAATTTATCTTCTCTCGAAACACTCTCGGAACAATCAGTTCAAGAACCCATCTTTGCCGTAAAAGCACAGATCCATGCTGGCGGCCGAGGTAAGGGAAAATTCAAAGAAGGGGATACCGGAAATGGTGGAGGTGTAAGAATATTAAAAAATGCAAGTGACGCTCTTGAACAAGCGCGTAAAATGTTAGGTAAAACGCTTGTTACGAAACAGACAGGGGATACTGGTAAGATCGTCAACAAAGTCTACATCGAACTGGGGTGTAGCATAGTCAAGGAATTTTATTTGGCTCTTTTGGTTGATAGGTCTTCCAGTTCTGTGTCTTTCGTATGCTCTAAAAAAGGTGGCATGGACATTGAAAAGGTGGCAGCAGAAAATCCAGCAGACATTGTGACAATTATTGTTGATCCCGCAGAGGGTTTTTCTGACCACCATGGAAGGAAAATAGCTATCGCCTTGAGCTTAAAGGATGCTGCTTTTAAGCAATGTGTTAACATGACACAAAACCTCTATAATCTTTTTATCGAGAAGAATTGTGATATGATTGAAATTAACCCGTTAATCATGACCGAAGATAGTTCCTTAATTTGTCTCGATTGTAAGATGAGCTTCGATAGTAATGCTCTTTTTAAAAACAAAGATTTGGAAGCTTTGAGGGACATTACTGAGGAAGACCCGAAAGAGTTGGAAGCGTCTAAGTTCGATCTCAATTATATATCACTAGATGGAGAGATTGGGTGCATGGTTAATGGAGCCGGATTAGCTATGGCAACGATGGATATAATTAAACTTAATGGTTCTGAGCCAGCGAACTTTCTGGATGTCGGTGGAGGAGCGACGAAGGAAAAGGTTACAGAAGCTTTTAAAATAATCACATCAGACAAGAATGTAAAAGGAATATTGGTTAACATTTTTGGTGGAATAATGCGTTGCGATGTGATTGCTGAAGGAGTGGTTCAAGCCACTAAAGAGGTAGGGTTAAAAGTTCCCTTGGTCGTAAGGCTCGAAGGAACTAATGTCAAGGAAGGAAAAGAGATTTTAGAGCAAAGTGGCTTAAACGTGATTACTGCAAATAATTTAAATGATGCTGCGGCCAAAATAGTTTCTCAGATAAAGTAAGCTAAATATGAGCATTTATATAAATTCGGCTACCAAAGTTATTTGTCAAGGTCTTACAGGAAGTCAAGGTTCCTTCCACACAGAGCAGGCCATAAAATACGGAACAAAAATGGTAGGGGGTGTTACTCCAGGAAAAGGAAATGGAACGCACCTAGACCTCCCCATTTTTGATTCGGTAGAGGAAGCAAAGATAGCTACTGGAGCAAATGCAAGCGCCATCTATGTGCCACCCCCATTTGCCGCTGACGCAATATTAGAAGCGGTCGATGCGAAGATTGATCTGATTGTTTGCATAACGGAAGGTATACCTATTTTGGACATGATGAGAGTAAAAGCAGTTTTGTCACGATCAAAATCCATTCTAATAGGACCAAATTGCCCAGGCGTAATAACACCTGAGCAATGCAAGATTGGTATAATGCCGGGCCATATTCATACAAAGGGAACGGTAGGTGTTGTCTCAAGGTCTGGAACTCTAACTTATGAAGCCGTTGATCAAACGACAAAAATTGGACTGGGTCAATCATCCTGTGTTGGTATTGGAGGTGACCCTATTAAAGGAACAGAATTCATCGATGTAATTGATAAGTTTTTAAGCGATGATGAAACACAGTCTGTAATAATGATTGGAGAGATCGGTGGCAGCGCTGAGGAAGAAACTTGTGAATATTTAATCAGCGAGCGCAAAAAGGGAAGATCAAAACCAATTGCAGGTTTCATTGCTGGAAGAACAGCTCCTAAGGGAAGAAGGATGGGGCATGCTGGAGCTATAGTAGCGGGAGGCATGGGTGCCGCTGAAGATAAAATAGAGGCAATGAAAAAGGCTGGGGTTGTCGTTTCGGATAGTCCAGCCACTTTAGGAGAAGCGGTACAAGAAGCAATTCAGAAAAATTAGCCAAAAATACTAGAAAATGCCTATGAGTATTATAATATTGGTAACTAAATAAAGTAGTAGATAACCATGAATAAAATGGATCCTAAAAACTCTAAAAAACCGGACGACATCCTCAGTGGGGGAAACTCTACGTATCTTGAGTACTTACAAAATATGTACCTTAAAGATCCGAAATCAGTAGATCAATCATGGTCATCTTTTTTTCAGGCAAACGATTTTTCAGCTGAAAAAGCATCGTGGTCCAGAGGCGATTGGTCTGTCGATCAGAAACAAGGTTTCGGGATCCAGGATAATAGCTATTGGAGTTCACAATCTCCAGAGGCATTAGAAGAAAAAATTTTAGCCTATTCTGAGAAATCTAATTCCTTTTCAAGTACAGATAACTTGAAAGAAAAAGTGTTGGATAGTTTGAGGGCTCTCATGATTATTAGAGCGTTCAGAATAAGGGGGCATTTGAAAGCAAAGCTAGATCCTCTTGAAATCAATAGCCTGTCATATCATCCAGAAATGGATCCAAAAAACTATGGTTTTTCTGAAGAAGATATGGAGAGAGAAATATACATTGATAATGTCTTGGGATTGGAAGCTGCTTCAATGAGTGAGATTATGTCTCTACTTGAAAGAACCTACTGTGGAGCCTTCGCCCTTCAGTATATGCATATTTCGAACCCGGAACAGTCAGCTTGGCTAAAAGAACGTATTGAAGGACTTGGTAAAGAAATACAATTCACCGAAGAGGGTCGAAAAGCTATATTAAATAAGCTTATAGAAGCTGAAGGCTTTGAAAGGTTCCTTCATGTTAAGTATACGGGAACGAAAAGGTTTGGCTTGGATGGAGGAGAATCGCTGATCCCTGCCATGGAACAAATAATAAAGAGGGGAGGAAATTTAGGAGTTCAAGAAATTGTTATTGGTATGCCTCACAGAGGTAGATTATCAATACTAGCAAATGTGATGAGCAAACCTTTTAAAGCGATTTTTAATGAATTCCAAGGTGGAAGCTATAAACCCGAAGATGTTGATGGCTCTGGCGATGTAAAATATCATTTGGGTGCTTCATCTGACAGGGAGTTTGATGGAAACAAAGTTCACTTATCTTTAACGGCAAACCCTTCACACCTAGAGGCAGTAAACCCTGTCGTATTAGGAAAAGTCAGGGCAAAGCAAGAGCAACTCAACGATAACGAAAGAGAAAAAGTTCTACCTGTTTTGCTTCATGGCGACGCAGCTTTTGCAGGCCAAGGTATAGTTGCTGAATGCTTTGGCCTATCGGGTCTGAAAGGGCATCGCACCGGCGGTACTATCCATATCGTTGTAAATAATCAAATCGGTTTCACAACTGCACCACTCTATTCAAGGTCATCACCCTACCCAACAGACATTGCACTGATGGTAGAAGCGCCCATTTTTCATGTTAATGGTGACGATCCGGAAGCGGTAGTTCACGCAGCAAAAGTTGCCACAGAATTTAGACAAAAATTTAAGAAAGACGTTGTGATTGATATTTTCTGCTACCGACGTTTTGGGCACAATGAAGGTGATGAACCTATGTTTACTCAACCTATCATGTACAAAAAAATTAAAACTCATCCGACCACACTGGAGTTGTATTCCAGAAAATTAGAGGCAGATGGAATACTAACAGGTGGTGAGTTAAACAACCTTAAATCTGACTTTCAACGCTTTCTAAATGACGAGTTCGAAGCAGGAAAAAACTACAAACCGAATAAAGCTGATTGGCTTGATGGAAAATGGTCTGGGCTTACCAAGCGACCAGACAGTTACGAAAGGGGCAAAACCTCAATAAAGAGGGATGTGTTTAAAAAAGTATCGAAGGTACTGACAACCATTCCAAACAATTTTAATGTGCACAAAACAGTGTCAAGAATGATTGAAAATAAAAAGTATACTTTGAACAGAGGAGAGGGTATTGACTGGGCAACAGCTGAAGGGCTCGCATTTGGTTCTTTATTGAGTGAGGGCTTTTCGATTCGGCTATCTGGTCAAGATTCAAAAAGAGGAACTTTTTCTCATAGGCATTCAGCAATAATAGATCAAGAGACTGAGCAACGCTTCTATCCACTTTACAATATAACTCAAAATTCTGTTGAGTTTGGTGTTTCAAAAATAGGTGGCAAGTTGGATATTGATCAAAAAACCCAATTTGAGGTAATTGACTCCATGTTATCTGAGTACGCAGTATTGGGTTATGAGTATGGGTACTCTCTTGCAGAACCGAATTGCTTAACTCTATGGGAAGCTCAGTTTGGGGATTTTGTGAATGGGGCACAGATTATGATCGATCAATTTATATCGTCAGGAGAAAAAAAATGGTTGCGAATGTCTGGGCTTGTAATGCTACTTCCTCACGGTTATGAGGGACAGGGGCCAGAGCACTCTTCTGCTAGATTAGAGAGATTTCTTCAGGCATGTGCTGAGGAAAATTGGATAGTGGCTAATGTTTCGACTCCGGCGAACTATTTCCATATATTAAGACGACAAATGCTAAGGCATTTTCGAAAACCACTTGTCATAATGACCCCAAAGTCACTTTTAAGAAATAAACTAGCTGTAAGTTCAGTGAAAGATTTCACAAATGGCTCGAGTTTCCATAGAATACTCATTGATGATGCAGAAACGTCGAGTAAATTTAAGCTTGTTGAAGACAGTAAAATTAAAAAAGTAGTTATATGCTCAGGAAAAATTTACTACGAATTATTTACGGAAAGAAACAAAAGAAAACTTAAAGAAGTGTATCTACTCAGAGTTGAACAGTTGTATCCTTTTCCATCACAATCAATGATCAAGGAGCTGTCGCGTTTCAAAAACGCAAAAATAACTTGGTGTCAAGAAGAGCCACGAAATCAGGGAGGATGGTTTTTCGTAGAACCAATACTAGAGATGATTTTAAGTCATATAAGCCATAGCTTTGGCAGGGCTAATTATGCTGGGCGACAGTCCGCTGCCTCGCCAGCGACCGGTTTAGCTAAGCAGCACATTGAGCAGCAGGGAAAACTAATTGATCAAGCTTTAGAAGTTTAAGACATTATTTAGGGGGTTATAATGATAGAGTTGAAAGTTCCTACATTAGGAGAGAGTGTAACCGAGGCTACCGTTGGGACTTGGTTCAAGAAGGTAGGGGACCAGATTGCAGTTGATGAAATGATATGTGAGCTCGAAACAGATAAAGTCACTATCGAGGTTCCAAGCAGTGTAAGTGGTGTTGTCTCAAAAATTATAGCCAAGGAAGGCGAGACAGTAGAGTTAGACGGAATACTAGCTTTATTAGAGGAAGGCGGAGCGGCAGCAGAAAAGAATAAAATGTCAGATGTCAAAGCTGCCGAAAAAATAATTCCTGAAAAACCAAAAAACTATAAAAACGCCCCTTCTGCAGAAAAGATAATGAAAGAAAAGAATATTGATCCTAATTCCTTGAAGGGAACTGGCAGAGAGGGTCGGATCATGAAGGAAGATGTCATGCGCTTGCCAAGCAATCGAGCTATACAGACAGGTGACGTAGGTTCACCAAAATTGGAAGAAAAAGTAAAAATGACGAGACTGAGACAAACAATAGCCCGAAGGCTTAAAGAATCTCAGAACACCGCAGCAATGCTAACAACGTATAATGAAGCCGATATGACTGCCATTTTAAATTTAAGAAGTGAGTTCAAAGATCAATTTTTCTCAAGACACGGAGTAAAGCTTGGGTTTATGTCATTTTTTGTAAAAGCTTGTTGTAAGTCTCTAGAAGAAGTGCCTGAGGTGAATGCCCAGATAAATGAAGACTATATAGTTTTCAAGCACTACGTCAATATGGGCGTTGCAGTAGGTACAGATAATGGTTTAGTCGTGCCCGTTTTGAAAAAAGCCAATATAATGAGCTTCTCTGAGATAGAAAAAGAAATTAATAGAATGGGCTTACTAGCAAGAGACGGTAAGCTATCTATCGCCGACATGACTGGTGGAACTTTTACCATATCTAACGGAGGCATATATGGATCTCTAATGTCGTCTCCGATTCTAAATTCGCCTGAGTCAGGCATACTTGGGATGCATAAAATTCAAGAGAGACCAGTGGCTATCGATGGAAAAATAGAAATACGACCCATGATGTATCTTGCATTGAGTTATGACCATCGCATTGTGGATGGAAGGGGCGCCGTTACATTTTTGGTGAGGGTTAAAGAAAACTTGGAGGATCCTCGTCGATTATTGATTGATCTATAAATTTATAAAATAAGGATTTCATATGAATAAATTCGATGCAATAGTTATTGGTAGTGGACCTGGTGGGTATGTGTGCGCTATAAAATTGGCTCAACTGGGAGTAAAGGTTGCTTGCGTTGAAGGTAATGCTGCTCTTGGTGGAACTTGTTTAAATGTAGGATGTATTCCTTCAAAAGCACTTTTGAACGCTTCCCACAACTATCACAACTCAATAGAGAATTTTTCCAAAATGGGAATAGAGGTAGATCGGCCTAGTGTGAATTGGAGTAAAATGCTTAGCTATAAAGAAAGCATGATCGAAGATAACACTAAGGGAATAGAATACTTATTTAGAAAAAATAAAATTACCCTCATCAATGGGTGGGCAAGTTTCGTCGACAAAAATACAATAAACGTTGAAGGAAAAAATTTTGAGGCAGACTACTTCGTTATTGCTTCTGGCTCCGAACCCACTACCCTCAATAATGTTAAATTTGACGAAAGAGTAATTGTATCTTCGACTGGTGCTCTAGAGTTAAAGAAAATCCCAGACAAGATGATAGTTGTTGGTGCCGGAGTTATAGGGATAGAGATGGGCTCAATATATAGTCGTCTCGGAACCGAGGTAACAGTAATAGAATTCTATGATAACGTGCTAAATGGAATGGACCATGACATATCAAAGAATTTTAAAGCCATACTGAAAAAGCAGGGCTTTAAATTCCTTCTAAGTTGCTCTGTTTCAAAGATAGCCAAAGAAAAAAAAGGAGTGAAAGTTACTTATGAACAAAGAGATTCCAATAATCAAAATGAATTATCCGCGGACGTAGTTTTGATAGCCACCGGCAGAAAGCCTTTTACTGAAAACCTAAAACTCGAAAATATCGGAGTGGAGATAAATGCAAAGGGGCAAGTTGAAACCGATAGCACCTGGCGAACAGTTGCAAAGAATGTATTTGCTATAGGGGATGTAATACCAGGGCCAATGCTAGCTCACAAGGCAGAAGAAGAAGGTATAGCAGTGGCTGAAATAATTGCGGGACAAGCAGGGCATGTAAACTTCGAAGTGATACCGAGTGTCGTTTATACTGATCCAGAGGTTGCTGCTGTTGGTAAAACAGAAAATGAATTAAGAGCAGAAGGTGTAGACATAAAGGTTGGAAAGTTTTCATTTATGGGGAATGGCCGTGCGAAGACAGTTTTTTCTAATAGTGGATTTGTAAAAGTTATAGCCGACTCTAAAAATGACAGAATTTTAGGAGCTCATATCATAGGGCCTGCTGCGGGAGATTTGATCCATGAAGTATGTGTCGCCATGGAGTTCGGGGCAAGCACCGAAGATTTAGCGAGAACTTGTCACGCTCACCCAACTTTTTCTGAGGCAGTACGCGAAGCTGCACTTGCTTGTGGAGTAGGCGCCATTCATTCTTAATATTTTGAAGGTCTTAATTTAAATTTCTTGCAAATTAAATAACAAACATTTATCAACATCCAAGGCAATTAACATCGAGGAGAGATGGTTATGGCAAAAGAAGAATGGGGCACAAAAAGGGTTTGTCCAGAGACAGGCAAACGGTTTTACGATCTTAATAATGATCCCGTAATAAGCCCATATACTGGAAAAGAAATTACACCTAATAAATCTGCATCCGAAAAAATTAAGACAAAAGTTAAGAGTGCGGAGAGTAAAAAAGATGCAAAGTTCGAAGAATCAGACGAGCTGCTAAATATTGATGATGATCTAATTTTGGATGAAGAAGCTGATTCATCTGAATTAGAGGATGAGCTTTTAGAAGAAGATGAGCAGGATACGGTGCCATTAGAAGAGATTACCGATGTACCGTCTTCTGAAAGTGAAGAAAACTAATTTTAAACAAATTGTTTTAGTGTTAAACTTTAAGAAAAATAACGGGGGCCATAGCTCAGCTGGGAGAGCGCTTGCATGGCATGCAAGAGGTCAGGGGTTCGATCCCCCTTGGCTCCACCAAGAAACAAATGAAACAAGCGCGTTTTGAAAAAGTAGAGCTTAATGAGATTTTACAACTTTACGGTGTTATGGTTTCTCAAGGTCTTTGGAAGGATTACAGCATATCATTTTTAAATGAATTCGCGGTATTTTCTGTTTACAGGAAAAATTCTGATTGGGCTCTATTTAGTATTAAGAAGACTCCCAAAAACTTGAAATTTGGCCGACTTTATTCGCTAGTTGCAATGGATGGTAGAATTCTAAAGTGCTCTAATGACTTAAAATCTACGTTAAGGGTATTAAAACATAAAGAACTTAAATTGAACTTAGTCTAGGAACGCCCTAAATGCGAGACTTTCAAAAACCTGAACGCTCTGAAATTTTTTCATCAAATGGAATGATAGCCACCTCTCACCCACTAGCTGCAAAAATAGGACTTGATGCTATGAGTAAAGGAGGAAATGCAGTAGATGCGGCAATTACTGCTGCTCTTATGCTAGTTTTGTGTGAGCCACAGTCGACGGGTCTATTTGGTGATGCATTTGCGATAATAAAATCCAAAAAAGCAAAGGGTATTATAGGTCTAAACGGGTCTGGGAAGGCACCGATGGCTTTGTCCAGTAACACCTTGTTATCAAAGAATAAAAGAGAGATTCCTTTAGAAAGTGTTCACTCTGTTACCGTGCCAGGTGCTGTATCTCTCTTCGAAGAGATTGCGAACAAATTTGGAAATCTCGGGTTGAAAGAACTATGTGCAGAACCAATAAGGTATGCTGAAGAGGGAGTAGTGGTTAGCCCTCGCGTTTCATTTGACTGGAATGTTAACAGCAAAAAACTTATTGGGTCTTCTGAGAAATTTTATCTAAATTCTGGGAAACCATATAAGGCTGGGTCTTTATTTAAAGCTCCAATGCAGGCTGAGGTGTTTAGGAAAATAGCATCTCATGGATCCAAAGGTTTTTATCAGTCAGAAATTACAACTGACCTTGTTAACTCATTAAAGGAATTAGGCGGATTACATAGCCTTGCTGATTTTGAAAACGTGAAAGTTCAATATGTTGAGCCAACTTATGCAGATCTAAAAGATGGAAGTACATTAATCGAATTGCCGCCAAATGGTCAGGGTTTAACTGCAATAATGATGAAGAAAATGATGCAATTTTGTAATATTGACCGATTTAGTGCAGGCTCCTTTGAAAGAGTTCACCTAGAGGCTGAAATAGCCAAAATAGCCTATTCAGCTAGAAACAATTTCATTGGAGATCCTAATTTTTCTGAAGTCAAACAGAATGTATTTTTGGATGATCTATACTTGGAACAATTGTCAAAAGAGATTTCTTTAGGGAAATTATTAAATCATAATCTTGGAGATGAATTTTTTACTCGGCATAAAGATACCGTCTTAATTTGCGCGGCCGATAATGCCGGCAATGCAATATCTTTAATTTTCTCAACATTCCATGCCTTTGGGTCTGGATTATCCTCTAAAAAATATGGGCTACTTTTCCATAACCGTGGTGCGGGCTTTGTTTTAAAGAAAAATCACCCGAATGAATTACTGGGTGGCAAAAGACCTCTCCACACAATAATCCCCGCTATTCTTAAAGAAAAAAATGGAAGCATAATGCCTTTTGGTGTCATGGGTGGGCAATACCAAGCTTGTGGACATGCCAGAATTTTAAGTAATATAAAGGACTATGGCATGGGATTTCAAGAAGCATTAAACTTCCCACGAAGCTTCTATTTTGATGGAATTTTGAACATAGAGAGAGGCTATAGAAAAAACATCAAAGAGAAACTAACTGAGATTGGTTATAAAGTCGAAGAAGCAACTATACCGATAGGAGGGGCACAGTTGGTCCGAATTGACTCTACTGGGGTGTTAATAGGGGCGTCGGACCCCAGAAAAGACGGATGTGCGCTAGGATACTAATTATTCGTTAATGCATGATGTCTGACAAAAGATAACGCCCTTTAGATAAGCTACCGAATATTTGCTTTACTTCTGGGTGCCCTATTGGTTCACCGCTGTCATCATAAAGTAAATTTTGCTCTGACACATATGCAATGTAATAGCTAGAGTCGTTCTCAGCTAGTAGATGATAGAATGGTTGGTCCTTTTTAGGCCTATGATTTTCCGGGATAGAGTTCCACCATTCCTCTGTATTATCAAAAGTAGGGTCTACGTCAAATATGACCCCTCTGAAAGGGTGTATTCGATGTTTCACCACCTCACCTATGGAAAATTTTGCATTTCTATTTAGCATTTTTTCTACCTTTTAGACCAAACCCTTTGACTTTTAAATAATCGAATTTTAAAAAGATACAAGAGCCATCAATATTGAATAATAAATTAACTGGCGATCTAAGTACAATAACTTTCTATGTTAAAAAAAACTTTTTTAATTTTTTTCCTTTTTAATTACTTTTTCATCTCCGGTTGTATGGGTATTCCAAGAAATCAAGAAGACGCATGCTCAATATTAAAGCAGAAGAAGAGCTGGAGATCCGCATTAAAGAAAACCGAAAGAAAATGGGGAGTCAGCCCCGGAATGCAACTTGCCTTTATAAAAACAGAGTCAAATTTCAGACCGACTGCTCGAACGAAAAGAAGATATTTTCTTGGCTTGATCCCCTCTGGTAGAATTTCGTCAGCCTACGGATATTCTCAAGCACTAGATGGTACATGGAAAGAGTATAAAAAACGCACTGGGAAGAGGTACCACAGAAGATCTAATTTCGCACACTCAACAAACTTTATCGGATGGTATGTGGACAAATCTAATAGATTGTTAGGAATACCGAAAAACAATGCTTATCTTCAATATCTAGCCTATCACCAAGGTCAAGCAGGATTCAAAACAGGAGCATACAAAACTAAAAGTGGCTTGTTAAAGGTAGCGAAAAAAACAGCTTATAATAAAAAGATATTTGATAGACAACTTAAAAAATGCCTGTAGCTTTCAAATTAGGGTTGACTAGACAACCAGGTGTTTATAACGTTTCTTTAGTTAAAAATACGAAAAAGTCTTAAAATGAATAAATTCTCCAAAAAAGCGAATTTGGAAAAACTAGACAAAAAAATAGAGGGGTTTAAGTCTAAAAAAGAGAAAGACAAACCGAAACGGTTGAAAGTTCAAAACGATGGATGGAGAATGGTTGTTGAACTTGTCACCGGAATGCTTTTAGGGTTAAGTTTGGGAATAGCACTTGATTATATTGTTGGAAGCGAACCTATATTTTTAATAGTATTTTCTCTACTGGGCTTTATGGCTGGCGTGAAAACAATGATGGCTACAGCAAAAAAAATGAATGAAACAAATAACTAAAACATAATAGATAGATGGAAAAACAGTCAGCCTTTAATATTTATCCAATGGATCAATTTATCATAGAACCGATACTTATGGGTGAGAATTTGGAGTGGTATTCCTTTACAAACCAGGCCTTGTGGATGCTTATTAGCCTTGCAGCAATTTCATTTGTGTTTATATATGGATCACGAAAACATCAACTAGTACCAGGGCGACTCCAGTCTGTAGCTGAACTAATGTATTTCTTTATTAGGGACATGATAATCGATATAGCTGGTCAGGAAGGCCTGAGATACTTCCCATATATATTCACACTATTTATTTTAATTTTATTCGGTAATGTCCTGGGTCTTCTACCTTACAGTTTCACATACACTAGTCATATCGCTGTGACCGGATTTCTAGCACTTTCCGTGTTCATTGCAGTTACGTTAATCGGTTTTCTGAAAAATGGTTTTGGCTTTTTGAGCCTTTTTTGGATCAGTAGCGCTCCACTAGCCTTGCGACCGATATTGCTGATTATTGAAGTAATTTCTTACTTTGTAAGGCCAGTAAGCCACTCAATTAGGCTCGCTGGTAACATGATGGCAGGACACGCAGTGATAAAAGTATTTGCAGGTTTTGCTGGAGCCTTAGGATTAGGAGCAATCGCACCTATCTTCGCAATTACAGCAGTTTACGGACTCGAAATGCTTGTTGTGGTAATACAGGCGTACGTATTTACCATATTAACTTGTGTTTACTTAAATGATGCTTTGCATCCAGGTCACTAATTATTTTATAAAGGAGCAATATTATGGTTGATGGAAACTTAGTAGAAATGGGGAAACTTATAGGGGCAGGTCTTGCTTGCACAGGAATGGGAGGAGCAGCTATAGGCGTTGGACACGTCGTTGGAAACTTTCTTTCTGGAGCCCTTAGGAACCCAAGTGCCGCCTCTGGTCAGACTGCAACGATGTTCATAGGTATAGCATTTGCTGAAGCTTTGGGGATTTTTAGCTTTTTAGTTGCGTTGCTATTAATGTACGCAATGTAATTAAGCCGAAGAGACTAAATGGCTTCAACTTCAAATAACGATGCGGTGGGGATGCCGCAACTTGATTTCTCCACCTTCCCTAACCAAATATTTTGGTTGGTTGTCTTTTGTGTGATTTTATTTGCAATTGTGAAGTTGTTTATCATTCCAAGGATGGAAGATATTTTTGCTAATAGAAGAAAAATAATTGATGGCAACATAGCGAAAGCCGAAGAAATAAGGATAAGAATAAGTGAAATAGAAAAGCAGATTGAAGAAGAGATTGGAAAAGCTAAGGCACAATGTGATGATATTATGAATACAAGCGCAAATAATGTAAAAGAACAAATGTCTATAGCATTAGAAGATAGTAAAACCGCTACTTCTCAACTGATTAATGAAGCACAAGGAAGATTAGAGGAACTTAAAGATGGATCAGAAGCCGCTATAAAAAAAATATCAGAAGAATTAGCAAACGAAATAATAAGTAAGATTTCCAGAGGAAAATAAGTTCAAATGATAATATTAAGAGACTTTGTTATGAAACCTAGATGGTTCCTGCTAATACCCCTGTCTGTTGCACTTTCATATAAGGCAAGTTATGCGGCTGGGTCTGAAAAGATGTTTAGTTTAGATAATACAGATTTTGTTGTTTTAATTTCATTCTTAATATTTGTGAGTGTTTTGATTTATTTCAAAGTTCCTTCCATTGTTGCAGCCCATTTAGATAAAAGATCCGATGATATTCATAATGAAATTGAAAAGGCGAGTGAGATTTTGGAAGAAGCAAAGAAGATTCTTTCTTCAATTGAATCTGATCATATAAAGACAAACGAAACTATTTCACAGATGATCACTAATGCAAAAGATCGCGCAAGAGAAGAAGAAGCGAAGGCTAAAAAACTTATTGAAGAATTAATGAAAAATAAACTTTCATCTGCCAAAGAGCAAGTGAAGTCAAATGAAAGAAAAATTCTTGAGGAAATAGAAAAACGTGCAATAGATTTGAGCATAGAAAAAGTGCGAGAAATTTTGTCTAAAAGTATGTCTGGGAGTGCTTACGAAAAATATTTTGATACTTCTATCAAATCTGTAGAAAAAGGCTTAGAACAAGTTTACAGTTGAAATTTTGTAAGTTGGCCATGTAAATATATCATCATCACAGCGCAAAAAAAAATCGCAATGACAGATAAAAAAAAATACCAAGTGGCTGCAATAGGAAACGCTATGCTAGATGTCTTGTGTGAAGTTCCTGAACCGTTCCTTGACAAGGAAGAAATTTCGAAAGGTGTAATGAATTTAGTCTCAAGGGAAAGATCAAATAATATTTTAAAATTAGTAAGGCCACTAAAAGAGACAGCCGGGGGATCAGCTGCTAATACTATTTCAACTTTAGCTAAGCTGGGTTTAAAAACCGGCTATATTGGAAAAGTAGCTGATGACCTCAAGGGAAAAATCTTTAAAAAAGATTTGATGGATGACTCAATTTTTTATAATACTGAATTTCTTGACAAAAGAAATTCTGAGTCAACTGGCAAGTGTATTGTTTTGATCACTCCTGATAAAGAAAGGACAATGAATACATATCTCGGAGCCACCGAATATCTTTCAGAGATTGATATAGATGAAGAACTTATTGCTCATAGTGAATGGTTGTATCTTGAAGGTTATCGGTTTGATGGACAAGAAAGTAAAGAAGCGTTTTATAAAGCTATTGAAATCGCAAAAAACAATAATACGAAAATTGCATTCACACTTTCTGACAGTTTCTGCGTAGATAGACATAGAGCTGATTTTATTTCTCTACTTAATGGCTCAGCGGACCTCGTATTTTGCAACGAGGACGAGTTAAAATCGCTATACCAAGTCGAAGATATTGAAGCGGCTCAAAAATTCATTGCAAATACCATTAATTGCGTTGCCTGCACTAGTGCAGATAAAGGTGCGTACTTATTTCAGAGGTCGTCGATAAGACGAATTTCTGCAAATAAAGTATCTGTAATTGACACCACAGGAGCCGGAGATAATTTTGCTGCTGGTTTTTTGTATGGCCTCTCAAAAAAGCTCCCCTTAGAGAGGTGTGCTGCTTTTGGAAATGAAATAGCTGGCGAAGTGCTAAAAGTTTATGGCCCAAGGATAGAAAAAAGCTTGAAAAATTTTCTTATGCGTTAACGATTATTTTTATTTGTTAATAACTTGAAAACGTCAGCCAAATCAGCTTCCTCTGTTGAAAGATCTATTATTTCTAATCCCTGAGATTTTAAGCATTCAAGTATTTGATCGATTTTAATTTCATTTCTATTATAAGATATTGATAATTTTTGATTTTGATGTTTTTTTAATCTTGCTTTCTCAGGAAGTTTAATTTTATCAGGGTCCAAATTATTAAATTTGATATTTAAAACTTTTAAATTCACTTTTGCAAGTAAATCGCTTGTGTCATTACAGGCAATTAATTCTCCTTTGTTTAAAATAGCGATCTTCTCACAAAGGGCTTCTGCTTCTTCGAGGTAATGGGTTGTTAAGATAATTGTTGTTCCCTTTGCATTTAAATCCTTCATATAATTCCAAAGCATTTCTCTTAACTCGATATCTACTCCAGCTGTTGGCTCATCCAATATCACCACCTCCGGCGCGTGGACAAGAGCTTTTCCAATAAGTAATCTCCTTCTCATCCCGCCAGAAAGAGACCTCATATAAGCGCTAGACTTTCCCTCCAAGCCGAGTTTCTTCAATATCTGATTGATCTGTCTATCTGATTTTCTCACACCATAGAGACCTGCTTGAATATTTAGGCTCTCATAGGGGGTTAAAAATGGATCAAAGTTTGTCTCTTGAGGGACTACTCCAATACTCCTTTTAAATTCTCTTACATTGATATCCTGGTCTATATGCCTTATTTTTACTATTCCAGAGGTTTTAATCACTAATCCAGCTAAAATATTTATCAGAGTTGATTTTCCTGCTCCGTTGGGTCCTAAGAGACCGAAGAAGGAACCTTTTTTGACTTGCAAGTCCAATTTTTCAAGCGCTACCACCGGTTCATTTGCGTCATTACTTTTATACACTTTCCGTAAATTTTGAACCTCTAGGCCAAACTCTGTTTTGATCATATTTTCTCTTCACTTTTATAGTAGCAATGGAGATAAAGTATGTTATTTATTCTCCTATGTCTAAAGAAGTTATAATCACAGATAAAATTGTTGTATCGTGCAATGGAGACGATAGAAAAGGGAGTAACCATCCTAAAGTGTGGTTGAAAATAAAAGAGACAAAGAACTATATTGACTGCCCTTACTGTGAGCGGAGATTTTCATACCAACCATCAAAGGATTAGATTGTGAATAATCTTGATCTCGGAAAACATCTTATTTTAGTAGATGGATCTGGATATATATTTAGAGCTTACCATGCTCTTCCACCTCTTAAAAAGTCAGATGGAACACCCACGGGAGCAGTCTCTGGTTTCTGCAACATGCTTTTTAAATTGGTAAATGAAATCAAGGAATTTGAAGCGACCCATATCGCCGTTGTGTTTGACCACAAGGATAAGACCTTTAGAACCGATATTTATAAAGATTACAAAGCTAACAGACCTCCGCCCCCTGAAGATTTGGTGCCTCAGTTTCAGTTAATCCGAGAAGCCACAGAAGCATTTGGCTTTTTTGCGATAGATAAGAAAGGCTATGAGGCTGACGATATAATCGCTACTCTTGCTCAGAATGCAGCTGAGGAAGGCGCAACTGTAACAATCTTTTCCTCAGACAAAGATTTAATGCAACTCGTTTCGAACAACATAAAAATGTATGATCCTATACGGAATATTTTCATTGACATTGAAAAAGTGAAAGAGAAATTTGGCGTTACACCTGACAAGGTAATAGATGTCCAAGCTCTCATTGGTGATAAGGTTGATAATGTGCCAGGAGTACCAGGAATCGGCGTGAAGACAGCCTCAAGCTTAATATCAGAATTTAAAAACGTTGAAACTCTGGTAGAGAAATATACGGCAATAAATAAGGAGAGAATAAAGACCCTTATTTCTAGCAATATTGATAACATAGTTTTGTCGAAAAAGCTTGTCACCTTGCACAAAAAAGTAGAGATTAAAATATCTATCGGTGATCTTGAGCTAACAACTTTAAATCTCAAAAAATTATTAGTTTTCACAAAAATGATGGAATTCAATGCTCTATCAAAAAGAATCTCTTCTCAACTAGAAGAGTTCAATTCATCAGGTACATCTCAGGGTGATCAGGGAGAAATAATACCTTCAGGAAATTATCAAGTAATTCAAACTGGAGATGCACTTAATAGATGGTGTAAAAAAATATTTAAACAGAAAGTTTTTGCTATTGATACTGAAACAACGTCTCTTGATACGCTATCCGCTGAAATAGTGGGAATTTCCGTTTGCGTTGGTTCAGGGCAAGCCTGTTATATACCAATAGCCCATCAGACCGGTCAACCAGAATACAAAGAATTGGAACAAAACCAGTTGGATAGAGATATGGTGTTGGAGAAACTGCGGCCCCTTTTGGCTGATAAAAGTATATTGAAAATAGGTCACAATATAAAATTTGACATCAAGGTTTTGGATAAGTATGGATGCCAATTGAATTCCTTTGATGACACTATGTTAATGTCACACTGTATAAATGGTGGACGTCAGAGACACAACTTAGACTCAGTGGTCAAGAGTCTTCTTAGTTTAGAAACAATAAAGCTTAAAGACTTAATTGGGTCAGGAAAGAAGGAAATTAACTTCAAAAATGTGCCAATAAGTTTAGCAGCAAATTATGCAGCGGAAGATGCAGACATGACTTTTAGAGTGTGGAAAGTTTTGAAAAAAGATTTGGTCAATCAATCAGTTTACAGTGTCTACCATAATATTGATAAACCCATGGTCCCCGTTTTGGTGGAGGCAGAACTGAAAGGGGTTGAAGTTGATAGGCTACAGTTGCAAAAACTCTCTCAATTTTTTGAAAAAAAATTAAAAGAATTAGAAAATGAAATATTTCTCATGGTGGGAGTTAGATTCAATATAGCTTCCCCAAAACAATTGAGCGAAATTCTTTTTGAAAAGTTAAAGCTACCTAATGGAAAGAAAAATAAATCAGGTGGTTTTCAAACGGGAGCAGAGATCTTGGAAGATTTGTCTTCAAAAGGTTTTGAAATTGCATCACACTTGCTTGAGTGGAGAAAGATTTCTAAATTGAAATCTACTTACTCAGACTCCCTTACGCTACATATAAATAGTTTGACAGGAAGGGTGCATACCTCGTTTAACCTGGCTGGTACATCCACCGGTCGTCTCTCTTCCTCTGACCCAAATCTTCAAAATATACCAATTCGAGATGCAGAGGGTAAAAAAATTAGAGAAGCTTTTATTGCTAAAAAAGGAGCTAGGCTTCTCAGCCTTGACTATAACCAAATAGAACTCCGATTATTAGCTCATATAGCAGACGTTAAAGGTCTCAAGGATGCATTTAAAAATAATATTGATATTCACTCAAGTACTGCATCTCAAATATTTAAGGTTCCAATTGAAAACGTAGATAGTTCACTTAGAAGAAAAGCAAAAGCCATAAACTTCGGAATAATTTATGGTATCTCTGCATTTGGATTATCGAAAAACCTTAAAATAGCTCGCACTGAAGCACAGGAATTCATAGATAATTATTTCAAACAATTTCCAGAAATAAAAGACTATATGATTGCTACCGTAAAAACAGCGAAAGAATATGGTTTTGTAAAAACCTTGTTCAATAGAAAAATACATCTACCTAATATTGGTACCAAAGGTCCGGCTGGTGGCTTCGCAGAGAGAGCTGCAATTAATGCACCGATCCAAGGTAGCGCCTCGGATATAATTAAGCGGGCGATGATTAAAATTCACACCTTTCTAAAAACTTCTAACTTGAATGCAGACCTTCTCTTGCAAGTGCATGACGAACTAATATTTGAAATCAGTAACAATACAATTGATGAAATACAAAACAAAGCCTCTAACATCATGGAACGTGCCACATTACCATATTTAGATCTGGACGTTCCTTTAAAGGTTGAAGGAGGACAGGGAGTTAACTGGTATTTGGCTCATTGAGATCTCTTAAAATTTCATTAAAAACTTTATTTAGCCGAACTCGGTCAGTGTGTCTTAAAACTATTTCTACTCCAAATACTCCAGAATTGTTAAAGGGATATGATCCTATAGATATGTCTTTATATCTATCTGCATAATTCCAAAGTATATCTGCTATTTCACTTTCCTTCGTAAATACTTTAACAGTTTTGGAAAGAATTGGGTTTACAGATCCTATATTTAAAATTATTTCTTGAACCATTGCTTCAAAGATCTGTGGAACTCCAGCCATCACAAATACATTTTTAATAATAAAGCCAGGCGCACCGGAAATCTTATTTTTTATAAGTTTAGCACCCTTGGGAATTCTTGCCATTCGCAACCTCGCCGTATTAAGGTCTTTTTTTCCGTTTTTATAATTCATTGCCAGTAATTCCACGGCGTCATCTCTAACGATCAACGGTGTATGAAAACAATTGGCAATAGCTTCAGCAGTTATATCATCATGGGTTGGCCCTATTCCGCCACTAGTAAAAACATAATCTTTCGCAGAAGCCTCATTATTAACAACACTCTCTATAATATTAAGATCATCAGGAATGACCCTTATTTCCTCTAATGAAATTCCCTTTTGTACTAACATTTTAGCTAAATAGTTAGAATTTGTATCTTGTGTTCTTCCGGAAAGAATTTCATTTCCTATAATTATAATTGAAGCTGTTTTCATTTAAGTAGCAAATTTCTTTTGAAAAATGAAGTTTCCTCTTTACTGAATAATATTTGGCTAATAATCATAGACTATAAAGAGAATGAATGATAAGAAAAATGCGTAAAAATAAAGATGGAATACATATATATGATATAGATGCGCACGAAGGCATAAAAAAAGCGTGTGAGATTGCCTCAAAAACGCTCGACATGATTGGTAATTACGTCGAACCTGGCGTAACAACCGAGGAGCTAAATAAAACGTGTCATGATTTTATTTTGGCACACAATTCAGTGCCTGCAACTTTAGGTTATAGAGGTTATCCAAAATCTTGTTGTATTTCTCTTAATCATGTTGTCTGCCATGGGATTCCCAGTAACAAAAAACTTAAAAATGGTGATATTTTAAATATAGACGTTACTTGTATTCTTGACGGTTGGTATGGAGACACCAGCAGAATGTTCACCGTAGGTGATATAGATTTAAAGTCTAGGAGACTTATTCAGATAACTCATGACGCTCTCCTGTTAGC
>CABZEW010000002.1 GCA_902524845.1 uncultured Alphaproteobacteria bacterium
ATTATTGAAAATTTCATTAGTAGCTTTGGTCTTACTGGGGCTATCATTAAGATCCGCAGTATCTGCCGGAGGCTCTGATGAAGAAGTATTTCCTCCTAAAACGCTGGAAAAGTTGAAAAAAAACTATTCAACAGGGCAAAAAAAATTGCAAAGTGAAAGTGCTGCAAAAGCAAGCAATAAATCTGAGAAATCAGTAAACTCGAGTTCCAACAAGTTGAAGGGGTCTGAAGACGAAGATACACGCCTAGACTCAAGTCAAGCTAGTGCCGATATGTCCGCCAGTACAGACGATGTGTTGGAAGACGAGCCGCTGATAGCGGATCTCACTTCTATAATCGACAAAGATGGTATTGGGGAGGTAAATGTTGTTTGGAAATTATCTAATGACGGTAGCTCGTATAGAACTATTCCAGGCGCCACAAATCAATCATTTACTCCAAGGCAAGAGCATGTTGGCAAGACGTTGCGAGTTGTTCTCACATATCTAGATGGCCAAGGAAATCTTGAAACTTTAACTTCTGCAGCCACCACTCCTGTGGTAAATGTGAATGATAAACCTACTGGTGTAGTGCGGCTCACTGGAGAAAGTGCTGAGGATAGCGCTCTTATATTGGATATATCCGATGTCTATGATGAAGATGGAATGGGTCCTTTTAACTTCACTTGGCAGAGAACTTCGCCTAACACTGGATGGGAAAATTATACTGAAGATGATACTGAAGTTTTGAACCTAAGACAAGAACATGTTTCTTACACTTACAGAGTAAGAGTAGAATATATAGACGGGTTTGATAACAGGGAGGTTATTTATTCCAACGAAAGTGAGGCTGTTAGAAACGTTGATGACCCTGTTCTCGGTGATGTTGTTATCACGGGAGAAGAAAAAGAAGGTGCGATGTTAGAGGCAAGGACTGATTCACTCTCTGATGATGACGGCATTGCTTCAATCGGCGTTGCTTGGGAGAGAAGTAGAGATGGAAGAAATTGGGTCTCATTGACTGGAGAGAATACGAAAAAGTTAATCCTTGATCAAACGGTTGTTGGCAGCCAAGTTAGGGTAAAAGCAACATTAGTTGACAGGTTTGGTATTGAAACAGTTCTGCATAGTCAACCAACAAGAATTATAGAGAATGTAAATAACGTCCCAATTGGAAATGTTTTAATAAGAAGGGTTTCCAATTAAGTAGGAAATACATTCTTCGCTTAACTTTTCTTTACCAATGTTCTGATAATAGGCCCCTCAGGCTCTTCGTGGTCACTAACGTGTCTTCTTATGGAACCTTCATAGTAGGCTCCGTCCTCAATAGCAATTGTTTCATGGAACGTATCTCCTTCTACTCTTGCAGAAGATCCAAACCGTACTTTTTTTCCGAATACAGGACCAATTATTCTGCCTTTAATCACTAGATCTTCGGAAGTGACAGACCCAACCACTTTTGCTGATTTTTCAATAACTAACTTGGAGGCTGTTATTTCACCTTCTAGAACTCCATCTAATTGAAGAGCACCTTTTGAAGATATTTTCCCATATATTTTTATATCTTTCCCCAATAGTGAAGGAGCGTTAAGTCCATCAAGTTCAACTCCATCAAAATTTCCATTGTCCTCTTCTTGTGTGGCCTTCTTATTAAATGATTTAGTCTTGTCGGACCGTGCTCTTATTTTTTTCCACGAATTAAAAATCATTATCTTGACGAATTAGTTTTTTGATGAACTTTGTATAATCAAAATACCACAAAAATAAAAAAAGTTAACCAAAATAAGAATTGTCTAGAATAGTTTTTTGATTGATCAAATGTTCATGTATGTGGTACCATGCCATTATAATTTTTGAAATTGAGGATTAGTGTTATGAAGAAATACGTTCTACTTTTTGCAATAGCAGTCGGCGGACTTTTTATCGCTGGATGTGAGGCACCGACAGTATCACCAGATTCAGTGTCTTGTACCAAGACCGGTGGATGCAGTTAAGCATCAACCCAACAATCGAATTTTGGCTCCGAGTTTATTTTTTTATTCGGAGCCTGTCACTTCCAACGTTTATGTGGCCAATACCACTGAGTGGGAGTAGCTTTCACTCTTTTCTCAAGGCTGCTATTCATAGCTTTAGTAATTGAGTTTACTGTATTTAACTCTATGGGTGTATCAAAGCTAACCTCTATATCACCTATATCTGTTCTGATACCGTAAGCCGGTATTAGTAAAACTCCGTATTTCAATGATATTTCAGCAATTGCCGTCGATGTTCTTGCAGGAGTTCCTAGAAATTTGAAGTACTTACCTTCTTTGACTGCTTGATCAATCATCAGCGCGACTATCCCTCCAGATTTTATAAGGGAAATCATTTTTCTAGTCCCAGTTCTTCCTACCTCAAAAATAGGTTCTCCACCCTCCTTAATAGCACCGAGGTGGAGCCGCTCATAAAAAATATTTCTATTTCGTTTGTAAAGAGCGCCAGAAGTCAGCCCATGCTTTTTCAGCACTGCTCTTACCGCTTCCCATGAGCCAATATGCCCTGATATTATTATTATTGGTCGATTTATTTTTTTAGCTGCAATAAGAGGTGCTAATTGTTTGTTATTGTAAATAATTTTATCGGTACGTTTTTGAAATTCTCTATTAAACATCAGCTCTATGAAACTTTTACCAATCATTTTTGAGTTTTCTTTAATAAACTGTTTCCTTTTTTGATGAGACATATCCGGGTAAATCAATTTTAGATTTTTGTCTACTCTTTTGTAAAACTTTCCAACTAAGGGTAGTATTAATTTACAGACCTGTGCCCCCCAAAAAACTCTTTTTTCAAAAGGTAGTATTTTTAAAATTATGATCAGTAGATAAAACGGTAATATCTCAAAGAGCTGACGATGCATTTCTATTTTTATCTAATCCAATAAATTAAAGAAGTTTAAGTATTGGGGTATATTATCATGATCATTTGCCGTCCCTCAACTTTTGGAATAACATCCGGCTTGCCAAGGTGGGCGGTGTCTACAGCTACCCTCTCCATGAGTTCAGCGCCTAATTCTTGATGCGCCATCTCTCTACCTCTAAATCTGAGCGTTATTTTAACTTTATCTCCATTTTCAAGAAATTTAGTCACAGAACGCATCTTAACTTCATAGTCATGAGTATCGGTATTTGGTCTAAACTTTATTTCCTTCAGCTCAATTGTTTTTTGCTTTTTTCGTGCTTCCGCTTCCCTTTTTTGTTGATCATATTTAAACTTACCAAAGTCCATAATCTTGCAAACTGGAGGGCTAGCATTAGGAGAAATCTCAACAAGATCGAGGCCAGACTCGCTTGCCATGGTGTTTGCCTTCTCCGGGGTGACAATTCCTACCATATTTCCGTTTGCGTCTATTAAACGTACTTCTTTACATACGATTGATGCATTCACTCGAGCCGCTACTTCCTTTTGTCCCGAGGCAATTTCTTGATTTCTTCTTACTATTTCAAGCTCCTTTTTATTTAAACTAATTTAGGTTACGTTCTTGTTATAACGGCATCTATATTATCTTTTTTTTCTTTAAGGTCTGGTGGCATGGCTTCCATTGCAAGCTCTCTTATAGCAGAATCTAATGAAATGGTTTGAGAATCTTTTCGACCAAGTCGCCGTAGGTTAACAGACCGGTCTTGAATTTCTTTCTCGCCTACGACCGCAATTATAGGGATCTTTGAAAGAGAATGCTCTCGCACTTTATAATTAATTTTTTCATTTCTGTTATCTGCTTTGCACCTTAATCCTACATCTTTAAAAGATCTGATAACTTCGGCAAGGTATTTATCCATATTAGTTGTTATTGACGCAACTACAATCTGTGTTGGTGCAAGCCAGAGAGGAAGTCTGCCAGTTGTATTCTCAAGTAATATACCAATGAATCTTTCAAAAGATCCTAGTATCGCTCTATGTAGCATTACAGGTGTATGCTTTTCTCCCATATCGGTTATGTAGCTCGATCCTAGTCTTTCAGGTAAAACAAAGTCAACTTGTAAGGTGCCACACTGCCAATCTCTGCCCAAAGCATCTGTTAATACAAATTCTAACTTTGGGCCATAGAAAGCTCCCTCACCTTTATTGATCAAATAATCGTATCCTGCGGTTTTGGTTGCACTTTTTAGGGCTTGTTCGGCACGGTCCCAAACGTGATCGCTTCCGGCTCTATTCAATGGCCTATCAGAAAATTTAATCTTAAATTCTGCAAAACCCAGTTCTTTGTAAATCACAGATAAAAGGTCAATGAATTTTTTTGTCTCGCTTTCTATTTGCTGTTCGGTACAGAAAATGTGGGCATCATCTTGTAAGAAAGCTCTTACTCTCATTAGACCATGCAGTGCACCTGATGGTTCATTTCTATGGCAAGCACCAAATTCAGCCATTCGTAAAGGCAGGTCTCTGTACGATTTTATACCTTGATTATAAATCTGAACGTGGCAAGGACAGTTCATTGGCTTAAGAGCATTTATTCTAGGTGCTTTTTCTTGTTCATCTACCTCAACAATGAACATATTTTCTCTAAATTTATCCCAGTGGCCTGATTTTTCCCAAAGTCGTTTATCCACCATCTGAGGTGTTTTTACTTCTAAGTAACCATTGTTTTCAAGTTTTCTACTCATATATCCCTGTAAAGTAGAGTATAGCTTCCACCCGTTTGGATGCCAAAAAATACTTCCAGTAGCCTCTTCTTGTAGATGGAATAAATCCATTTCCCTTCCTAGTTTTCTGTGATCTCGTTTTTCTGCTTCTTCCAGTCTAAAAAAATATTGTCTTAGTTCAGCTCTGCTCCTAAACGCTACTCCATATATTCGCTGTAACATTTTATTTTTGCTATCACCTTTCCAGTACGCACCCGCAACTCTCGTAAGCTTAAAAGCATCTGCAGGAACCTGGCCGGTGTTAGTTAAATGTGGACCTCTACAGAGATCTTGCCAATCACCATGCCAGTACATCTTAATATCATGATTGGTCGGAATATCTTGAATAAGCTCAACTTTGTAGTGCTCATTTCTTTCTTTGTAAAACTCCAGAGCTCTATTACGATCCCATATTTCGCTTTTTACAAGATCTTTCTTTGCGATTATCGATCGCATCAGCTTTTCAATTTTTTCTATATCATTCTCAGAAAAAGGCTCTTCTTTATCGAAATCATAAAAGAAGCCATCTTGAATAACCGGGCCTATAGTAACCTTTACATTTGGCCATATCTCTTGAACTGCTCTAGCCAAAATATGTGCACAGTCATGCCTAATTAATTCCAATGCTATCTCGGTATCTTCAGTAGTGTGTATTATAAGAGAGCAATCTTCTGTCAATTTAGTTGATAGGTCTGTTAAGTCACCGTTTAAAGAGCATGCTACAGACTTTTTTGCGAGAGAAGTCGATATTTCTTCTGCTATCTCTAAGCCAGTGATACCAGATGGATACGTTTTTAAAGAACCGTCTGGTAGTTCAACAGCGATTTTTTTTTCTTCAGGAAGATTTAAACTCACGCTATACTTCTTTAACTTGCTTTTCTAAAAGATAAAGTACTGTATGCATTAATTAATATCTCTTCTATGTTTTTAACATCGAAGTTATTTAATACATAATTACGGTTTATTCGTCCAGTAAAAACCCTCTCTGGTGCTTTAATTTGCAGTAGGTGCGTCAAAATTCTCTCTAAACTCGTTGTTTCACCATTTCCAGAAAGATAACTATGATATTCTTTAGGTACAAGCTCTTTATTTACATCGTTCTCCCAACTAACTACCGCATTACCCATAGCCAAAGCGTTTAGTATGTCTAGTGAATAGTAATCGGTTTGAGGATTTAAGTCTAAGTATATCGAGGATAATTTTAAGCATGCCTCGAAGTCAGTTAAAGGATCCATAAGACATAAAACACTAGTTCTGTTTTTGAAGTATTTTTCCTCGAATTCAATGAGTTGTTTCTTATTCGCACGATTTTTCAAAACTATGAGGTAAGGTTTAATATTTTCTGGGAGTTTCTCTAGGATAACAGAGAGTTTAATTATCTGGTTTTGCCATTTTTTTGAATCAAAATACGCTCGAGTGAAAACTATATGCCGAGGTTTCTCAAGCATCCCCCACTTGGTAGCTAAGGAGATAGTTCTTTCTTGACTAATCTTGTTCTCATCAAATATCGTGAAGTCCACCGGTACTGGGACATGAACCAGGTCAATATTTTTTCTCGAATATTTGGTTAAAAGTTCTTTGTATGCTGTTTTGCTGGGCACTAAGGTTGTAACTTGAGGTAGAGACTCTCCAAATATGGTCGTATTCAATCTGTTCATTATACTTTGCTCTGATGTGTTTTTCAGTAAAGACATTATTATTTTTATTGAACAGCTTTTCTGAACCTGTAAAGCGGCTTTATAGCCTGCTGTATCATACACATGTATTATCGTTATAGATTTTGAGGACACAACTTCACAAATTTCCTTGACGGCAGATTTAGAATAAACAATATCTATTGACGACGAGCGTTGGCTGACAATTTCTGCACCCCATCTTTTGAAATATGACAATTCTCTACCTAGGGGAGCGAAAACATATGCGTTACAGTTATTATCTTTTAAGACTTTAGAGTGAGCTGCGACTGCTCTTATTGAAATATCTGCATCAAAGCTGCTTAGAAGTTGAAGAATGTTCATAGGTATGAGACTATCATAAAAAATTTTATATCGTATAAATAGATCAAGAGAATGGTTGAAACAAGTTTCTTTCACATTGACGATGAACAAAAATTAGCTTTTTCACAAGTTATTGGTGGCAAAAATAGAAGAATGTTTCCCGGTGTTGTATTCTTGAGTGGTCTCAAGTCAGATAAAGAAGGGACAAAGGCAGTTTTCTTATCTCAGTGGGCTGAAAAGAATGAGAGGGACTTTTTAAGATTTGACTACCGAGGTCATGGAGCTTCCTCAGGAACGTTTGAGGATACTTCTATTACGGATTGGCTTGATGATACAATAAGAATTGTCATGGGTCTTACATCGGGCCCTCAGATTTTGGTAGGATCTTCTCTTGGGGGATGGATATCACTTTTATTTGCGCGAATGTTCCCTCAAAAGGTTGCAGGGGTAATTGGTATTTCTGCAGCTCCTGACTTCACAGCACAATATGCCAGCAATAAACTTACTTCGGATCAAAGACAAGAGCTATTAAGTACAGGTAAACTTTCTTTTTATTCTGAGTATTTTGATCAGCCTCTAGTCATTACCAAAAAATTAATCGAAGACGGAAATAAAAACCTAGTTTTGACAAAAAAACAAAACATAAAATGCCCAGTAAGACTTTTCCATGGATCTTGCGATGAAGATGTTCCTCTTTCTACTAGTATCGATATATTGAAAAGAATAAGTAGCATTGACGTGCAACTTCAAATTATTAAAGGAATAGATCATAGGTTTTCTACACCAGACTGCTTGAAACTAATACAAAAAGCAGTAGAGCAGGTGCCTCTACCCTATTAACATTCCGACGAGTACGATAATAAGACCAAAAGCGCCTAATGAAAGAGAAAGATAATTTATCATTATTAATCTTTCGAAGAAAATCTTTTGTTCTTTCTTGGCGTAACGTTTAGAGTTTTTTCTGATTAAAATACTACAAATGATAACTGTAGAAAGCCCAATTAGACAGAAAAAGCACAGAAAAACTCCGAGGCTAACTAAAATTAAAGCCAACATCATTATGCATTACATCAAAACTTAACCGAAATATACAAATAGATAACTTACAATAAAATTTTATTGCAAAAACAATAAAATGTTTCTAATTTCGGACCGTGCCTCTATAGCTCAGTTGGTAGAGCAACTGATTTGTAATCAGTGGGTCGGGAGTTCGAGTCTCTCTGGGGGCACCATCCAGTTACAGTGTTAGCTTTATTTGCTTGGCTTTGATGAAACTTAGTCAAGGAGGGTAGACCAAATGGTAGACCAAAATGGAGCATATTTATTCAGAAAACGTGGTATCTACTACTTTTCAAAGCGCATACCATCAGATCTAAAACATTTGTATCGAGTAGAGAGACTAATACATTCTCTTAGAACTAAATGTGATAGGAAAGCCAAGTCACAAGCATTAGCTATGTTGCTTAAGCTTGACGATCATTGGTCAAAAGCAAGACTGCACAATGATGTGCTTCACAGAAAATCTCTCAATCACAACAAAGCCATAAAATTCACGGAAAGTGTTTCAGAGTATCTTTCTGCAAATGGATCTAACCGAAGTATAACTTTTGAAAAAGCTGTGCAGAGAGCATCCAGATACCTTGTAGAGTCTGTTGGAGATAAAGACCTCAAAAGTTACACACGTGCTAATGCAAATTCTTTTAGAGACTATTTAATTGATAAAGGGTTGGCAGGTAGCTCAATTACTAGAATACTTACCACAATTAAAGCGATACTTAATTTCGCTAAACGTGAACATAGTTTAAATATGAACAATCATTTTGTTGGGTTGAACTATGATAGAAGCAAGAGAGTAGGGGGCAGACTACCTATTCCTATGAAGCACCTTCAAGCAATACAGAAGCGATGTGTAGAAATAGATGATGAGCTAAGATGGCTTGTTGCCCTAGTATCAGATACTGGGATGAGATTAGCAGAAGCTACAGGTCTTTTGGTGGAGGATATAAACTTAGATGCAGATATTCCTTTTGTCTCTTTAAAAAGTTATCCTTGGAGACCTTTGAAGACGGAGGGAAGCACAAGAGATATCCCTTTGGTTGGACAAGCTTTGTGGTCTGCAAAACGAATAAAAACCATGTCACAAAGTAGGTTCGCCTTTCCTAGGTATAATACCATGTCTATTACGAGCTCTAATACAGCTAGTGCTACACTCAACAAGTGGTTAAAAAGCGAAAGTAATTATAATTATACGATGCATTGTTTTAGACACTCATTACGAGATAGATTGAGAAATATTAACTGTCCCTCAGACGTAGCTGATCAGATTGGTGGCTGGTCTAATAAAACGGTAGGGCAGGAATATGGTAGTGGCTATGCTTTGAGGAATTTGGAATGGTGGATGAGTTTAATTTAACAATTATTTTGTATAATGTCTTCTATGCCTTTCCAACCTCTTCCTGTAGCCCTCAGTCGATACACTTTCATTCACAAAATGCATATTATCTAAATAATAATCTCTGTCTGGTCCTGTACTGTACTTTGCTTGGTTGACCTGACCAAGCGTAAGATTTTTATTAAACTTTACCTTTGTTTTGTTTTTATTCGTGACATATACAAAGGCTTCCTTCATCAGTTTCTCAAGCCTGTCCTCTTCTCCAAAAGGAACGATAAAACTATCATGTACGGTCAGGATAGGCGTATCCGTTTTAACAAAATCTTTAATAATATATTCAGCTATTTTACTATCTATATTCATCAACTCTAATCCTGCACCACTATTAATGAGATGCTTAATCTTTGGGTGCTTATCCTTAATGCTCTGAAGTATTTCAGAGAGCTTTTCATCAGGAAATGAATAGCGTACAGAATAGTTTTTATAGTCAAACTCTGATCTAAATGCTTTGAATAAACTGGACTCGTCAGACGCATTAAATGCGAGCAAAGTAAGTTGCTTTACGACATCTCGTGCATGATCAGGGTACTCTATGCCCTCTATAGGAATATTGTAGGGGTCTTCATCTGTTGTTGCCCAGTAGTCTATACCCTCTTTGGCATATGCTAGGATTACATGAAGACCAGAGAAGTCTATTTCAACAGTGGAACTATCATTTAATCGTATAGCTCCTCTTAATATTTGATCTATTTGCTGCCAGAATCCACCGTAGAAACGTCCTCCCTGATCCCATGAGCTATTGTTGAACACTCTATGGGTGAACTTGCCATGATGGGTAATGTTGACATATCTAGTTTTACCTGAGTTCTTATCTTTAATCTCTAACATGGGTTTATTCATGTCAGGGATATCTATGAATGTTTTTTCCAACAGATCGTTGTTAGCTCGTACAACTTTAGCCATCTCTTCTGTATGTTTTGTAGTCTCATATTCAACATTCTTTTTGTTGCTATCACGTAGAATAATGACTTCTTTATTCTTAATATAATTAATATCAAAGTATCCAAATTGTGCAGTCTCAAATGCTTCTATAAGGCGCTCATAAGCCCATATACGGGATGTACGTCCTCCATACTCAAGACTACCTTCATAACCTTCTTTAAAGCCTATAAGCCCTACATCTTTGAGTCTGTGAATGACTTGAATGATAGTATCTTTTATATGCAGTTCGTTATATCTGCTCTTACCTTTAGAGAAGACTGTCCCATCACTATACGCATTGGGAGACATGTGAACTCCTATACATAGGTTGGGATCATCTATCCATGCTACATAGAGATCTAGGAGTACTACTTTGAGTAGTTTTTTACGTATAGTTTTGTTGGCATTATCAGTTAGGAAATATTGCTCATATATAGAGTTCACAAATGTGTTGGTTTCAGTATAACAACTCCACCTATGGACATCTAAAGGTCTTGAATAGTTATAGTCTCTTGTAACCATACCTTAGTATATTAGGTCACTAAGATGCTATAAATACTTAATATTAAGTACTCTTATAAATATAGTAACTAATATATATTATTACTTCCTCCATAAACTTCTTCCATTACCAATAGGTTTTTTAAACTATCCTTGTTTTAACATGAAAGGAGTAGCCAAATGTGGTTACCAATAACTTGTAAAAGCACCAACGCCTACTACATGCAAAGTATGATAATATTCGTAGCAACATTAGCCACTATCCTGCTTTTAACAAAGCTTGGAGCAAAGCCGAAGCAACAGCCAAAGCGGTTTAGGGTGAATGCAAAGACGAAAAGTTAAAGCAAAGATTCAAGCGTGATTATGCACAGAGTTCCAGTAAGCAAGTAGCACAACTGCTAAAACAAGCAGATGATTACATTGCTAGCAGTGGAACTGAGTTTTTTAAATGCGTAGCAAATAGCAAACAACGCTCGTATAGCGTCATACAAGCGTTGTAAGAGTTTATAGTATAAGATTATGTTTAAGGCTTTTAGACTACGTATAGTGCTTAAGATTAGCCTACAGCCTCTTCTTCGTTATCTAATTCATAAAAATCAATAACACTTTGAAGCATTATTGAGGACTTATCCACCAATCATCTGTTGCGTTTTCATATATTTCTAGACCTTTCACAAAATGTTCTTGGAATGCGGGAACTTGTTGCATTTTTCTAAAATCTGCCTGTATAGATGCTATATCTGCACCACTGCTTGTCCACTTTATTCTATTAGGATTTCCTGAGATAGGTAATGTAACTGCTAGCTCTACTCCATTTTCAGCACATATTTTGACGAAACCAAGAGCATGTTGAACTGCTAGTGGTAACGGTGTTCCGTCCCGTACTTCAGCAGTGCGTGACCAGTAAGCCTCTGCAGAAACAAAATTTGTTGAGGCTATTAAACACACTAGCGTTAATAACATTGATATTTTTCTTCTTATAATTTTCATATTTTTCACTCCTTTTTAAAAATTGTTGAAATTAAATTTCATGAAATAATTTTTTTTTAAAAAGTGCAATGAACATATCTTATTACGTTGCGTCATGACTAAACACAATCAAATGTTAATGTCTGATTGTGTTTAGTACTGGCTACCATTGTTGTAAAAATAAATATTTTCTATAAAGTAGATATGGGGATAGGGGTGAATATGATGAAACTAAAACATTTTATTGCGACACACACTTTTCATTCGGATAAAGTAAAAAAAGAATATTTGAAGTTTGTCAAACATAGGAAAAAAAATGCTGAGTGGTTTGAAAATGTACCACAGAGGGAGGATGCCCAACTACATCAATTGTTTATTGGCAAGGAAGATTTTTTCTTTTGCCACTGGTATGCTGAGAGCGAAAAAGCGATTATTGAAACTTTATCCGAAGCAGGTGCTGATCAATATATGATAACGATGGCCACTGAGGTAGGCGTACCTAAAATTGATTTAGATAAAATGACAATGTTGATGGGAAAAATTAAATAAACCCCATCTGCTGCATAATCCAAGACCATACTACGTGTATACCCCTTGCGTCCCATGCGTGGGAGGGGTCACTTAGACTTTGAAACAAATCGTGCCTATTGATATGAACACGGGGATACCTGAGTTCCTGTAATTCACCTCTTTTTGTTGCTAATGGTGCAGTATAAGGGCAGTTAACTTTATCTCAGCCGCACCATAATCTGGACCTCTTTCAACCTAAAGCTGTAATTTGTGAATACCGATCTTTTCTGTTCTACCTGGAATACTAAAATTTGCCTCGAAATCAGACTTGATTTCTTCAGATAATCGTTTGGCCACGGCATCGCTAATAATTACTTGGCTATCAAATTTTTTACACGCATCACATAAACGATTAGCTACATTCACTGTATCTCCTAAAACGGTGAATTCAACTCTCTGATCTCCGCCAATGTTCCCAATTATGCATGGGCCAAAATGAATGCCAATTCTGTGCGTTATTTGAGGTAGTTTCTTTTCTGCGCGTTCTTTTGACCACTGGTTCATAGAAATTTGCATTTTTCTCGCGCATTCAAATGCATTTTGAGCGTCATTGCCTCTACTAGTAGGTGTCCCAAACGTAGCCATAACTGCATCGCCTATAAATTTGTCAACAGTACCACCTGAACTAAATATCGCAGCAACCATTTTGGACTGGTACTCAGAAACCAATCGAACTACATCTTTGGGATCCATCGTTTCGGTCATCTTCGTAAAGCCATTTATATCTGTAAACAAAACTCCTACTAAAGAAGATTTTTCTACTTCAGTAATGTCAGAAAAACGGCTATTCTCTATTTCATCTTTAACCTCAGGAGAAAAATATCTACCTAATACCTGGTTTGCCCTCTCAAAATTCGAAGCTTGATTTGTTACTTTATCGAACTGCCAGCTAGTTACCGTAACCACTATAACCGTGAATACAACAAATAAACAATTCAAAACAAACCAGTCCAAATTTATAGCGAGTCCGTCTGAGAAAACAACTGGCAGGTTGCTAGAAAAAAATACACCATCAATGCTTAAAGCCATATATTGCTGGATAACAATGCTAGTTACAAATAATGCCGACAGGAATGCAGAAATAGTCAATCTGAGATATAGAACAGATACCACAATAAACATAATACCAGGCGCGAATTGATAATCAACAATCCTTCCAACATTAGACTCAACGAGTAATGGATCATTATCAAGATTCGTAAGTATAGCGACACCAATATTTGTTAAAATTATTAATAAAAGGCTCAAGAAAAGTAAAGGGCGATAATTTTCGATTCTAGTGTTCAACGCTATTGCTGCATTTAGTAGCGAACTAGTAAGAAACAAAGTAGGAAACCCAAACTTACCTAAGTCAGTGCTTGCGGTAGGTATTAGGAGTTGTGAAAATACTACCATCATCTGAATCATAGCATAGACCCAGCTCACCATCTTCAACCCAGAGACATATCTTGAAATTAATTGATCGTTATTCATCATCAATCTTTAACCAGCAAAATATTGGTTTGTTTGATAGACATAGCATACCTTTTCATAACCAGACCATTCAATAGTTTGTATAGTGAACTTAATAGTTAAAGTTGTAAACTCCCCATCTGTTGCACACTCCAAGAAAATACTACGTGTACACCCCTAGTGGTCTGGCATGGGGGTAGACCAAACGGTAGACCAAAATTGTTTAATTGATGCGTAAATCTATGTTAAACTTTCAGATAAGTAGCCAAGAAAAGCTAATTATAGTTGGTAGAGCAACTGATTTGTAATCAGTGGGTCGGGAGTTCGAGTCTCTTTGGGGGGGCACCATCGAGTTCTAGCTCTGTTTATTTGGCTTTGATGCAGCTTAGTCAAGGATGTAGACACTGTCAGCACTAATTAAAATAATTTGTTGTGATGACAAAATAAAGTGTGAAACTAAGAAGTACAATTGGTTTTATCAATCCAACTTAAATTATCTTATTCCATTTTCAATTGCTTTTTAGATATCTTTCGCATGGCCTTTTAACGAAATACTCACAGAGAAATTATTTTTGTAGTCTAATTAGAAATCGTTATATAAACTGACAGCTGTAGGTAAGCAAAGAATGGAAAAAATTGCAAAACTAATAAATGTAACCACACAAGATTTTGGGGCGTCAAAAGATACGGTATTGCATGATGTCAGATGGGAAAAAATGAAAGCCCACTGTTTTCCCGTGCTCCAAAAGGCTGGTCAAATAAAAATTACTACCATAAGGGTCTGGAATAAAGCTAATAAATTCAAATACTTGCACGTTTTTGAATAGAGTAGCCAAAAATCATTTGAAGATTGTCAACCTATATGGAAGCAAATCTAACCCGAGCTTTTCAAAGATCTGTTGGTTAAAATGGTCTCTGACAAGGGTATTGTAGTCGTTGAAGATGTTTAGATAAAAATTACTCGAGCTCTATAGGATCTCTTTATTTGTAGTTCATAAAGTTTTCTAATCCATAAAATTGTATATACCTGCTACTTCTATTGATTTAAATAGCCAATTTCATCTAAGTAAGGCTTGATAAGAGGATAAACTTTCCCATCTTTCCAATTCTGTAACCTCGAGATTTTTAATCCCGCCTTATTAGCTCTTGCTAATAACTTTTTAGCCTCTTCTAAATTACCAACTTCAGCCTCTAAAGCCGCATAAAGAATTAGAAGAAGCGAAGTTTTGTTAGAGAACTCATCGTTTAAAACATCCTTTAATAGTGTCTTTATTTCATCCTTTCGATCAAGCATATAAAGCTGAGGGGCCAACTGCATTTTTACCATATGCTGTACATCATTTGGCATCAATCGAAGAGCTTCATAGCGGTAACCGACTGCTTTTTCAGCCAATCCACACATTTCTAAAATATTTGCCCCGACATTCAAAACAGTCGGATTAGCACTATTGATAGATAGCGCTTTATTAATGTGGCCCATCGCTATATCGCAATCCTTTGACAAAAAGATAAATTCTACATTCGCTCTCATCATGTACGCATCGTCATTTCCTTTAGTATTTATGATATTTTGAGAAATATAATCTAGACGTGCGATATCCTCTTCTCGTTTCTGAGATAGACCTAAACGCAACCTCTGATATATCGTCCAACCTTCGATATATTCCATAACATATTGGTTACTGGATATTTTTTTTAAACTTTCAAATAGTTCTAAATGTTTATTATATCCTTCAGGCGTCCATCTTCTCCATTCATTTCTGTGATTTAGAAAAAGCGTATATGCTTCAGCAGTATCGAATTCATTCAACCATTTTTTTGCATTTTGGCCTTCAACCATATTTACTTGAAGTTCAACAAGTAAATTTGTCCCTAAATCATCTTGAACCTTAAAAATATCTTTTTGCTGAAAATCTAGCAAATCTGACCATGATATTGTTCTCTTCTCGAAGTCATAAAGCTCTACAGTTAACCTACTTTGTTCACCAAAAGCTTGCACAGAACCCTTTATCAAATAATTTACACCAAAATTCTTACCGATCTCATCATCACTTATGTCCTGCTCTAATATATTAAAACTAGTACTTGAGGACAAAACGTTGATGCCGTTATATTTTGATAAAATAGATATTACACCTTCTGTAAGAGCTGTTCCAACCGAACTATTATCTGAACCCAATGTCTGGAATGGCTTAACCAATATAGTGGGCAGAGAGTTTTTGTTTTTCTGTACTTTTAGTTCCTGGTCCGTATCTTCTTTAAATATGCTGAATGTTGAAAAGACCAAAAAGCCAATTACTAAAAGAGCTGCAATTGCTCCAACGGACACAAACCTCAAGCTTTTTTTATTTTTAAGTGTTCTCTTTTGCGACGGATCAAGAAGTATATCAAACGCATGGAATTCGTTCTGTTTAACCTTTTGTACCCCAAGATCATTAAAAGTCATCTTAGTTTTTGGCACAACAAAGTCGTATACACTTTTTGATATTGATATCCCGTTCGGTTGAGCAAGAGCTTCTAGCCTGGCGGCGATATTTACACCGTCTCCTATAAGATTGGAATCTTTTCTTACGACATCTCCCATATTTATACCAAGACGAAACTCCAGCTTTACAACTGCTTTTTGAGAGTCGTGTCTTTTCTTTATTTGTTTTTGGAACTCAACTCCACACTCAACAGCATTAACAGCACTAGGAAACTCAGCCAGGACCGAATCTCCAGCAGTGTTAAACACAGATCCCTTATATTTTTTGAGGAGTGTTTGTAAGATCTTTTCACAAGAATTGTAGCTATTGATTGTGGCATTTTCATCTTTTTCCATATGCTTGGAATAGCCAACTACGTCGGCAACAAATATAACAGCGATTTTACGATCAAAATTGCTAGACATATTGAACCATAGGGACACAAAAATTAATTTACAAGATTGACGTAACTGGAGTTCTTTTCTGCTGTGCTTGACTGCAGCGTACTCCAAGAAAATTCTGACTGTACGTCCCCAGTAGTCCTGCATAGGGGTAGACAAAACTCTAAACAAATATATGCGTTGGGAGACCACCCAGAGTGGGCGAGATTAGTTCATCCTACTTGTTTATTTCTAGCAATATTCCATAAATTTGACAATTTAGAGTTTTTTGTAGATAATATCGCGGGAACAAGTCTGTGAGAATGTTGTACCAGTTGGGGAGGAAAATTCCACAGAAACACTATTTCTATACATTATTCTGAAAATTAAACAGGCTGTTCCTTTTTTTTAAAAAAAAAGGGCCACACTTTGTATGGCCCAGTGGGGAGGAAATGTCCGATTAGGACAATAGTTTGATGTTAAACTAAATATCTTAGACTGCAAGAATAACGTGACGTTAACGTAAACTTAACGTTGAGTAATTCTTAATAAAGTTACCTTCGATCTGGCAACACTTTAGTTTGCAATTAAATTACCTTACAAGTTTAAAAGGATGCTCAGGTATCTGAAGTTATTGTGTAAATGTTTCGGTCAATTATTTGCTAATTTTGACCGCTTGATTGAAACAATTCTTAAAATTGTAGCTTAATAAAATTATAACTCGTCGTAATGAGGGTTTACTTGGTTTTATAACAAGAGCGAAAACGAATTTGTAATTAATGATTCACTAAAAAATTTATTACTGCATCAGTTTGTATTTTTAAAAAAGGCATAGTGAACGCAAGGTCTCAGTTTTATTATTTTGGAATTGAGATAATGGCATAAACAAAAAGGATCAGATTAAATATTTCCAGAGTTTCAATTCTGATGTCGTTTCTAATCAGACAGTCCTAGCGGCTTAAGTACATTGCCAATGTCAGCCAAAAACTTCTTATTCTGGAATGCAGGATAGTCAGAAAACGGGGAGTTTGCAGTATATTTCCTCCCAATACCATTACTCATTTCTAATGTTTGAGCAGCAAGTTTGTTTTGTTTTTTCTTTTCATAAGAGTACGCCAATAGGGCCGAGATCGTTGGCAATGCCATAACATCATTATGGTATCTCTTGGATTTCTCTGACATCCAAAGGCTCTCGAGTTTTCCGGAGTCCACACCATATTGAAAAGTGAGATAGGCATATCCATAAGCAAGATATTTCGCGTTAAAAGCGCTAGGTCTTAATTCAAGTGATCTTTCCATATGAAGCAAGCCTTGCTCAAATTGATCTTGTGAGCTCCCATTCGAAGAACAGACTTGGTACAATAATCCAAAGTCGAATTGGCTCAGATGATCGTCGTAAATCCTATTTTCATATTGTTTGAGATCTGGAATAATAGAACAAGCCAAATCAAACTTCTGTAAGATTGCCTGATAAATACTCTTTCCCGCAAATAAATATAAATATATTGAATCAGCTTGATCAACAAATTGAATGCCGTGAGATAGATAATTTATGGCCTTGTTGATTTCCAAGGTAGGATCATCAACAAGTCCCAAGCTAGTACTAGCAAATGTATGAAAAGCTGCCAGTTGTAAAACGTGAGGATCATTTGGTGCAGAAGCTAGGTTCCTTTGTAATAGTTGACCTGCATAAGTCACACTCTCGACTGTTGATTTTAGAATAGCCTTATCAATCTTGATAAGATCAAAGTAAGTTTTGGGGTCATTCGTGTATTTGAACACGTGCTGCTTAGATGAAATATATCTCGATAATCCCTTCATAAGAAACATTGCAAGTTGTTCTTTTACCACGATCATGTTTTCTTCTATTCGGAAATCATACTGCTCTCTGAAAATTGTTTCAGAGGATACTGCTTCAACAACTCTGTATTGAACTCTTATAAATTCCTCTGAGTTTTGTACTGTGCCCGTGACCACATAGCGGATATCATTATTTGCCGCCAATTCTTTGTAAGGCAGTTTTTCTTCGATGAGCAATTGAGCTTCGATAGAGTCAATAAATTTCATATCAGTATTAAGATCTGATAAAGTATTGTTGATACTAACAGAGAGGTTAGCTTGTTCACTGCCAAAGTTTTTTTCAGAACTTTGGCTTTCAAATGGAAGAATAAGTATTTTCGGTCTTATATCGGAAATATCTGTAGCTGAATTTATTTCTTCATTATTAAAGAAAATAGAGAAGTATGTAATTGCGGCAGAGGATATTAAAATTAATACTGCCAGTCCAAACATACTCAGCTTTTTCAATCCGGATTGGGGTCTCAATTTTCGTTTTTGTTTAGGATCAAGTATGACATCATAGACGTGAAATTGGTTGCTTTTTACTTTCTGTATACCCTGGTCAGCAAAAGAGAGCTTTGTCTTGGAAGATACATATTCAAAAATGCCCTTTGAAATTGATATCCCACTTGCTTGAGCCAAAGACTCTAGACGGGCGGCTATGTTGACTCCGTCACCTAAAAGGTTTCCTTTTTCCTTTATTACATCCCCAACGTTAATCCCGATGCGAAACTCTAACTTAACTGTTGCACCTGCAGTTTTATTTCTTCTTTTAATTGCATTTTGAAATTCAACGGCGCACTCAACCGCGGCAACGGCACTTTCAAACTCTCCAAAAAATGAGTCTCCCCCAGTATTAAAAAGTCTAGCTTTATATTTCTCGAAAAGGTCCTTTAGCAAACTTTCGCACGCTCGAAGGTTTTTTATAGTAGCATTTTCATCGCTTTCAATGTGCTTACTGTATCCAACTACATCAGTCGCAAAAATTACAGCAATCTTCCGCTCTATGGCAGTGTTCACAGGAGTTCTTTCATAAAGTCCTTATAATGAACTTTATACGCACAGTTGTAAATACCCCATCTGCTGCACACTTCAAGAACATACTACGTGAGTACCCCCTATGTCCCACGCAAGGGTGGGGTAGACCAAACGGTAGACCAAAAGTGATTAATTTATGCTTTAATCTATGATATGCTGGTAAAAGAGTAGCCAAGAAAAGCTAACTATAGTTGGTAGAGCAACTGATTTGTAATCAGTGGGTCGGGAGTTCGAGTCTCTCTGGGGGCACTACAAAAAAAGCGAAATCAATCTAAAGATATTTTTCCAAAAAAATTGGGCTACACCGGGGGAAACATATTATGGAGAAACCATCTACAAAAACCATGCGCTTCCTAGTTTATAAATCTCTTGTCTAAGTTTTTGTAACCATAGCCTGTCCAGTGGGCAATTCACAAATGAAATAGTTTCTTTCTTTAAACCATGCATGCTCTTTTAGAGCCTGAATTATTGCAATTTTATTACCATAGTCATCTAGTAAACATACAGACCCTCTGACCATTTTTTCAAACAAAACTTCTAATGCACCAATCTCTCCTAAAGACGTGTTCAAATCTAAGTGCAGAAATGAAACCTTTGTTAGCGTGTCAGTTTCATTAAAAATTTCAGGTACTTTTCCCTTAATTATTTTGACGTTAGTCAGTCCCTTGAATCTTTCTTCAACTTTTTTGAGATTTGATTGATCTTCATATCTGTCGATTTTTGTCCTATTTTTGTCTAGTTGTTCTGCAGGAATACCTTCCCAAGTATCAAAAAGGTAGAGTTTCTTGCTTAATCTCCCAAAGTCTGTATATCTTGTTGCAACAGCTGAAGAAAAGCCTCTGTAGACACCACATTCAATAAGATCTCCTTCGAGTTTTAACCCATTGATAAAAGCCCATAAAAAAATATGAACTCGCCAAACGCGTATCTTTTCTCGCTTGTCTTCATATGTTTCTCTGTAAACCTTTGCAAACTTCTTATCCTTCATAAATAAAAGGTTTTGATCGAAGACACATAAGTTTTCTGCATGGAAAACCTCGCTTTCCATATTCTCTTTAAATCCTTTTATAATTTGTGATTTAATCATGCTTATCTCTTACCCCGCCAGATAACTCTTCTCAAATGAGCTTACAACAAATTTATAACAAGGAAATAGTAATTTACCGTATTTTACCAAGAACGTACTACCCGTACATCCCTTATGTCCCCTGCGGGGGAGAGGTAGACCAAATTCTTTTAAATGATGCGTAAATCTATGTTAAGCTATTAGAGAAGAAGCTAAGAAAAGCCAATAATAGCTGGAAGGGCAACTGATTTGTAATCAGTGGGTCGGGAGTTCGAGTCTCTCTGGGGGGCACCACAAAAAAAATAGCTTATGAAAAAAGCGCACTGGCGGCAAATTTATTTTGGGTAGCTAATGGCATTCTCGTGGCACAGACTATGATGCAAATTTAACCAATATATTGCTCTCAATTTTAGTTAGCTTGACCTATAGCCCTGGGGTATCTCATCTTTACAGATTTAGACTGGTTACATAATTATTATGAGGACATAGTGTTGGAAGAAGTGAAACACTTTATTTAACAAGAATATTCAAGATGGAGGTACTGTCATATGTTATAATTGAAACTCTTGACATAAATCTTAATTGTATCGATGCTGATAAACCCAATTATGGTAGGTTTTATGAAACTAATTGATCTCTCGGTTCCTCTTGATAATGACGTGCTTGCTGATCCCCCAAATTCCAGACCCTCAATACAGTATTTAGGGCATAGGGAAACTTTTGAGCGCTTAGAGCCACATTTTCCTGGCCTTAATCTGAAAGATATGCCGGACGGAGAGGCTTGGGCTATCGAGAAAGTAAGCCTTACTACCCATCATGGGACGCATTTGGACGCGCCTTGGCACTTTCATTCCACATCCAATCATGAGGTTAAAGAAGGAGGTGAGCGCTCTCGTACAATAGATGAAGTCCCTTTGGATTGGTGTATTAGACCTGGCATAAAGTTAGATTTTCGAGAGTTCCCAGACGGCCATGTAGTTACAGTTAATGAAGTAAAAGAAGAACTTCTGCGAATTAATTACCAAATTCAAGCGTACGACATTGTTGTGATTAACACTAGTGCTGGGAAAAAATATGGCCAAAAAGACTATGTTTCATCTGGTAGTGGTATGTCCCGAGAAGCAACACTTTGGCTTATTGAACAGGGCGTTCGAATAACTGGAACAGATGCATGGAGCTGGGATGCCCCTTTTGTTCATACTGCAAGAAAAGTTTACAGAACAGGCGATAAGTCTTTAATATGGGAAGCCCATAAAGCGGGGCGTGAACGCGAGTATTGCCACTTAGAAAAGCTTCATAATCTTGAAGTCTTACCGTCTGTTGGATTTACAGTAATTTGTTTCCCAATTAAAATTACGAGAGCGTCAGCAGGATGGGTTCGTGCTGTGGCGATAGTAGATCCTGATAATTGACAAAAGCATAACCTATTTTGGACCTATATTAATACCACTAGCATTATAATGTTTAGCTACACAAACTGCATAAGAAATGAAACCGTCGAGCCTAGAGAGGAAAGAAAATAAATCAAACACTTCAAGCAATTAATTGACTTCGGTCGGATTAGAAACATACTCTTGAGAGGATTTTTTTTTTGGCGGTATACTGAGTAAAAATATTTGTCAAAAAGTGAGTTACATACACTAGATATGCTTGTGTTTGTTTAGAAGCGAAAAATATTGAGCCAACTCTTGAAAGATGAAGGGTAATCAGATGAAACATAAGCCAATAAGGTTATAAAAGTGAAACCACCAAACTTTCAATACAAACGACCCTTCTCTATCGATGAAGCATTGGCGATAATCGATAATTGCAAAGACCTAGATGTTCGTATTATTGCGGGTGGTCAAAGCCTTATACCAATGATGAATTTTCGAGTCGCAGTCCCAGAAGTTTTAGTAGATCTCGGTGCAATTCAAGGATTAACCACTATTCAAAAAGATAGTGACTTCTTGTATATTGGAGCTATGGCCACAGCTACGAGTGTAATGCAGAGTGATCTAATTTTAAGAAATGCTCCCTTAATACCACTAGCGTATGAGCATGTTGCACATCCTACAATTCGAAACCGAGGAACTCTTGGAGGCAATCTCTGCCATTGCGATCCTGCGTCTGAAATGCCAATGGTAATGTCAGTGCTTCAAGCCAAGCTAATAGTCGCATCCACTAGGGGGGTCCGTTGCATCTCAGCAAAGGACTTTTTTAAAGATCTTTATACCACCGCTTTAGAACCCGATGAAATTCTTACTCAGATCAGAGTACCCTTTGCTTCTCATAGTACACGATTTGCTTTCGAGGAGATAAGTTTGCGTAAGGGTGACTATGCAATAGTAGGCATTGCAGGAAGTATTGAAACTAAGCAAGGTAGTTGTAAAAATCTACGTATTGGTCTTTGCGGTGTTAGCAATGTTGTAGCCTGCTTTGATCAGTTTAGTGACCTAACCCAAGGATGTAGAGTAGAGAATATTCCTACAGAGAAGATTATTGAGAGAGTCAGATCTCAAATAAACTTTGAGTCTACTGCTTCGGTTAGTGCTGCCTATCGAAAGTATGCCACAGAGGGCTTAATCAGGCGTGTTGTTGATCGCTTACGAGGGTAAATGGTTCATGAAATATGACGTTAAAATGAAAGTTAATGGAGACCTTGTAGAAGAACAAGTTACTTCCCGAATGTTGCTATCGGATTTTATCCGAGATGTCTTAGGTTTAACCGGCACCCATATCGGTTGTGAGCACGGGGTGTGTGGCTCCTGTACAATAAAAATCGATGGCGTAACGAATAGGGCTTGCCTTATTTTTGCTGTTCAGGCTAACGGTGCTGATATTTCTACAATAGAGGGTCTGAGTAATGAGGATGGATCTATGTCAATTTTACAGGAGTTGTTTAGTAAGCATCAAGCCCTCCAATGTGGGTTTTGTACTCCTGGGATTTTGTTAGCAGCGCAAGAATTTATCGATGGGCCAGGAGTTACTGTTGATCGCGAGACAGTACGTGAAGTCATATCTGGCAACCTGTGCCGTTGCACTGGTTATGAGACAATTGTGGATGCAGTTGTTGAAGCAGCAGCTTTAAAAATTGAGGGAGAATTATGATCCCAAACCGTAAAAACAGTAGTTGGATCGGGGCTTCATTAGAGCGTCGGGAAGATCGTCGTTTGCTTAAGGGAAGGGGAAGGTTTGCTGACGATGTCTCCCTGCCAAGAATGGGCTATGTTGCCTTACTCCCAAGTCCTTATGCCAACGCTCGTATCAAGAAAATTGATCTTAAAGCTGCACAAGCATTATCGGGAGTATATCTAGTGGTTACGGGTGCTCAATTTGTCAAAACTGTGGGGCCTATGCCCACACGCTCTAATGCCCCAGTAGTTCAATACTGTATCGCAGTGGATCGGGTTCGGCATGTTGGCGAACCTGTGGCAGCAGTTGTAGCGGTAAATAGGTATATCGCTGAGGACGCCGTCGAACTGATTGAAGTAGAATATGAGGAATATGATCCCGTTGTAGATCCGATGGCATCAATTAAAGCGACTGGTAATGGAGTGCTCCATCCAGATGTGGGAAGCAATGTAGTTCATAAAAGCGAACATTCATGGGGCCCGCTGTCACAAAATCTTAAAAAAGCTGCCCATATAGTAACCGAAAATTTTCGTTGGAACCGTGTCGCACCTCAACCAATTGAGACATGTGCGGCAGTAGCAGATTTTAATCCTGCTGGCGAATACTTTACAATATGGTCCAACATGTCGCAGCAAAGTATTATTGGCGGTAATTTAGCTATTTCTCTTGGAGTACAAGAAACTCAAGTCAATTATCATTTATGTGACGTTGGAGGAAGTTTTGGGGGTAAGGCAGGATTATTTCATGTTCCTATGATTGCTGCAGGATTGGCTCGCTTGGCAAAGCGACCCGTTAAGTACGTAGAAGATCGAATGGAACATATGGCCAATGGAAATCAGAACGGCTCTGACAGAATATATACTGCTTCTTTGTCACTAGATTCTGATGGCAGGTTTACCGCAGTCATATTTGACGTAATCGATGATTTTGGCGCATATTTTATGATAAACACGGGATCGCATGGGAACTCGTTGGCACAGGCCACTGGACCCTATGATATACCAGCACTTGGTTATAATTTAAAATGTGTTCTCACTAATAAGGTGCAACAAGCACCATATCGCGGATTTGGCGGAGAGGTAGCTAACTTTGTGCTAGAGCGTCTTGTCGATGCAGCTGCCAAAAAGATGAATTGGGATCCAATTGATCTTCGGCGACGTAACTTCATTACAAAGGATAACTTTCCCTATCGCATACCTAACGGGAATATATACGATAGTGGAGATTATGAGAAAGTGTTGGAAAAAGCTCTCATGGCTGCAGACCTTCCATATTGGGAGTCAAAAAAGAAGTCCGCAATTCAAAAAGGAAAAAGGATTGGATGGGGGATATCCACAGTTAATGAAAGAAGTGTGCTATCGATGACTGAATTCTGGTTTTTAGATAAGTCTCCAAGATTTCCTCAGACTTCTAGCCCAGAAAGTGTTCAAATTCGGATTGCCTCCAATGGTCGTGCCGTGGTAACAATCTATGCACCACACTGGGGTAATAGCCCTGAAACGATGGCGGTTCAACTAGTTGCTGAAACACTTGGCATGCACCCCGATCATATAGAGGTCAACTACGGTTCTACTGAAAATGGTATGATTTCCAAAGGTCCAGTAGGCAGCCGTTATACCGTGATGCTCGCAGGAGCGATTGCTGGTGCCTGTAAGAAGCTCAAAGATCGAATATTCACCTTTGCTGCACACATGCTAGAGGTTGAAAAAAATGAATTGGTGATTAGGGATGAGGTTGTTTCTAGTGCGTTTAGTAGCGGTAGTAGCCTCACATTCGCAGAGATAAGTCGCTTTGCGCATAATTTTCGATTGGAATTTCCAGCCGGTGAGGAGTATGCAAGCGGCCTAATAGCACAGTATACTTATGATCATCCGTTAACAACATCTCCAAACCCGGACACCAATGACTTGGGAATTTTTTACCCAATCGTCGGCCATGCTTGCCATATTGCAATTGTCGAGGTAGACGAGATAACACTTCAAACAAAATTTTTAAAATATGTTGCTGTTCACGATGCTGGTACTATCGTAAATCCAAAAGCCGTTGCTGGTCAGATTCGAGGTGGGATTGCTCAGGGAATAGGAACTGCATTGTATGAGCGGGTCTACTATGATGACCAAGGACAATTGTTGACCGTGACCCTGGCCGATTACGCTATACCTACTTCTTTAGAAATTCCTGATATTGTCATAGATCATGTTGAGACACCCTCTCCTTATACAGAATACGGCATCAAGGGCTGCGGAGAGGGAGGTCGGCTTGCAGCAATGCCTGCTATTGCGGCTGCAATTGATAATGCTTTCAAGGATAAAGGACTTTTCATTCGAGAATTACCTGTCACTCCATCTTTTTTGTATGATAATTTGCATATCGATGACTAGCATTATTACCTTGTGTTACGAGATGAAATCTTAGCAAAAATCGTAAAGTCAAGCAAAATAAGAAAAGAGAAGATAACAAGCTACTATCTAAAATTGCGGTTCATCTGACCTGCTTCCCCAAGAATATACTACGTGCACATTCCCTGTGTCCCATGCGTGGGAGGGCTAGACAAAACGGTAGACAAATATGTGCGTCTTGACATGAATTACACTTTATCTAACATAGTGATATTGCTTACGTCGATGTAGTCATTGGTGCAGGTACTGAGCAATTAACTCTCTCTGGGGGCGTCACATTATCAATGACTTGGAAAATAATTGATCTAACTGTCTGTCAGCATTGGGTTTCTGGTGGCACGGACTATGGAGCTACATAACGAATATATTACCCTATATTTGCTGTCATGTGACCTGTACACCAGGGCACCCCACTTATCTAATTAGGATCCCTGATAGTATTTTGTGATATGAATCGCGCTCAAGAAATTGTTGGGAATTTAATCTTTTTAAGTTTTTTATAATATGAAGTATTTTGTCACAATTTTGATAAAATTTTGTATTACTTTTTATTTCTTCTGTTAATTTATATTTTTATGTGGAAAGGGAGTTCTAATGAGATTATTGTCTTTTTTAAAGTGTACAATTATATCTTTATTTGTACTTAGTGCAGCTTATGCTGGCGAGCTAACATTATTGCATATCAATGACCATCATTCACATTTGAGGGCAGACTCAAGAATGTCTTTAACCATCGGTGGTGAAAAAACGAGGGTGCGTTCTGGTGGCTTTCCCGCGGTAGTCAATATGTTTAATTTATTATCGGAAGGAAAGAATAATGTTCTAAAACTTCATGCTGGCGACGCAATAACTGGTGATTTATATTTCACTCTTTTTAAAGGCGAAGCCGATGCTGCATTAATGAACGAGGTGTGCTTTGACGCTTTTGCAATTGGAAATCACGAATTTGACGAAGGGGATTCTGGATTAGCTAAGTTTCTAGATTTCTTAAATGAAGGTGACTGTAAAACTCCTGTGCTTGGGGCAAATATTATTCCTGAGGTGGGAGTTTCACCATTGGCAAAAAAAACAGTTAATGACTACATCAAACCCTATACCATAATAGAAAAAAATGGGCTCAATATTGGTATTATTGGGATTAACATCGTTGGGAAAACTGTGATTTCTTCAAGTCCTAACGCTACCACGCAATTTATTGGTGAGAAAGAAACAGCTCAGAGGTATATAAATGAGCTTAAATCTAAAGGAATTAACCACATAGTTTTGCTTACGCATTTTCAATACAAAAATGATCTTAATCTAGCAAAAGAGTTGTCGGGAGTAGATATCATTGTTGGAGGAGACTCGCATTCTCTTTTAGGAGATTTTTCTAAGGTTGGGCTGAATTCGCAGGGCTCTTATCCCACTATAGTTAAAAATAATGATGGTAATATTGTTTGTGTAGTTCAGGCTTGGCAATATAGTCAAGTTGTCGGGGAATTGAATGTTGAGTTTGATAAAATGGGTAATATTAAGTCATGTGAAGGGACGCCACATTTGATGCTAGCAGATACGTTTAAAAGGAAAAACGCAGATGGAGAAAGAGTTGAAATTGAGGGTGAGGCGAGAACTGCAGCTTTGAACGCTATTAGAGAAAACCCTAGCCTTAATTTGATTTCTGAAGATCCTGAAGCAGCGGTAATACTGAAAAAGTTCTCTTTAAAAGTGGATGAGTTAAAAACGCGAACAGTAGGTGAGGTGGTGACAGACCTTTGTTATGAGAGAATACCGGGTCAGGGAAGGTCAAAATTATGTGATGTGTCCAAGACGGCAAAGAATGGTTCGGATATTTCAAATATAGTGGCTCATGCATTTAGAGAAATGACAAGAACTTCTGAAATCGCGATTCAAAATGGTGGTGGAGTGAGAATTGATGTTCCGAAAGGTGATTTTTCTATCGGTACCGCATATATGCTTCTTCCATTTGCAAACACTATTGTTGAGTTAGAGATGACGGGTGCTGAAATTTCACAGGTACTTGAGGAAGCACTAGATTGGGCTCTGAATCCAGATGGTTCCACCGGAGCATATCCTTATGCAGCAGGGTTAAGATGGGATATTGATGCTAGTAAATCTATAGGATCTAGGTTTACTAATATCCAATTTAAAGGTCCAGGTGAGAGTAAGTGGAGTAATCTTGATTTGAGTAGAACCTACAAGGTGGCAACCAACAATTATATTGCTGCTGGTAAAGATGGATATAAAATGTTCGGAGTAGTTTCAAAGTCGGGTAGAATGGTAGATACTTATCTTGATTATGCTCAGAGTTTTGTGAATTACGTTAAAAAATATAAATCGATTGACAAATTGCCCTTGGATGATTACTCGACGCAATCTTATAAACAGTAGGTAACATTTTAAAGAAATTAATTAAATTGCCACTGAGTTTACTCTGGATGCTAATCTAAATGAGCACTTATAAAACTGTGAGAGGTGACTTTAAGTTACCTCTCACTTACAATAAAATCTATCTTCAAATAGGAGATAACTATGTCAGAAAATTCGCAATTGAATAAAACTTATGCGCTGTTAAAAGAAGTGTATGGGCCGCTTGAAAACTTATCTCAAACTCAATGGTCGCAAATTGAACTGGGCGTAAAAGCATTAATGAAAGAATATGGGCCTGATATCCCTCTTGACACTCTGAAAGCTATGAAGCATACCTATGATAACTACTACGCTGAAAAAGATGTAGCTTTGGATTATCGGAAATGAAAATGACGTGAGTTTATCGTAAGAGAGAGGTGGCCGAGGGGCCCACTCCTATCACACCCCCGGGACCCCACCCTTCTGGCCAATTATCTTATAACAATACTGCTTCCACCTGAGTGCTTCAGTAAGGACCATTTTCCAAAACCCACTTGCTGAAAACCTCGAAAGCTTTCCTGTTATTTCCCTGCGTTTGGACACCTTTTATGAACTCTCTAAACTCAGTCATAATTTTATTTTATACGATCTTGTTTATTTCTTTCTCTTCTTGTTTGTTTATTCAATTTTCTTAAAAAAAATAAGATAAAAAACTTTGTTTAAGTTTAAGTATTAATATGCTAAGTCCTCATTGGCTTAATACAAAGTATTATTGAAATTTATGAATTCAAAAAAATTAATGGAAACTTATTTGATTGAGGTTGGTCAGAATGGTAGGCTTGACTTGATCGAAACCATAACCCAGCCAGATATGATTGATGAAGCGAATAGGGCATTTGGTGGTCCACTTGGAAGAGATGGTCTTATAGCGCATGTAAAAACATTTCGGCGACAAGTATTAGACCTAAAGGTGGATATACAAAAGATAGTTGGAAATAAAGATGAAGTAATGGCACATTGGTCTTTTACCGGTATTCACAATGGCCCCTGGTTGGGGTGTGAGGCGACCGGTAAAAAGATCTCGGCTGATGTCTTTAGCTTTTTTACTTTAAAGGAAGGTCTCATCAGTTATTATCGTTTATGGCTACATGCTAAGTTTGATAAACCAATAATATTTGATTCCTCAAATCTAAAAAAGGGAGTCGATAGGATATCACCAACAATCAAAATATAAATTTTTAGAGCTACTAAGGTAGTATTGGTGATCTGTTAATGAATACAGGTTTGATCCAGTGTAAACCCATCAGACACTTCTTTGCCACCCACCATTTCTCTCCAATTTTTCCCATCTTTCCAAAATTGAACGTTAGGTGTAAAAAATATTTTGCCATCAATTCTAATAATATCTTTCCAAAGAAACGTGTCCTCATCCTCATATAGAAGTTTAATATCCTCTATAATTAAACCTTTATCAAACTAGTCATTTACGTGGTCAATCATCTCAACTCCGACAACGAGGGCAGTTTCACGGGCATACATATATTCATTATGCAATGAACTCCTCATAAGTTTGTTGAACTTTTTCTTATCTATATCTCGAGTTTTAATCATATCCTTGAAATGCTTAAACTTATCTCCCATTCAATTGTTTTCTTTGCCTTGGGGTGCTGAAGTGAAAGGGAACTGACACACCATAGTGAACGTTTTTAATTGTGTTGTAAACACCCCATCTGCTGCACACTCGAAGTGCATAATAAGTGAGTACCGCCCTCAGCTTCTATGCGTGAAGAAGGAGAATAAAAGCTGAATGTTATTTTTTTAATCCGTGGTCTCTTTAAGTTTGCACGATCCGCTCTAGCGACCACCATACTCCAAAAAACCCAATAATTAGTGATCCTGGTATTGTTATATAATTTCTGAATTGTTCTTGTGTATTGAACAATAATTTGAGAATGAAATACACTAGGAATACAATAGTAATCTGACCGAGTTCAACTCCTACGTTGAAACCTGCTAGAGCCAGCAGGAAATGGTTCTCAGGCAGACCAAAAGTATTTAGGACACTTGCGAAACCAAGCCCATGCAGCAAGCCAAAAATAAAAATTATTATGGATCTATATTTTGAGCCTTCAGACTTAAATATGTTTTCGATTGCGATGTATACAATTGTAAGGGCTATCAACGGTTCAACAAATGCAATAGGCAAATTAATTATTTTTAGAGAGTTTAAACCTAAAGTGATGGTATGAGCCAAGGTAAATAATGAAATCTGAAACACTAAAGCATACATTTTCTGTGAGAAAAAAATCAAGCCCAACACAAATAGAATATGGTCTAGTCCCTTAGGAATTATATGAGTAAATCCTACTTGTATGTATTTGAAAAATATACCTACCCTACTTACTAGTTGCTTTTCATCGTAAGAAATAATGGCACTTTTTTCTCCAGAAAGCAGGTATTGAGCAGAACCATCCTTAGTGTTTCTTACTCGCAATATAGTGTCGCCAAGCTTTTTAGAAAGTTGAACTGAAAAAGGACTTAGGTCCTGATTCTCAATGAAAAAATGTACAACAGTCAAGCGGGGAACGCTTAGGTCAGCAGTCGCTTCACTTTTAAGAAATGAAAAGACAATTTTATTTAGCTTCGAACCGTCCTCTCTGGAAAGTGAAAATAATGTTGTAAAATCTTTCCATTTTAGTAAAAACTTTTCGTTTAATTTTTTATCACTTAGAGCTCTATATGTTTTATACAGTTGTTGGTTTTCATAATCATCCGTATTATCAACTATTGAAAGATCCATACCAGAGATATATGCCTCAAGGTTGGTAGTAAATTGAACTGTGATCCGATTGTTTTCTAATTTAAGGTCTAGTATGTTTGGAGATAATTCATGTGCAAAAAGTTGTGATGAAACGCATATTATGGAACAAGTAAATAAAATCATTGTAGCTAAAAAAAAGTTCGTCGCTATTTTAGCTAGTTTGGTCATTTTAGCGATCTCTGATTTATGGATTTCACGAGCATATACTCATGAGTTGTGGTTGGAGCCGACGAAGTTTTATATAAATACTAACGAAATGCTAGAAGTCAACATCAAACTAGGAGAAAAACTTCAGGGCGCGATCTTACCATTTTTGCCAGCCAGCTTTAAAGAATTTTACTGGAGTCAAAACGGTGTTAAAAACTTAATAAAATCTAGACTAGGAGATAGACCAGCCTTTTCTGCACCGGTCCCTAAGGATGGACTTATATCCGTCATTTATGTATCAAAAGCTTCCACTTTAAGATACCAGACATTTGATAAGTTTGAGAAATTTGCTCAAAGCAAGGATTTGGGACCGGTAAAACGACTACATAAGGAGCATGGCTTTTCAGAAAATGAATTTAGCGAGATTTACAGTCGCTTTGCTAAGGCCATTGTAAGAGTTGGTTCTGGTTTGGGAAAAGACAGGTCTTTCGGGCTGACCACTGAGTTTATACTGTTGAATAATCCCTATGAGAGCAAAGATGAAGATTTTGTAGAATTAAAATTGCTTTACAATGGAGCGCCAAGAAGTAATGCGCAAATTGAGATTTTTGAAAGATCAGATGACGGCATTGTAAAACTTGCTACGACAAGAACACTCAGCACTGGTATTGCGGTGATCCCAATTAAACGAGGTAATGAATATCTATTTAATGCAGTGAAGTTACGTAGAGCAGAAGCATATTCTCCCCAAAACGTAGTTTGGGAAACTTTATGGGCTAGCTTAATGGTCAAGATACCACATTACTAAAACATTTTAACTGGTTGTTTTTAGAAATAGACCTGTCCTTTCTAGTACTTAAAAAAACATGTGGCCCGCGGGTGAGCAATGGCTTATTACTATATCTTGGCAAATTCTGTAACGTCTAATGAACAAAATTTAGAGGTACTTAAGTAAAGTCTTTATAAATAGTCTAGTAAAGTAAAAGGAGGAAATTCAGTTGAAAATGACTAGCGTAATAGCAATCTCTCCAATAGACGGTTCAGCGGACGATGTGAAACAATTAATCGTAGACAGCTGAGCGGAAGGGATAGCGGGTTCAAAAAAATATAGCATAGTATTAACTAAAGAGTATCAGTTACTTGTTATCAATGAATGGGTTTCGCTTGATGCTTTTATGGATTACGTCAATAGTCCTCACAATATGATTGAGTTAATCAAACATTTATGTAATCGATATGATGAAAGAAATGTTTGTAAAGCATACTCAGAAACAGTCGTCCATGAAGAGTTAGCTAACTAATTTATTAAGACCTTTTTTTTCGTACTCCATCCGCTGCATACTCCAAGAATAGAATATGGCCTCACTCCTAGTGGTCCTGCATTGGGGTAGACAAAACAGTAGACAAACATGAGAAAGTTCTGCCTAATAAAACAAGTTCATAAAATAAACTTAAAAGGAGAGTAGAATGAATGTAGATCAAGTACTTGTAGCAGCGAATAATAGAGTACATGACGTATATAAAACTCTTTATGTATCGATAGCTAGCTATTTAATAATAATCATAGGGCTTACAGTATCAGACTCTGGAGAGGTAAACTTAATCTGTGCAGTGCTTGCGGTTGCTACAGCTATTGTACAAATCGCTGCTGGAGATGGAGCTATCAGAGATATTGAAGCTTTAAGAAATGATATGCCTAAAGAAATGCAAAATTCAAACTATGCAGAGAGCTGGCGATCACAGCCTATTGGACTTTTTAGACTATTAAACCTAATTGTGCCAATAGCCGTTAGTGGTGCAACTCTTTTAACGATTTATAATTAGCTCAATTTTAATTTGAGTGGTCTTTTCAATAAAAGTGACTCTCCACGAGTTTGGCAAGCCACTCGAATATTTTTAAGCTAGGATTATTAAATTTAGTGAGTAGTTTCTGGTGAGTGAATTAATATTAGATCATAAACACCCCATCTGTTGCACACTTTAACAATAGAATAACTTCATACTTCTAGTGGTCTGGCATAAAGGTAGAAAAACGGTAGACAAATAGGTGTGGCGTGATATGGACCTCTCTTTATCTAACAAATTGATACTCCTTAGTCTGATTTAATGATTGGTGCGGGTAGGGAGTAATTAATTTTTCTGGAGGCACCACAAAATTATTATCTTATAAAATAATTGATAGTGATAGAGAACGTACCCAGTGGACGGAACAGTGATCTTTCGAGTAAGTCTGTTAACGCATAAACAATTAGATTTGATTGACTTGTAATTTGTATTCTAGCGCACATACACTTATTCCAATTACGAATTTAAAATTTGTTGTAGTTGCTCTATGTGAATGCCAGTAGTCTAATAGGAGTAGGTGAGATCAGACCAGGTTATTATTTTTTTTTAAGTATTTTTCAACAATTTGACATTTTCAATTTTTTTGTTGATACTATGCCCGGGGACTAGTCTGTGAGAATGTTGTACCAGTTGGGGGAGGAAAATTCCACAGGAACTCGATTTCAACAGATTATTTTGAAATTTAAAACAGACAGTTCCCTTTTTAAAAAAAAGGGCCACTTTTGGTGTGGCCCAGTTGGAGGAGGAAATGTCCGATAGGACAGTAGTTTGATGTTAAACTAAACGCACCAATTTGCAAGAATAACGTTACGTTAACGTAAACTACAAGCAGACTTACTAAAATAAAGTAATCCACAAATTGATCGACGATTTAGTTTTCAATTAAACTACCTTACTAAGTTTAAGAAAATACTTTTGGTTTTGAGATTTACGTGCAGATGTCTCGCTCGATTATTTGCTAAGGTTTAATGCGTAATAAAAATAAATCTCAAATTGTAGCTTTATAAAGTGAATACTTGCTGTAATTAAGCGCTTGAACGTTCTCACAACAAAAAACAAGAAATGTGAAATAAAGTTGATCAACTTAGAATTTACACAAAGTTGAATTTATATTTGATGAATTTAAAGCGAGTTGACGTTAGGTTTCAGTTTTCTTTTTTAAATCAGTTCATATGATGAACTTAAGTTACGAGAAAGGATATTAAGATGGCATTGCATTGCCCAGGATGGATACTTTGTATTTTTTGTGCAAATGCGGCTAGGGAAACCCTATTTTATTCTGCACCACTCAATGTTATTACAAAAAAGTATACAGATGAAATCGCAGTTCATTACAAAGAGATCTCTGCAGAATTTTTACAAATTTGCAGCGAGAAAATTTTGGGTTCGTTAGTTGAAGTTGAAGCAGGAGAGAGTGCTGAGGAAGTCATAAGAGGATATTTGTATCAAAAGATTAAATTCAAAGATGATGGGTCTGTAAGAAAACTGGTGGGCCTATTTTCATCAGAGTTTAGTGGTGAAAGATCTCAATCTGGAACGGAAAAATATATTGTCACAAATTTTAGAGCTTTTTTATTTTCATTAAGGTCTGGAAAAAAAGTTGGCTGTCCTCCAGGTTGGCAGGTTGATCAAGTACCTGATCTTAAATGGGTGCAAGAGGTAATGATGAAAAAAGTATCGATAATGGATGTTTAAATAAAGTTAAGAAATAATTTGCTGTATAAGAGAAATATTACCACGGCTTGCCCAATTCTTGTTTTCTATAAAGTATTAGAACGAATATTGTTAGGATCCTAAAGTAGTGAAGACAGAAAGAGATCATAAAAGAGATAGGCATGTCACTGGACTAAAGCTGTCCTCTGCCGTGTTTTTGGGAAACAGTGTCATAGGGATAATTAATTTTTTCTATTTTCAGACTTTTAATTTACCTTTTTCTAACCAAATCGCCTTAGCAAACTTAATAATTGGTATGGCAATTGCGGGGTCAATTTTCTATTTTGCAAACAGAGAAAATTATAATTTGCTCCTAGCTATTTCTGTTTTAAAAGTGATAACTTCGTTTGTCATATTTCGCCAAATTATCCCATACGATTTTGTTAATAGCGTAGAAAATCCAGGAGACTGGATAGGTAGAAGCATGGACTTCCAATTTTTGGTGCCACTAAGTTTTCTGCTTTTTTCGTTAACTTATTTACGATTTTCTGTAGTCCTTTTTTTGTTACTTTTTATTACAATTTACTTTTTTGGATATGAAATTTATGGGTATTTTAAAATGTTTCCGGACGCATATTTGTCAGACGACATGGCAAAGGTGTACTCTGATAGTAATGCGATTTATAGAGTTTTTTTTATTGCAAATGTAGGGAACTTTGTTGTTTATGGCACCATTGTACTCTTTGTAAGCTTCCTAATCGAAAGACTGACGGGAAATGTTGCGAGGTTTGAGAAAACTAACGCTCAATTGGGAAGATATTTCTCGCCCCAAATCAAGGAGGAAATAGAAACTTCCGAGCTAGATAATATAGGTAAAAATGCTAAGGATCTTTTTGTCGCAATTCTCTTTACTGATATAGTAGGCTTCACCAAATTGTCAGAAAAAATGGATCCTAAAGATGTATTATCTCTTTTATCAGATTATCAAGCGATTATGGTAGATTGTATATTTGCTCACAGAGGTACTGTCGATAAATTCATCGGGGACGCCGTAATGGCAAATTTCGGTACACCGAAATCCGCTGGCAATGATGCACAAAATGCATTTAATTGTGCATTGGAGATGAATTTGAAGCTACAAAAATTCAACAAATTTAGAAAGAAAAAAGGGCTAAAAGAGATTAAGCACAGAATAGGAATTCATTATGGACCCTGTGTCGTTGGGAACATAGGTAGTGAACTCAGGACAGAGTTTGCGGTTATCGGAGACTCAGTAAACGTAGCAAGTAGAATATGTGACGCATGTAAGGAGTTTGATACGAACTTAATAATAAGTAAAATTGTTGCCGATAAAATAAATATGAATGGTAGTTTTGTACAAATTAAGGACTACAAAATAAGAGGCCGCAGAGAAGTAATTGATTTGGTGAAAATTTCTAATTAAATACCTCGTCTCCTGCACACTCCAGAATAGTATATGAGTATTCCTTTTGTAGTCTGGCTTTGGGTTAGTAAAGAGTGGTGCGTTTTTAATCAAAAACCTTATTGTTTTTAGTTTAATAAACATGTTTATTTAGACGCGAAGGCTTATTATTCTGGTAAAAGTCATTAGGTTTGTTGGAAGATAGGTAGATTACCTCACTTATTTTTAAATAAGATGCTTAGTTGAGCGGAAGAAAATGAAACACAATAGTAATGCAAGTAGCAACGGCTTTGATGAAGCAAAGCTAGTAAAAGCAATAGAGTTTTCAAAAAAACATGAGTCCAAAATGGATCGTAATATCGAAAGAGCTCTTAAAGAGGGTCATTTCCATGAACCATGGCCAATCGGTAAAACTATAGGACCAGTAAAAAAAAGAAAAGGCAACTCTGGAGCGATATTAAGAGGAAATAAAATTGTAAAAGTTTGGGGCGATGTTGAATATACTGATATGGCATTCAGTATGAGTAAAAGTTTTCTTTCCTTATGCGCTGGAATTGCATTTAAAGAAAACATTATTCGCGATTTTCATGCTCCCATAAGAGATAGAATAAAAACCAAAATTTTTGAAACAGAGCAAAATAGAAAAATCACGTGGTCCCAAATGCTTCAACTCACAAGTGAGTGGGAGGGAGAACTTTGGGGAAAACCAGATTGGATCGATCATAATCGTAATTTAAATGATGCCCAGAAAAACAGATTAGAAAAAGGACAAAAAAGAAAGTTACACCTACCAGGAACGTTTTGGGAGTATAATGATGTACGAGTAAATGTTCTCTCATATGCTCTTATGTTGGCCTTTGGTCGCTCACTTGCTGATGTTTTACGAGAACACATAATGGTTCCCATAGGAGCAAGTAATACTTGGGAATGGCATGGATATGAAAATTCATGGGATGAAGTTAAAGGCGACAGATTGCAATCTGTTTCTGGTGGAGCTCATTGGGGTGGTGGGTTATGGATAAGCACTCTTGATCTTGCGCGGGTTGGCCAACTAATTGCTAACCAAGGACTTTGGGATGGTAAAGTAGTTATTCCTAAGAAATGGATTAAAATGAGTACCAAACCATGCAAGTTAGCCTTAAATTACGGTTATCTATGGTGGCTTAATGATAAAAAAAGCGGGATGTTTCCTGGCGCACCGACTAGTGCATTTGCTGCCATGGGAGTGGGCACACAAATCTTATATATTGACCCAAAAAATGATTTAGTAATCGTAAATAGGTGGATTGAAAAAGATAAAGTAGCAAAATTTGTAAAACTAGTATTAGGTAGTATTGATTTTTAGCCTTGAGATAAGTATTTAAATTTCGATCTCTCGAAACGGTTGGATAAATTAATCATTGACCGAAATAATGCATATTATGTTGGGATGTTGTTTATTAAATATTGTTCAAAAGGTATATAAACAAAAAAGTTCACTGAAATATTGACAAAATGTAAATTGTTTAATACTAAAGTTCATTTTTACTACTATTTATCACTCATTTTCATGGAAACAGTATTAATTAAATCAGGCTATTACTCCCATGTGTTTAAAGATGATCCTGTAAGACCCCATTTAACGGAGGAATTTAGGTTATCTGACAACAGATTGGGATTGGCTTTGATTGATAACCAAATGTGTAAGGCGGCGGTTTGCGTGGCAATATCTAGTGAAGTTCCAACAAATGAGATTGAATTAGATAAGTTCTCTTCGGAGAATACAAACATTGAAAAATCAATAGCAATATTTTACACAATTTGGAGTTATGATAAAGGATGCGGTCGGAAAATGCTGTTTAATGCTGTAGAGTGGCTGAAAATAAATAGACCTAAAATTAAACGATTTGTAACACTCAGTCCAAAGAACAATATGGCCAGAAGTTTTCATATGAAAAATGGAGCCAAAGAATTGAAGGCAAATGAAAATTCACTTAACTTTGAATACTTTATCTAGATCATAATTTAACCTGATAAATAAGTACCCCACCTTTTGTACTCTTTAAGTCATAATACCGGCACGCCCCGTATGTGTCATACGTTGGAGAGTACACTAAATGATAATCCGAAAATGGCTGCAAGTCTCTTGTCAAGTCACCGATCCATACTATGTTCTGTTTAGGTCTGTATCTATGGTTAATTTGTCGAACAACCGTCGCGAAAAAAGCTTGGAGCAAGATCTAAGAACTGGGTATTTAAAATTAAACACGATTTTCTATCTTAGAAGCCTAGAATGGGGCGACCAAGATAGAAGAATTCTTTGGAATTTGAGAGTACTGCTTAAATGAGACTCGGCTTGAAATGAGATATTCTATTGGCTTAATAGTGTTACATTGGACAACTGCCGCTCTTATGTTAGCTTTGGCAACTTCTGGTCTACTATATAGTTACAAAATTGTTGGTACAAATGCATTGATCTTTCACCAGTGGGGGGGGCAGCTTCTTTTAGTGGTTGTTTTTATGTGGATCGGAGTAAGGCTAGCTTTCGGGGTTGGTCCACGTAATTCTGATCATGTGTGGTGGGAAAAAATGCTGGCTGCTTTAGTTAAAATCTCCCTTTATGCGCTTCTTATTGCTTACGTTATTACTGGCTACGTTACAGCTTCAGGCCTCAGAAATTCTGAGATATTGTTTCCCATTAATGTTGCTTTTGCCAGATCTGACTTAGGGGACTTGTTCATGGAAGCTCACTTTGCATTAAAATGGGTGTTACTTGTGGTTCTTGGTCTCCATGTATTAGGAACGATTAAGCATATTTTGATAGACCGTGACAACACCTTTAGAAACATATGGATAACAAAGAAAGGATAACCTGAATATGAAAAAAATTTCTCGTCGACATGTCATTGTCACTCTTTCCAGCACTGCCACATTCTTATGTCCAGCTGTACTGAACGCAGCAACGACTACAGATCTAAGTGGTTGGGCTAATATCCCAACGGATATCCCAATGGGACTTAAAAAAGTTTTACGACTTGGAAATGGTCCTGCGAGCATTGATATATCACAGCTTAAACCTGGAGACGTTAGTGTAATTGCCCGTCCGAATGATAGTGCAGACTACGCAGGAACTGGACAAACGCAATTTGTTGCAGCAATGCGGAGAGATAAAGACTACCTGATCGTTGAATTGACCTGCCCTCATAAGGGAAAAGCCATCGGCCTAACAGGCGATCCTAAAGTGCCATTCGCCTGCACCAAACGTGGCAGGTACCACTCGAGTGAGTTTGACTCAAATGGCCTAGGAGTGGCAGGTAAATCATCAGGAGATCCGATGATTGTTCCAGAGCATAAGTTGACCAGTTCTAACGGAAAAGTTGTGCTTGAACTAGCCTAACGTCAATAATTGCTGGTGAATATTTATGACAAAAATAGAGTAATTCCTAAGGATAATTAAGTTCAAAAAACAACAGCACGCTATTTGGTGCAAACTAAAAGAATAAACTACTTGAATACCCCTTGTGTTGAATACGCGAGAGGTCAGCACATACGTGAGTAAATCGAAATCATTTGATCTATGTAAGCGCCAATACGTTATAGCTTTAAATCGCTAGCCACTCTTTAATGATATTATTTAATTCATCAGGCTTTTCTTGCGCTATCCAATGGTCACTATTGATGGTCGCCTCCTTTAGGTTCGAACAATTTTCTCTCATAGGATCTGCCAAGCTGGTATGACATGTATCACAAACTCTGTCATATTTCGCATGAATGAAAAGAATTGCCTTTTCTAGTTTTTTAAGTGGTGCTTTCTTAAAATATGCACTATTGAGCTGAGTATTCATATACCATGAACCCGGCCCAAAAAACCCATTCTCGGACAAGTATTTTGAATATATTTCAAGCTCTTTTCTCGATAAAACATTCTCATCCAAAGCAATATCTGGTGCTATTCCGTTCTTAAACCAACCATTATTTTTTCTGACGAAAGCTGTATTGGCGAGCTTTCCTAAGTTTTCTGCATTACCACTTCTGAAGAGGCATTTAATTGTGTTTCTGGGATTATCTTCTAATGATTGTTTCGCTTTATCAAAATTTTCCCTATAAAAGATTTGGTACTCCCACTGCCCATAAGGAAATTCGTCCTCCGGATAAAGCTGCCTGTCAATACTAGATAGCATGTTGTCATTTTCCATCATTTTAAATGGCACGCATAAGCTTACGATTTTTTCTACATACTCGTCATGGTGGCAAGCAATGTTCCAAACAACAGGTGAACCCCAATCATGCCCAACCCATATTGCTTCTCCTCCTCCAAGATGAGCATGAAGTTCAATCATATCTTTAACAATTTCTTCTTGACAGTAATCTGTATGCTTATCGTAGATTGATGATTGGCCATATCCTCTCATGTCTGGTGCTATTGCATGCAAACCGAGATTAGAAAAAAAGCCTAATTGATTTCTCCAGCTGATACTAAGTTCGGGCCATCCATGAAGAAAATAAATTTTTTTATTATTTTCTTCTCCAGCAGAAAGGTAAAAGGTCTTGTGTCTATTATTTTGATATGTATTTTCAGAAAATTGCATTAAAATAATCCCTTTTGATTTAGAAACGGTTTATACTATGAACCCAACAAAATTAGTTGTAAACAACCCATCTGCTGCAGACTCCAAGAAGATACTTTTCTGCTCAATTCTCCAACAAATTCATTCTCAAGGTTGATCTGTATTAAAAAGATAACCGGTTTCGTTACATTGTCTGTATGGTAATGGTTAGTATTTTTGAGACTGACTGTGTAAAAGGGATAAGAGCTATATATGCACCTGCAACTTGGGAACTGCAACATCGATATAAACCCTAGTAAAATAAAAATGGTTTTTTTTTTGAACTTTAGGTATACCTTAGAGAAATAAAGGAAAATAAAATGAGAGAACTATTTCAATTGCATGATCACAGTACTGCTCCATCAGAAAGCAAACAATTGCTGGAGAAAGTTAAAGCTTCTTCTGGAATGATACCGGGGCTCTATGCAGTTCTTGCCGAATCCCCTGAGGCTCTGAAGGCATATGTTGAGTTAGGAAAAATTTTTGGTCAATCAAGTTTGTCTGATGAAGAAAAGACTGTTGTATGGCAAACAATAAATGTTGAACACGACTGTAAGTTCTGTGTTCCTGCGCATACTTTGGTTGCGAAGCTTATGAAAGTTGATGAAACGATTACAAACGCTCTCAGAGACAAAACCCTTCTTCCAAACGAGAAGCTCGAGAAGCTAAGAGAATTCACGCTGATTTTAGTACGTAATAGGGGAAAGGCTAGTGAAGAAGAAGTATCGGCCTTTATAGAAGCGGGCTTCACAAGAAAAAATATACTTGAGGTGATTGTTGGAATATCTCAAAAAGTACTAAGCAACTACACCAATTATATTGCTAGGACTCCATTAAACAAAGAATTTCAACCTTTTGCTTGGTAGGTTAGTTAGTAGATATTCCTTGCATTCAACCCATCGCTGCACTCCCCATGATAGACTCCTTAGTCACTATGGTAGACAGGCATTGGGGTAGCCCATAAGTTCTTAAATTGTAATTGCATCCCCGTTATCAAAGTTAAAGAGTGGCAACACAAGTGGATTCCAGCCGGTTGAGCAACTGACCTTTAGTCAGGAGGTTTTTGAGGCTCTCTCAATGTTTCCTGAAGCAGTTTTTATTCTAATTGGAAGCAATAGAATAGAAATTTATTTTGTTTGTGAATTAAAAAACTTATAAATATTATCAGAGCTTATTTATAGAGATATATTTTTTCAAGCCATGTTTCGTTTGTCACCAATAATTATATGTTTTTTCCTATATACTCCGTTAACTCTTGGGCAGAGCCAACCTCCCACACATTCATATTATGTATTGGATGGAACTTGTTGTGGAGGAGAGGATTCTGATCCTCATGCTGTTTTTGGGATTGAAGCGTCAGACGGCTATATCCTTTTAGGAAAGTCTATAGATTCGGGTGGATCGGAAAACGCATTTGCAGTCAAACTCTCTAAAAAACTACCAAAAGAGAAATTATTCCTTCATCCTGAAGAAGACAAAAGCTTCGAGTGGTCTCTTGTTTTTGGTGAAGCAAATAAGCGAGACGGATTTAACTCTGCTGCTGTATTAGGTGAGTATATATTTTTGGCTGGATACAAAGAGAGTAAGGTAGGAGTTATTGATCGTTTCTTGATGAAGATAAATACTGTAGATGGGTCTCTGATCTGGTCAAAAACATTTCCAAGTAAAAAAAAAGGAAAATCTAGTGCGTTTGAGTCTATAGTTTTGACTAGTGAAAATGCTTTGTTGCTGACGGGTGTTACCGGGGCAAGATACAGTGCGGTTGAAGGATTTAAATCCTATGGAAACCCATCTGAAGGCTACGCGTTCGCTCTCTATTTAAGCCCAGAAACCATAGCCCGAAAAAAAGCACCAAAGATGGCAGATTGGGAAAAAGTGTATGAAAATACACTAACAGGAAAAAGTATTGAGGAAATTGGGTCTTCAAAAGAGTTCGTTCTTGTAGGGTCATCTCATGAGCCCACTGTGGCAAAACTTTTGAAGATAAATAGGTCTGGAAAGATCCTTTGGGAAAAGAAATTCCCTCAACACGGTGAAGTTACAGACCTAGCTGTTTCAAAAGATGGTATTTTTCTATCTGGTCACAAGGGTGGTTGGGAAACTGGAATAGATGGAAGTCTCTCAAAGGTTTCTGACGATGGAAACTTAATCTGGAATAAAACGTTTGGAAACCCAATTGGTGGTGAAAATGTTTATGCTGATTTAGGAAGAGGAAATAATAAATTAATTTTTGACGAGTGCTGGTCGGTTACCACCGTTGACAAATTTGATGCTATAATGGCATGTGGCACTGGCATAGAAGGATGCGCAGGTCATACTGGATCAATTAAAAAAGAATGCGAAAGTGATCCCCGCCTAAACTGGCGAAGCTATGTCGCTAAAATAGACGCTGATGGAAGATTAGTTTGGGAAGTCGCTAGCTCTTTTTCATTTCCAGAAGAAGAAAGTGACGATTTGCCTTCAACTGCTTCTGAATGGGTGTTCACAACCAAGAATGGTGATTTAGCTTCTGTAGTAGACTTAGATTTTGGTTTCGGTTTAGAAATACTCGGACTCAACTGATTTCTTAAATAATTGAAATATGCGTTATACAGTTTATGAAAAATGCTCTTTGATCACTAATAAATTTATAACACTCAAAATATTCTACCTGTGGGCTCCCGGCATTCAACGCGTTGGAAGGTCAGACCAAAGGGTAGACAAAATTGGTTATTATTTTCTATGTAGAACAAGTGAAATTTATTAGTGCTCTCTCAAACATTGTTTATGAACGCAAAATTCTTTTTGCAAACTTACTTCCCTCCCGTCATGCTTGCTGCCCAAGCAGAACAAACAAGCTTCAAAATAAGACCATAGAAAACGGGTAGAAGAGCAATAGGCGATGCTTTATTGAAAAATGTGTTAATTCCCTCAGGAGTTGAAAGATCAGTGCTACCTAACATTAGAACTATACCTATTAAAAGAGCAATCCAACCCAACGTGAGAGCTGAATTACCAAAAAAACTCACTGCCTCTTTATCAAAATTACCCCTACTCATAGCAAGGCTTGCGAAAAAGGCTCCTCCTGCCACTATGGCAAGTGACGGAATATCTAAAAATGGGCCTAATCCTCCGCCAGAGATTGCAGCGTAAAAAATGAACCCAACTACTCCTATTGTGCCTACTATCAAATACATCTTAAAGTCCTCCTATCCTTGAGATTCAATGTTTATAACCCAAAACACGTCTTTTAATCAAATAAAAACGTCTAGCATGTTTGTATATACTTTTTATAAATGACTGCAATCACCCCATCGACTGCGCATTAAAGGAACATAATATCCTGACACCCTTTGCATCATGCGTGGGGGGTAAACAAAATGGTAGAAAAATTTGTACATCTTGACATGAACTACACTTTCGCTAACTCATTGGTGGTGCTTTCCATAATGTATGTGTTAGTGCAGGTATAGAGCAATAATTCCCTCTTGGGCGCCATTGGTCTGCTGCGTTAGCTCTATTTACTCGCTTTGATAATATACATACTGAAAGTTTAAAATTTGACGGAAAAAATTACTTTAGTGGAGAACTTTTTCTAGCATTAAATTTTTTTACGCTCTTTTTTTTAAAATTTCTACCTTTAGCGGGATATGCTCTTTTCCCCTTACTATCAATTTTTTTCGGCAACTCATTATTAGGAGGTTTTTGTTTGTGGACACGTAGACTTGTAGAGTGGTACTCAGTTTTAATTTTAGCTTTTATTAACCTTTCAATTGCTCGAAGCTTTTTTATTTCTGATTCTGAACAAAATGATATTGCATCTCCTATCATTCCAGCTCGTGCAGTGCGACCAATTCTGTGAACATAGCTCTCTGGAGCTTCTGGCAAATCATAGTTGATCACTGCTTCTACTCCCGGAACATCTATCCCTCTCGCAGCGATATCTGTAGCCACCAATAAAGGACACGAACCCGTTTTAAAATTCATTAAGGATTTTTGTCTCTGATTTTGTGATTTGTTTCCATGAATTGAAGAAACAGCGAAGCCATCTTTCGATAGGCTTTTTACAACCCTTTCTGCCCCATGCTTAGTTTTGGTGAAGACTAGTAATCTGGCTCCCGATCTTTTTTGTGCAATTTCTTTTAAAGCATCTATTTTTTGAGCAGAGCTTAAAATTAATATTTTTTGATTAACTTTATCAACTGGTTTAGCAATTACCGAAACTGCAACCTCTACCGCTTCCACCATAAACTTCGTTACAAGATTCTTGATCTCTATCGGCATCGTTGCAGAAAAAAGTAACGTTTGTCGTTTTTTTGGGGTAGTGCTCAGGATCCTCTTTATTGCAGGTAAAAATCCAATATCTAACATTTGGTCAGCTTCGTCTAATACCGCATAATTTACGCTAGTTAGGTCGATTGATTTTTGTGAAATATGGTCCTCTATTCTGCCTGGAGTTCCAACTATAATATCAGAGCCTTTTCTTAAGTCTCTAAATTGTTTAAAGATTGGCACACCACCGACGATCGTGCACGTTTTTAAATTAGTCGCCGATGCAAAAGGTTTAACCACTTCCCCAATCTGTTGAGCAAGCTCTCTTGTCGGGGATAACACGAGTATTTTTACTTTTCTGAATTTGCCTGTCTGCTGTGTTCCATACAACTTGCTTAGCAACGGAAGAATGAATGCAGCAGTTTTACCAGTGCCCGTCTGGGCAAGTCCTATAACATCCTTTCCTTCTAATATGATTGGTATTGATTTCTCTTGAATAGGGGTGGGGACATGTAGCCCTTGTTTATCTAATGTTTTCAAAATGGGAGATACGAGACCCAAAGATCTAAAATTCAAGCTAGGATATCCTTTCAAACTTTTTTGCAGTGGTCCATGAGATGAATGTTATTCGCTTTAAAGACTATTCCAATTCATGATGTATATGCTGGTTCTACACTTAATGCAAAGGAGATTTAAAGCATACTTGGTTTGACAAAACACATCCTGCTCCACAATCCAAAGCTTCTCATTATTGTTACCCACTATTGTAGAAACCTCAATAAGAAATAGAGCCTTCAATAATATAAAAATTCAAACAAGCAATTAGAAAATAAAATAGTTGTAATCGTTATGATTTTTGACCTTTAATTATCTTATGGAAAAATATTCTACGGAAGGCACAGTACTTGATCTTTTATTTCGGGCTGCGCGGGAAAACCCCTCTAAAACATATTGTAAATCGGCTCATCACGAATTTACTTATCACCAGTTTATTTCTGCAACTATTAAACTGTCGAGTAAGATATCGCAGAAAAAAATAAAAAATAAGTATGTTGGGGTTTTACTGCCCAATTCTATCTTATTTTTAGTAGCTTACTTTGCTGTTCTAATTTCTGGTAATACGCCCGCATTACTAAACTTTTTATTGCCAGAATAGGCACTTAGAAAATTATTAGGTGACTTACAACCGTCTTTAGTCCTCTCCAACAAAGAGTTATCAGAATATGAGAGCCTTACACTGGAAATTCAGGACTATCTTAATATGGCGCTATCAGATATTAAGGAAATCAATCACAGATGTAATGGTGGAGACACTGCAGCTGTGTTATTCTCTGGCGGCACAACGGGTATTCCAAAGCAGATTAATCATTCTCATAGATCTATAACCTTTATGGTTGATCGAATGGAATGGGGATGGCCAACCAAACCCAATGAAAATTGGTTAATAGTCGCACCATTTACTCATATCTATGGATTTTTAACCGGTGTGACCAACCCATTATTAAAGTCTGGCACTGTTTTCATACCGGGAGCTTTTGATCCTAAATTTATTGTTGAAAAACTGAGCAGTGAGAAATTACTGTGTTTGGGGGAGCCCCCCCCCTCAATATACCAAGCTTTACTCTCTGTTGAGGAATTTGAAAATAGTCAAATGCCATATTTAAGAGTATGTCCCGGTGGAGGAGCACCATTTCCTCTAGCTGTACATAAAATGTGGCAAGAAAAAACTGGAATCCCAATTTATGAGGGATACGGTATGACTGAAATTGCACCTATATCGGTAAATACAGTTCAAAGTGGTACTAAAATGGGATCTGCTGGTAAAGCGGTTCCTGATACTGTAATTGAAATTGTTGATATTGAGACGAGGAGGAAAGTGTTAAAGCCAGGTGAAACAGGAGAGATTCGCGTTAGAGGGCCTCATATGATGTTAGAATATGAATCAAATATCGAGGAGACTAAAACGACCATTAGAGATGGCTTTATTTACAATGGTGACATTGGAGTATTAGATGATGAAGGATTTCTATTTATAACTGATAGAAAAAAGACGTGATACTCGTTAAAGGCTTTAATGTATTTCCCCGGGAAATTGAAGAACAACTAATGTCCCAATCAAATGTTTCTTCTGTTTGTGTTGTACCAAAGCAAGATAATCGTAGTGGTGAAACACCATTGGCATTTATTACTCTCAATAGACAGATCGATATTTCTATTCTTAAGGAGTATTGTGAAGAGACTTTATCACCCTATAAAGTTCCTTCAGAATTTACAGTGCTAGAGAGTCTACCTCTGACACCAGCAAAGAAGGTGGATAGAGCTGCCTTGAAAAATAGTCTAATTTAATTAGGACACTAAAAAACTGATCTAGTGCTTTGCAGCTATCAAATTGAAATGTTTGTCAATATCTATATTTTTTCCGCACATTAAAGCTAAAGAAGGGCCTTTTGGAGTGGATTTATTGTTTAAAAGTGACGCAATAGCTACAGCTCCCGCTCCCTCAACTATTTGAGATTCGTGCCAATAGGCATGATGAATTCCTTTTGCGATTTCTTCTTCACTTACGAGCACTATCTCATCAACTAGTTTTCTCGTTAGATCAAAAGTATATTTGTTATCAAGACCAATACCTCCTGTTAGAGCATCAGCAAGGCTTTCCTCCTCTTTAACAAAGATTGGTTTCCCAGCTTTTTGAGACTCATACATTGCAGCTCCTCTATCCATTGAAACCCCTATCACTTTTAAATTTGGGTTTAAGCTTTTAAGAGCTTTGGCTACTCCACAAATCAATCCACCACCTGATAACGGAACAAAAACAAATTTTAGCTTAGGTATCTGTCGATAAATCTCGAGTCCAAGAGTCCCTTGACCTGCGATAACATCGATATTATCGAATGGTGAGATATACGTCATACCTTCCTCAATTGAAAGTCTATCCGCTTCTAGTTGCGCTTCGTCTTGATTTCCCCCAATTAATTTCACTTCAGCTCCAATCTCTTTTATCCCCTCTATTTTGTTATTAGGCACAAGTTCCGACATGCATATAATACATCGTATTTTCATAAGATTTGCAGCATATGCTAAGCCTCTACCATGGTTTCCCGTAGATAAAGCGACAACTCCTGCTTTTCTCTGTTCTGGAGTAAGGTTTGATATCGCATTAATAGCTCCCCTTATTTTAAAACTTCCAGTGATTTGTTGATTTTCCAGTTTTAAATATATCTCTTCACCAATAGCATCCGATAGAGCCTTTGATTGTACTATTGGGGTCTTGACAACATGCTTGGCAACTATCTTTTCAGCACGTTGTATGTCTTCAAATAAAAGCATTTTCCCTACTTTCTTGTTAACGGCTAACTGTTTCATATCATCTTAGTTTTTATTATTACTTTTTTTTGGTAGGATAACAATATGATCAAAAAGAGTTTTAATGAGGATATCGTCAAAGAGAAGATCGGATTAGCTGGCTGCGGGAATATGGGCCTGCCTATGCTTTATTCAATGTTGTCGAAAAATATTGATGCACGGGGATATGATATAGATAGCAGAAAGTCTTTATCTGGCTTGGGAGAAAACTTTATCGATTCAAAAAAGAAGTTTCTAGATGATAGGCAAATTATAATCAGTGTCGTGAGAGATGCCGCAGATACTCTTGAGCTGTGTCTAGGAAGAAATGGCTTATTTGAGCAGAAATCAAATAAAATCTTGATAATATCTTCAACATTGTCTCCAAGGTTTTTGATGGATTTAAAGAGCAAAGCACCGAAAAACATTACAATTATTGATGCACCTATGTCTGGAGCAACGGTGGCAGCAGAACAGTCAAGGCTCACATTTATGGTTGGATGTAAAAAAAAATTGTTTGATTATACCAAGCCACTTCTAACTGTTATGGGCAGCCAAATAAATCATGTGGGACACTATGGCTCAGGTATGATGGTAAAAGTGCTAAATAATTTTATTGCTGCAGCGTCTGTAGTGTCAGTTAGGCATGTCATTAATCAAGCTGAAAAATTTGATCTAGATATTGAAACAATATTTAAAACGATTGATACGTCATCAGGCCAAACGTGGTTTGGGACCAATAGAGAAAAAATTGATTGGTTTAAAGAACCTTATAATGATGATAATACCATTGGAATTCTCAAAAAAGATGTAGAGGCATATGTCGACGCCTTTGAGAATGTATCGGAATTGGACAACTTTGTGACTGGTGAGCTTAGTTCCTCTATTATTAAAGCTATAAATAATATGCCATTGACAAGATGATAATGTAGAAATTTTTCTAAAAAGGTTTAATAGAATGAACAATATTAAAGCGCTTACTTTCGATACTGGTGGAACTATACTTGACTGGCACTCAGGTTTCAGAGAGGCACTAAAGACAGTTGGTGAAAAATACAACTATCAAAAAGATTGGGCCTTTTTGAGTAATGAACTGAGAAGAAGAAGTTTAAATGCTATGCTCAATTTAGGTGAAAATGAACCTCCACGATACAATTTCGACGATGCTCATAGGTTCGTCTTGGAAGAACTAATTGAAGAAAACAACCTAACAAACTTTACGCAGGAAGACATTCGATATATCGCTTACGAAACAGTTCATAACCTAAAGTGTTGGGAGGATTTTCCAGATATACTCCCAAAATTGAAAAAAAACTTCATAGTATGTTCATTTACTATACTTAGCTATCGGATAATAATTGATACTGCGCGAAAAAACTCTCTTAGTTGGGACGCAGTGTTTTCCTGCGAAGGTATTAAAAAATATAAACTTTTGCCAGAAGCTTATGATACCGTTAGAACGCATCTTCAAATACAGCCTGAGCAGTGTATGATGGTTGCTTGTCATAATTTCGATTTAGACGCGGCGAAGCGCGTGGGTTTTAAAACAGCCTTTGTGAAAAGACCAGATGAGTGGGGGGAGCAGGGACCCCCTGATCCAATTCCAAATCCTAAGCATGATTTAATCGCGGAGGACTTTCCAGATTTACTTATTAAAATGGAAAGGTTTTTATAGGCTTTTTAAAAGAAAAGTTATTCATAATTAAAATCATTTATTCTTCAATTTTCTTTGAAGCGTTTACCAGTGGATCGACTACTTTTCCCTTTAGGTCAATGCCTATACCACATTTGCATCCTGGGCAATTTAGACAAGTGTCTAACCCAAGTTTTACGGCTTGAGTTACTGCATCATCTTTCTGTTGATTGCTCGAGACAGGATCTAAAACAATAGCTTGTAGCTTCAACAATGAAAAGGGGTTTCCATACTTATATCTTTCTCTACTTTCATTAAGTTCAACATTATTTTTTTCATGCATTGGACAATTATGAAGGCAAGCGTAGCACTCTATGCAGGATGTAAGTTCATGATAATCTTCGGAGGCATCAACATTTAGATCATTACCACCAGAATTTCGGTAAATTTTTCCCCGAAGCTGCCTAGATATTTGATCTCTTTTCACAACCAAATCAGTTATTACTGGCAGAGTCGACATTGCCTTTAAATTATCATTTTCCCGGACTACAGAACGACAAGCTATTCTTGGTAATCCATTTATATCTATCGTACAAACTCCGCAGTTTCTTGCACGACATCCATACCTAAATGCCAGATCAGGAAGGCTTGTTTCCTGAGCTTGAAGCAAAATATCAAGTGCCATAGGTTTTTCTCTATCATGTCTTTTTTTATATTTGAATTTGACCGGAATATCTTTGCCGTCTAAATGAGTAATGATCGTGACATTAAGATATTGACGATCTCTAACATTTTTAATGGTCATAGTATTTTTTGATCTCCTATAGCGGCCTCTACACTTCCTGGTTGGACAGTAATTGAAGATTTTTGAATATTCATAATTTTTTTGTAACGCTTTTCGAGAATATTGTCCTTTAGCCTCATAGGCATAAGTCTTAAAAATTTTGCTCCCAAGAACTTCTTTTGTTCTTCAAACTTAAATTTTATGAGCTTTTTAAAGTCAGTTTGTTTCCTTTGCAATCGAGTAACATGCGCATCATTACCAAAAAATCTTGCAACGGTTGAGTACGGCTTTGAAAAAAGCGAGATGTTTGGACAGTCGGATCTTACATGGCCTCCTAGACTCCCATCTCTTTCTAATGCCGCAATAGCCATTAATTCTGCGGTATCCAGCATGTTTTCTAGTTCAAGGTACTCAATTAAAGCTTGATTCCATTTTGTTCTATTTGAAATATTGATATTTTTCAGTTGCTTTTTTGTTTTTCTAATGAATAACTTTGTGTTAGTCAGTCTTCTCTTATCTCTTATTGGCCCTAAATTTTCCCAACATTTTTTTTGAACTGTAAGTTTTATTTTTGATGCGTGTAGATGACCTTTTTGTCCAATTAACGAATGAACTCTTTTTGCTTTTTCAATAAATAATTTTTTATTTAAAAGGTTAATTACAGATTTTTGTGCATGAAGAGCAGCACTCTTTCCAGCGCGCTGTCCAAAAACAGCTCCCTCTGTTAACGAGGTAGATCCAAGTCTATTTGCGCCAAAAAGTCCCCCCATTGCCTGGCCTGCAGCAAATAATCCTGATATACCACGATTTCTTAAACCATTTGATCCGCCTATAGAACGACAATTTTCATCAACTCTTATTCCTCCCATCATGTAATGTGCGCTTGGCCTTACCTCCCATAAGTCGTCACATTGTGACTCACTCTTGCTCATAGCTTGTCTTACATTGTTATAAGCCGAGGGCAAACTGCCTTTAAGGAAATTCATAAAGTACACCCCTGATTTAGGAGCTCTTTTGTTAGCTGTCATATCCAGATATGCGCCACCATTCTTAGTTCCTCTTCCATCTTCAACTGCTTTCATTATCGCTGCTGAACACTCTGCACGTGTTCGCAAGTATACGCCATCCAAAATCACTTTTTTATTCTTATCTCTCAATACTCCCAAGTAGCTTGCAGTAACTGGTTCACCCCCCAATAATCCTTCAAACGCGGGGGGAGAAGTGAGGCAAAACGGTAAGAACTGTATTTGTTCCATGTCCACTAATTCGGCTCCAGCGCGAGCCGCAATAGCATAGCTGTCACCAGTATTTCCTCTCATTGTGTCAGTTTTAGGAAAATATATTGTTGATAGCCCTCCGGACGCAACAACAACAGAAGCGCATACAACTGCTAAAATTTCGCCACACTGAGCATCATAAATTAGAGCTCCAACAACTGATTTTGTATCATCTTTATTTGTTTCAGTTATTACGTCTATTAACCAACAATCTTCTTTGTAATCAATTTTTGTGTCCTTCACAATTGAGTTCCAATTTGCATGGCCAAATGCCACACCGCTATTTTTATGTCCGATACTTCTTCTCTTTGTATGACCCCCCATCGGAAGAGGAAGTGGGTCAGGGTTGTTTGTAATTGCAGAAATTTTGGGCCTTAGGCCGTTTGCTCTAACTTTGTCGTATGCCTTTTGACTATCTTTTGCGAAAGCAGATGTGATATTAATGTCGGGAAGATCACCACCTGCTAATTGTAAATTTTCCGATAAAGCATTTTCACTATCGTCTTCTGATCCAGATCCTCTAACAGTTGCAATCCCCTCAGAAATTTTGGTATCAGACGCACTTAAAGGGTCTTTAGTTACCAACAGGACAGATGCCCCCATATCAGACGCAGTTTCTGCCGCATTTGATCCAGCACCTCCCGAACCCACTACCAGAACATCGTACTCTTTCCAGACCAAATTTATTCGCATCCTATACCCCAGTCAATATAAGCGACTAAACTTACTTCAGAATTTAAGTATATTTAAAAAAGAGAATGTGGTCTAGCATTTTAAAAAACAGTTTGTACTAATGAGTAATAATAATTATTAAAATCTTTAAATATCCTTACATGATTAGTAGGCATAGTGCGCGCAAAGTGATTATGGCTTAAACCTTGTGTTGGTAAAATTTATGTCCGAATTATTGTAAAAAAACAGTGAGTGCGATGCTTGATAAAGACATGAAGCAAGGCGGACCTTAAAATTCAGGTTTAATGGGTTGATATCTCGTAAAATTATCAACCATTTTGCAAGAAAAAGGTACCCTCGACTTATCAATTTCTATTTCTTAAGTAAGGTTCTAAAGTTATTTCAAAGACTTATTTTTTATCTGCAATTTGAAGTGCTTGATCTATATCTGCAACTATATCGTCGATATGTTCAATTCCTACCGCTAGCCTTATGTAGCCTGGAGTCACGCCAGCTTTGAACTGATCTTGTAGCGAAAGTTGAGAATGGGTGGTGGATGAGGGATGAATGGCTAGTGTTCGCGTATCACCAATATTCGCTACATGATACACCATTTTAAGATTATTAATGAATTCTTTTCCAGCATCAGCTCCTCCTCGTAGTACCATTCCCACAATAGGGCCATAACCGGTTTTGAGGTATTTATCTGCAGTTGCCTTGTCTTTCCCCTCAAACAGGGAGGGGTAAATAACTTGTTGCACGGCTTTATGAGACAAGAGATAATTAGCCAATTTCTCTGCGTTTTCCTGATGTGCTTTGTAGCGCAATGGGAGTGTCTCAAGTCCTTGGATTATGTTAAATGAATTCATTGGTGATATCGCTGAACCTAAATCTCTTAAAAGAACCACTCTTGCTCTTACCGTAAACGCAATAGGAGCACCTAGCGCATCCGGAACGAGTTGACCCCAGATAGCCCCATGATAACTTTCGTCAGGTTGATTAAATAGCGGTTGTCTTTTAGGATTTGCTGTCCAATCAAAGTTACCACTGTCTACTATAATGCCACCTATCGAGTTTCCATGTCCGCCTATATATTTAGTGAGTGAATTTACAACAATAGCAGCGCCATGATCGATAGGCCGACAGGTTAATGGTGATACCGTATTATCTATAATTAACGGTATGCCTAACTCTTTCCCAATATTAGCAACTTCTTCAATTGGAAAAACTTTCAATTTGGGATTTGGAATTGTCTCCCCAAAAAAAGCTCTAGTATTTTCATCAACAAGCTCTCCAAATGTTTCAGGTTTTTCCGGATCAGCGAAGCGAACCTCAATCCCAAACTGCTTAAAGGTATTTACAAACAAGTTCCAAGTACCGCCATAGAGATGTGGAGATGAAACAATATTATCACCAGCACTACATAAGTTTTGTATAGCTAACGCAGTCGCTGAGGAACCTGACGATAGCGCAAGGGCTGCGGATCCGCCTTCTATCGAAGCAACTCTTTCTTCAAGAACAGCATTAGTTGGATTCATTATTCGAGTGTAGATATTTCCAAGCTCTTTTAGAGCGAATAGGTTTGCTGCATGCTCTGTATTTTTGAATTGATAACTCGTTGTTTGGTAAATAGGCACAGCCACTGCATTGGTATTTGAGTCGCTCCTATATTGGCCACCGTGTAAAACCAAAGTTTCTGCGTTTGTGTAATCAGTCATATTGGACCTCTATAAATAAAATTTTACCAACCGTAAGAAAAAAATTCGGCTATTTAAATAAAAAATTGAAAATTTTCCAAAAAAATCTCATTATGGTAAATATTTAAGAAAATTTTTCTAATTTTTCAAGGAATAAAGGAATGGATGATATTGACAAAAAACTTTTGAATCTTCTGCAAGTGAATGCGGATTTACCTTTATCTGAAATCGCGAAGAAAGTAGGGGTCTCATCAACTCCGTGTTGGAACAGGATTAAAAAGCTCGAAGAAAAAGGTATAATTAAATACAAAGTATCACTTGTTGACAAAGAAAAGGTCGGTTATGCGGTCACAGTCTTCCTCTCCATTTCTGTTAGCAATCATAATACAGATTGGTTCACTGAGTTCGAGAAAGTTGTCATGCGTCATAGACATATTTTAGAGGTGCATCGCTTAACAGGATCAGGTGCGGACTACTTATTAAAAATTATTGCTAAGAGTATTGAGGAATATGATGCATTCCAGCAAAAATTAATATCAGAGATCCAGTTTACAGGGATGTCGTCAAGCATTTCTTTAAAAGAGGTAAAAAACGTTAAACAAATACCGGTATAAATTTTTCTATGAGCGTATTCTCGATCCTTCCGAGTCTCATAGACAATTGCCAAGCTCCACGCAAAGATTTTCCTTTAGATTATTTTCCTTTCCATTTTGGAGGTCTCTTTTCAGCAAACGCTTTAGCTCCTTCAATTTGATCTTCACTCGAATATAATTGATCAACAGTTTTAAATTGTCTTTTGGTTATCCTGTTCAAGGCATCTTGAAATTTTGTGTCTTCTGCATCACGTACAATTTCTTTTATGGCAGCATAAACTAGCGGTGGTCCACTTGCTAAGAGTTCAGCTAGTTCCCAAGCCTTTTTTCTTAGTTGGTCAAATTTTACTATTTCCTTTATTAAACCATACGACTTCGCTTCCGGGGCATTAAACCATCGTCCTGTTAATAAAAGATCCATAGCGACATGGTATGGTATTCTTTTTGGAAGCTTAATGGAAGCAGCATCAGCTACAGTTCCTGATCGAATCTCTGGCAATGCAAAAGTAGCGTTTTCGGAGCAGATAATTAGATCACAGGATAGAGCTATCTCTAAACCTCCGCCGCAACAAATGCCGTTTACTGCACAAATAACCGGCTTATTGAGATTCCCAAGTTCTTGCAGTCCTCCAAAGCCTCCAATCCCATAGTCACCATCTACAGCATCTTCTTTGGCAGCAGCTTTTAAATCCCACCCTGCGGTAAAAAATTTCTCTCCCTCTGCTCTTAAGATAGCTACTCTTAATTTAGGGTTATCTCTGAACCCCATAAAGATTTCGCCCATTTTCTGACTAGTCAGCAAATCAATCGCGTTTGCCTTGGGGCGATCAAGAGTAACCTCAAGAATTGTTCCCTTAATTTTTGTTTTTAGCTCACAGGTGTTTATTGCCATTTTTTACCGTCTAATAATTTTCTCTTATAAGTGCGTCAGCCACAAAGACTTCATTTGATTTCACTAAAAGTGGATTTATTTATAATTCAATTATCCTGTCCTTATTGTCTATAGCATAGCGCTGAAGCACGAAAATTGCCAAAACTAACTTTGCAATATTAACTGCTTTTTTGTTCCTATAACAATTTAGTAAGGGCCATATTCGTAGTTTTATCAATGCTACTTTTATCTCATATTTGTTACATGGCATACACAATGTAACGGTATCTCCTCGTAATTCTGATAAAATTCCACCCTCTCCGATAGTAAGCATATATCCATGTTGAGGATCTCTTACAATTCCTACTAACAGTTCTACAAAAACATTATTTACTTGGTGTTCAATAAGAAGGTTTCTGACTTAGTCACTTAAATTAAAGTCCACAGTTCAATCGATCCCTAGACTTGTAAAAATATCATAATTGTTTAATCCTAATATCAATTTTGTTGAAAACCAAAGCAAAAAACTTGCGAGCATTTGCGTGCCTAGCCAAAATCATAACTGGATCTTGCAGGAAGTACCATGGAAAGACTGTCACTTAAACAAATTATTAAATTATTGAGTGCTAGAAAAATATCAGAAGAAGAGCTAGTAAAATATTATTACTCTAGAATAGAGAAATACAATCCAACCCTTAATGCGGTCGTGTCTCTTAGAAATATTGATCAGGTTTTTGATGATCTTGCTTCATTAAAGCGCTCTTTATCTGGGCAAAAAAGAAAGTTGTTGGGTATACCTCTTGCCATAAAAGATTTGATTGATGTTGCGGGTCTGCCAACGACCTACGGAGTCCCGAAATATAAAAACAATATAGCAAAAAAAAACAGCCTAATTGTTGAAAGACTAATTGACAGTGGTGCTTTAATAATTGGAAAAACTAATACGCCTGAGTGGGGACTAGGGTCGCAAACATTTAACCGACTTTTTGGCACCACAGCTAATCCTTATGATACCTCTAAAACTCCTGGTGGCTCAAGCGGTGGAGCGGCCGCAGCCATTGCCGCCGATTTAATCCCAGTAGCTGATGGATCAGACATGATGGGTTCATGTCGAAATCCTGCTGCCTATTGTAATCTATATGGGTTCAGACCAACCCCAGGGGTAATACCCGAAGAAAGATCAAAAACAAGACATAAAAAGTTACCCATATTATCAACTCTTGGCATAATAGCAAAAAACCCTGAAGATTTGGCCTATTCCCTTGATATTGTTTCAGGCGCACACAGATCTGATCCGTTTTCTTTCAATCTAAACAGCTCTTTTGATGACTCGCAGATCTGTGATGATTCAGAAAAAAAAATAAAAATTGGCTGGTTAGACAATTTTGATGGTTATTATCAAGTGGACGAAGAGATACGTAATCAGTGTAAGTTAACACTTGTTACACTCGCTCAAAACAAAGTCGCAGTTGAAGAAGTAAAGCCAACGGCTAATCCCCATAACCTAAGTGAAAGTTGGAAAACGCTAAGGTCAAAAAGCCTACATGACGAGTTGGTAAAATACAAATTGAGTGCAGATGAAAAAATACATTCCATTGATTGGGAAATTAGAAATGGTGAGTTAATTAAAGAAGAGGATGTTGATAAAGCATTATTATGGAGATCACAATGGCACAAGGATATTAATTCAATTTTCAAAAAATATGATTATTTGGCTTTGCCTGCTGCTCAAGTTTATCCCTTTAATAAAGATATCCCATCTCCTGCTGCGATTAATGGAGTTCAGATGGAGACATACCATCAGTGGATGGACATAGTTGTTTTAGCAAGCATTCTGGGCTTGCCAACAATCTCAGTTCCTGTTGGCTTGAATAGAGACGGTCTCCCTATAGGAATGCAGATAATAGGAAACAGAATGTCTGATACAAATTTAATCGCCTTTGCAAAAAAATACGAAGCTTTATTCAATTACTCTGAAATAATCCCAAAAGATTTTAATTAGTTGAACGCATTTTTCGCATTAGATAAAAAAATGTATGTTATAAATATGGGATTCAAGTCCAAGCACAGATAACAGATAGCTCAATAACCATTAATGGAGAAAAAAGATACGCATGAATTTCCAAGATTTTTTTAATCCTGATAGGGTCGTAGATTTAAGTTTTTTTAACTTTGAGAACGCTATCACTGCCTGCTATTACGCAGATAAGAATTTGAGAGTGAAAAAGGTCAATAAAAACTTTAAAGGTTTTTTTCCTGTTTTAGGCAACGTTAAGGATGCGTACTTCCCAGACATTTTGAAGCAGTTAGGAGTAACTGACGAACAGATAAACCTTTTTGAAAATGAAATACATAATAAGGGCTCTGTTTTAATTCCTAAGGTAAAAATTATTATAGATAATAACGAGCGGCTCTTTTCATTGCTTTCAACAAAAACCAAAAACTCTGACTTTGAGTACTTAAATGGAATTCAAGGTCAATTCGTAGATAGAACAAATGAGCATGAGTTAACCAAGCAGAGAGACTTACTTATAGAAGGGCAACTTAAAGATAAACAAATAATTGAGGAGAAAAGTAAAAAACTTGAAAGTCTAGCTACTAGATTAGCCAAATATCTTTCTCCACAGATTTATAAAAATATTTTTGACGAAGAAAAGGAGCAAGGGGTCTCTCATAGCAGAAAAAACCTAACCGTTTTTTTTTCTGATATCGTAAGTTTTACTGATTTAACTGATAAGATGGAGCCGGAGAAACTCGCATTAATTATCAATTCCTACCTGTCAGAAATGTCGACAATAGCTATAAAATATGGTGGTACGATAGATAAATTTATTGGTGACGCTTTAATGGTTTTTTTCGGTGATCCAGAAACTCTAGGAGAAACTGATGACGCCCTAAAGTGTATAGAAATGGCGATAGCTATGCAGGAAAGAGTAAAAGAATTGCAATCACACTGGAGGGGCTTAGGAGCGGTTGAAGGAATCTCGGTCAGGATGGGGGTTTCAAATGGCTTTTGTACGGTAGGAAACTTTGGCTCAGACTTACGATTAGACTATACAATACTTGGAAGCCCAGTGAACCTAGCTGCGAGACTTCAGTCTATGGCTGAAGTAGACGATATGCTTGTTGATGAAAACACAAAAAACCTAATTTCATCAGAGGTTGAAACTGATTTTGTTAAAGAATATACGCCCAAGGGGTTTGTGAGACCAATTGGAGTATTTAAAGTTAAGAAATTAAAGTCTCAAAAAGAAAGTAAGATAAGATTGTCGCACAAAGGGAAGAGGGTTGAAATTAATGTCACGGATAGTTCCGATATTCGTGCCGCGATTGAGGAATTAAAGTCTATCCAACAAGCGTATGAAAAGCAGCTAGATAAATAATTTTATTGATTTGGTTTTAAAACGCAATTTTTTAGAGACCTAAAATAGAGTTTCCGACACTTTACTTGTTGCTTTTATAGTTACTAAAGCAGAGGCAGTTAGTATCCTATTTTCATTTTTTATCGTATACACTTTCGATTCTCCATGGAAAATACTCCGACCCCCTTGTAAAATCTCTGCTTCAGCGATCAGCCTTTCCCCATCTGCAATATTTAAAAAATTAATCTTAAACTCAATTGTTAAAGGCTCTTTGTCCTTACCCATCAAGGTCATTGCAGCAAATCCAGCGGCATTGTCCGCAATTGCTCCTGAAATCCCACCATGAAACAAACCATGTTGCTGAGTTATACTTCTTTCATAAGCGACTTCTATGCAAGCTTTCCGGGGCGATATCGCAGAGAGTTTTGCGCCTATATAAGGCATAAGGGGTTGATTTAAGAAAGACGCTCTCAATTCTTTTTCTGTACGAACTTCCAAAGTTTTAAACCCTATGTTTTCCAACCGTCCAATTGGTGGGTTTCTTAAGATATTTTTCACCTTTCTCAATTGGCAAATCTTCCAGAGATGATCCCATACTGTCATTCCAACGGTTGAGAAAGCCAAACAATGCAATAACACCCATCATCTCAACAATATCACTATCATTCCAATAAGTTTTTAATTGCGATATTTCTTTCTCCGTGACCTTATTAGGAACAGATGCTGCCGCGCTAGCAAAGTCTAAAGCGGCTTTCTCTGCATTTGAAAAAACAGACGAATTCGAATAATTCCAAACCTCCTCTAGTCTTTTTTCTGTGCTTCCGAAGCGTTCCGCTCCTAAAATAGTGTGAGCTTGGCAATAAAGACATCCCGAAGAAAAACTTGTTATATATCCGATAAGTCTTTTAAACTCAGGCGTAACTGACCCTTTGCATTCCATTACCGCGATGTTAAGGTCTGTGAATGCATCGGCAACATTGGGGTGGTAACTCATCGTTTTAACGGAGCTTGGTATAACACCTAGGGGTCCTTTAAAGAACTGTATTTTATCTAATAAAGTTGGATCAATTTTGTTTTCTTCAAGGGGCTTCACAATTTCCATATTGTCCTTTCAAACTATTTTATAATTTTCAAAATTATTTCAGAATAAAAAAAAATAGCACGAATTTAAATTTCAATCGTCACAATGATGTTAAATACTACCTACCTTTAAAATTAATAGCTGAGAAATATTACGCAAATTTATTTAGGTAATAAACCTCTTTATGTTTTCAATATAGATTTAAATTTCTCTAATATTAACGAGGCTATTTGAAAATTGGTTCCCCTCATACATAGGTTTGGGTTTATATTGGGAGTATGAGGGGACTATATGACTGCAAAACGCATGCCATTAGATACAATACCACAAACTTGAATAAAAAAAAATCATAGTTTTTTTCTATCTAAAGATACTTTCTTTTTGTGCTTTATATAACTAATATGCTTACAGGTAAGGAGGAAATAAAGTTGCCCGGATTTGAGGTTATTGATGAAAGAGAGAAAAAAGCAATTTCTAACATCTTTGATGAGGGGAAAGTTTTTTTTGCTCACGGTTTCGATACAAAAAGAAAACATTTTCATGTAAGAGAATTCGAGAAAAAATTGAAAGCTGTTTTTAGCCCCCAAATGGCGGATGCTCTTTGCGTCTCATCTGGGACTGCCGCGATAAAAGTAGCGCTGAAGGCTTTAGGTGTAGGTAAAGGTGATCATGTTATAACTCAGGCCTTCAATTTCATTGCGACAGTAGAGGCAATCGTAGACACTGGTGCGAGTGTAATTTTTACTGATGTAGATGATACGTTAAATATGAACCCTAAAAGTCTAGAAAGATTAATAACAAAAAAAACAAAAGCTATCATACCTGTTCATATGCTTGGGGTCCCTGCAGATATGATATCAATTAACAGGGTAAGTAAAAAAAATAAAATCCCGGTAATTGAGGATGCATGTGAGGCGATAGGAGCAAAAGTTGCACGAAAATTTGTTGGGGGGTTGAGTGAATTTGGAGTATTCAGTTTTGACTTTGGCAAAATGATTACAACCGGTGAGGGGGGCGCACTTTTTTCAAAGAGGAAAAGCGATGGAAAAAACGCGAGAATGTATCACGATCACGGCCATAAAAATATCCCCAATTTGCCAAGAGGTTTAGATCGTGCTGGGTTAATAGGTTTTAATTATAGGATGACAGAAATAAGTGGAGCCTTTGGCAAAGTTCAGTTGCAAAAATTTCCAAGAATTTTGAAAGAATCTCGAAAAAGATATCGTACCCTTGAGAGATACATTAGACACAATGAGATAAAATTCAGAGACATAAATCCAGGTAATGAGCCCAATTATGATACTTTCGTTATCTCTATAGAAAATAAAAAAATACGTGACCGAGTGATAGGTGTTTTAAACAAAACTGGCTTTGGCACGAAAAACTTACCTGATGCATTTAACTGGCATTGTGCGTATTTTTGGGAACATATCGATAAAAAAATTAGGAATAAGGAGGTGACCAATTGCTATAATAGGTTGATAAAATGCATTGCTATTCCAATTTTAGTATCGAGGCCAATTATAGATTACAAAAATATAGCCAGTTATATTAATGAATGCTCAGAATGAAAACTTTGTTATAGTTATTCCTGCTCGAAAAAATTCAAAAAGGCTTAAAGACAAGAATTTTAAGGATTTTCATGGATTTCCTCTATTTGAGTGGAGTTTGGCAGCTGGGTTGTTTTTAAAGAATCAGCTCAGCGACTCAAGAAAGATTTCAGTTATTTGTTCGAGCGATGATGATCGGATTTTAGATCTAGTAAAAAAGAAATATTCTTCTCATGTTTATACTGTTCAAAGGGATCCAAAGCTTTCTGATAGTCAGGCAGTTCTATCTGACGTTATAATTGATTGTATTTATAGGTTAGCTGATAAACAAGACATCAGTTTGGATGATTATTTAGGTGGAAGCTTTATATTGTTACAACCAACCTCTCCAATTAGATTAAAAAATGATCTAGTTAATTTTTGCAGACAAATAAAAAACATGGGAGATCATCTTTCTTTGGTATCTGTCAATGAAGATTATGATAAAATCAAAGATATTTATCAGATTGAAAATTACAAAAAAGTAAATTCAAATTTTTCAATAGGCCACATAGGTAAAAAACTGCTTTCACGGCAAGACATAGCCAAAAATAGTAATACAGCTTTTGTCGATGGAAGTTTATATCTAGGCTTTATATCTATGCTAAAAGAAAAAGGCTTCATGCCTGAAGCCAAGACTCTGGCTTTTCCTCTTTCGGTTGATTGCTCAATGGACATTGATACGGAAGATGAGTTTAAAGATGCGTTGATCTCGATCGAAAAACTACAAGATTTGGGAATAGAGTATGTCAAACCAGCTCTATGACTTAGCAATTATCGGTGCTGGGACCTCTGGGTTAGAAATTGCAAAAAATGCTAGCAGATCTGGTTTCAAAGTATGTTTAATTGAACAGGGAAATTCTGAAGGCAAAAGTTATTTAAATAAAGTCCCATTATTATCAGGGAAACTACTTCAAAACGATAAACATTGTTTAAGCTTCATATCTAAGAAGCAAGAAGGTTTAGGAAATCGAGAATTGCCCATTCTCCAGGGAACTGGGTTTGGTGGTTCAAGTTTAATAAATGGAAATGTTTCATACTTAGGTTTTAAGAAGAGATTTGAAGATGTCTTTTACTTTTGGCCAAGAAATTTTTTCCAGAAAATTTTGGACAGCATATATCGTAATGCGGATTTCTCATATAATAGAGAGTACGGATATTCAGATCAACTAACCGATATTTTTAGCAAAACTCTGAACAGTATTTCAATCCCTGAGGTGGCGGATTTGGATAATTTTTTAGAAGGTTGGGCAAAACTCCACCTTAATATGCTTGACTCAAAAAGATATAATTTTTCAAATGATTTTGAAGAAAATGCCAAACATAGAAATATTGTGAGGCTAGCAAATACGCGTGCGATAAAACTCCTTTTTAGAGATAATGATGCGTCGGGAGTTGAATGCGAAAATTTGTTAACAAATGCAAAAACTGTTGTTAACGCACGAAAGATAGTTGTTTCAGCTGGCACAATATTTTCACCGTTTATTCTGATGCAGTCAGGTATCGGGGATCCCAAAGATGTCAACAAAGCTGGTGTCCCATTGAAAATCAAACAAGAACATGTAGGAAAACATTTGAGAGATCATGCGAATTTTAGGATTGAATTTGATTGCACTGGATTTGATACGCTCAATCAAAAAACACGTGGGTTGAAATTATTAATTGAACTGACCAAGTATATCACCTCAATGAATTCGATTTTTAAAAGTCAAGGAGTGACTCTTGCCTGGAATAAATCAAGTTTTAATAACAAAAATAATATTAATGACCTGGTGAGATTTCATTTGGTGCATTTCACACAAGATCGAAGCTTGTTATCTTCCAAAGGCATTAGATTTCAAAAAACCCAGAGAGCGTCAATTGGGTGCTTTCAAGTTTTTCCAAAATCTGAAGGATCAATTTCTCTTAATAATGAGAAAAGCATTGAAATTGATCCAAACTATTTGTCAAAAAAATCTGATAGAGTTCTCGCTCATAAAGCTTATGTTAGTGCACTAAACCTTTTAAAAAAATCGGGCTTTTCTGAAAGCGGGAAAGATCTCCTGCCGAACAATATCGAGCAAAACATAGAGTCAGAAACCTATTCCGGATACCATCTTATAGGAACCAATAGAATGTCCAGAGATAAAAATAGTGGGGTAGTTGACGAAAATTTTAAAGTGTTTGGAATAAATAATCTTTATGTATGTGATGCTTCGATATTTCCAGATTTTGTGTCTACGCATCAATATTTGCCTACTTTAGCAGCCAGTAAGGTTTTTTCTCTTAAACAAGGATTTATTAATGGGTAGAGGTCTCAAAGAACGTTTTCTGTAAATTCAATTCCCAAATTTTTTTATTATTTAAAATCTTTGTGAATTTTTTTGCTGATTGGCCGGTCCCAAAACTATTATCAGTCTGAAAACGTTTGCCCCATTGGGTCTCAACCACCTTATCAAGTTGCTTGGTTTTTAGAACATCGAAGTTTTTTATACTTTTTGCCTCACCTCTTCTAAATTGCCTTGACCCTATATTTATAGAAGGGATCCCAAGGAAAGGAGCTTCTCGAACTCCGGCAGAACTATTCCCAACAATTATTTGGGCATGTTTCAGTAAACTCGAAAAATACGAAAATCTCATCGAAGGTATCTGTTTAAAATGAGACCTTGGTAGTTTTCCGATAGTCTTGAATATTATTTCACACCCAGGGTCATTGTTTGGAGAGATAACTACAAAATTCTTTTTTATTTTTTGCAAAGAATGGCAGCAAATTTGGATCTCTTTCTTTAAACTTTCTAATTCGGAAGTGACAGAGTGAAATATAAAAATCCCATAGTCATCCCAGTCAATATCGTAATAATTTAAAACCTCATTTATCGGAATCATGTCTCTTGCTCTATGTACATCAAGTTCTGGAGACCCCAGAACAAAAACCCTATCGGGGTGCTCTCCAAGTTTCGTAACTCGCCTTTTTGCCGATTTTGAACTTACAAAGTGGACTGTGCATAACTTGGTATTACAATGGCGATAAACTTCATCTATAGTTCCCGACACCTCTCCTCCTTCGATATGAGCGCTTCGGATGTTATTTGTGGCACACACAAGAGAGGCCGCAACTGCCTCAATTCTATCTCCATGGATCAAAACAAGATCAGGCTTTAATTTTCTGACATATTCGGAGATGCCTGTAATAGTTTTAGAAAGAATTTTATCTTGAGGATCCCCCTCCATTTGATTGATAAATTCAAATCTTGAAATATCTTCCATCCTTGAAACTTCTATGCTCGTAAGACCATACTTTTCCAGAAGATGCATGCCTGTAACAAAAAAGTAAATTTTAAATCCTGCCGATTTTGCACTGGAGGCTAATGGTTCAAGTTTGCCGAAGTCAGCTCTTGTACCTGTTATAAACAATAGTTTTTTCAAATTAAACTCTTTATTCCAAATCAGACCATTTTATCTGATTATTTCTAGCGATGTCTCGTTTTAAAGTCTTTCCTAAAACTTTTTCAAATTCGAAAGCGGGTATTTCTCCGTTTCCAGGTCTTTTAGCCCATATGTTTTGTCTATCGATAGTATCACCTTTTTTTAGATCTTTATCCGTAACAACTGAAGATCGTGCAAATCTATAAACATCCTTTTCAATATCAGCTATAAACTTCTTTCTATCTCTTGCTTGAGCTATATGTTTACTCTCTTTTATAAGGTGTTCTAGTTCATCCGGATTCATAGAGCTCGATATGTCAGGGCCTTCTCGATCCATTGTGTCAGTAAAGTGCTTTTCAATAATTGTTGCGCCTAAAGCAACAGCCGCTAAAGCCATACTTGGTCCAATTGAATGATCTGAAAAACCAATCTGAGCATTAGGAAATTCATGAGATAATTGTGTCAAACTACCAAGCGCTATATCTTCCGGTGGACATGGATATATGTTTGTGCATTCTAAAAGTGCGTATTGGATACCGTGTTTTTCAAAAATTTCTACAGGCTTTTTAACTGAGAGTAAGTCTTGCATTCCTGTTGAAAGGATGATTGGTTTTCCAAACCCTGCAATGTGCTCTAGTAAAAGCAGATTATCACACTCTCCGGAGCCGATCTTAAAAGCAGGTACGTTTATGTCATTCAAAAAGTCCGCTGCAGATCGAGAGAAAGGCGTTGAAATGTAAATCATTCCCAAGTCTTCTACTAATTTCTTTAAATTTATTTCTTCATCTCTTGTTAAGGAACACTTTTCCATCACATCCCATATTGAGACATCGGCATTAGGAGGCATGATATATTTAGCATCTTGTGTCATCTCGTCTTCAAGGAAATGTGTTTGATGTTTAATAACTTCGCAGCCTTTTTCAGCTGCTTTTCTTACCATTTGTTCTGCAACTGAAAAGTTGCCACCATGATTTATACCCAGTTCTGCAATTATTAGAGGGGCATCTTTTGAGCTGATAGTTCTATTTTCGATTTTAAGAATTTTTAAGCCTATCTTTTGAAACAATGAGTTAGTAAAATGTTATTACTCAAATAAAAAACTAGCAATCGTTTAATAGGTTAATTTTTTCAAGGTGTCGATTGAAATCTAATATAAAAATTTTCTTTCATTCAATGGTTTTCAACCTTTATCAGTTTCTTTGGTATTTATTCTTACCTGTCGCATTAATGTATTTCTTTTACCGTTCTTTAAAAGAACCAGGATATGCTTCTGACCTTTCAGAGAGATTAAGTTTCTGTAAGAAAGATTTTACAGGAGCTTGCTGGTGCCATGCAGTATCATTAGGAGAGGTTAGAGCAGCGCGTCCTGTTTTTAGAAAACTTCTTTTAAATGGAGAAAAATTATTAATTACTACACTTACTGTATCTGGCAAAAATGCTGCCCATTTAGAATACCAGAAAGAAATTAAATTAGGTAAAGTCCATGTAGCTTATGCTCCACTTGAAATTGCATTCTTATTTAAAAGATTCCTTAGGATCTTTAAACCCAGATGTTGTATTATTCTAGAATGTGATTTATGGCCGTTGATGATTAGCTCTACTCAAAAAGAAAAAATTCCTTTAATTTTTGCACAGGCTCAATACCCCGAAAAAGGATTCAACCGAGACAAAAAGTTCCCGTTTCTTAAAGCAAGTTTGATCGAAAAGTTCGATCTAATTTTAGCTAAATCTGAGAGGCATAAAAAGAGATTCGAGTATTTTGGTGCTAAAAAAGTTTTGATTATGGGAGATACTCGGTTTGAGCAAATAGTTCCCGAAGATCAACTGACGGCGGCCTCTAAAGTAAAAAAAAAGTTTATAAAGAAATATTTTACGGTGTGCTTTGCCAGTATTGGGAAAAAGGAATTCGAAATAATTGGAGAGATTATAATCGACTTATCTGAGAAATTTGAGGAAATTTTTTTTATAATGGTTCCCCGACACCCTAACGATTTTAGTAAGCATAAGTCTTTGTTTTATAACACTTCAATAAAAGTCAAAGCGCGAAGTGAAATATTGCAGAAAAAAATAGATTTTAAAAGGATATGTTTTGATAAATTTGAGGGCTTAGATAATTATAGTGTACTGTGGGGAGATAGTCTTGGAGAATTAAATTTCTATATGGCAATGTCTGACTTGGTTTTTATGGGGGACTCTTTAAATGATGAGGGATCCCACAATATAATTGAACCTTTGGCATTGCAAAAACCAATAATTGTAGGTCCGAGTATCTGGGGAATTGAATATCCAGCATTGGAGGCTTTAGATGCTGGTATAATTAAAAAAATTAGGCATAAAAAAGAACTGGCATGTGCTTTAGTGTCAGCTTACCACAAGAGTAAAGAAAAAAAGTATAACAAAAGTCATATTACGAAGATGAAAAAATTTTACATAAATAATCAAGGAGCTTCTGATAAATTTATGAATAAAATGTTTAATAATAAATTTTTAAATTTTAACAATAATCAGTTTTAGAGTAAGAATTTATTTTTTGGAGTCACTTGGCAAAAAAGTTAGTGAAAATACACAAATTGAAGCTAGTACTCCGACCAATAAAAACGCGTAATAGTAACTCTGGGAATAATCAAATATCGCCCCTGCTACTATTGGCCCAGATACTGAGCCTATAGCGCCAAAGAATGTTATTTTTCCGAACACAGCTCCAAAATTTTTGAGACCAAAGTTTTCCGCTATAATAAATGGAGCGATTGTAAAATGACCTCCATGTGAGAACCCATATAAAAATAGTAAAATGTATATAAAGAGAATATTTTCTGTAAAAGGTATAGTGAGTAATGCGATGGTCATCGGGAGAAGACATACGATATATGTTGTTTTGCCCCCAAGTCTATCAGCTAAAATACCGATAGAAAGCCTTCCAAAAATACTAGAAAACCCTATTATTGAGAGAAGCCAAGCACTCTTCTCCAAAGATAAGCCAACATTTAAACCATGTGCTGCAATGTGAGTCATAGTAGTAAACATCGCAAAGAAAACACAAAATTGACAGAAAGCTAAAAGCTTAAACACGTTTTTATCCGATATTTCTACAACGGGTTTTTCAGAAGCTGTTTTTCTCCCTGAAGTGTCTGGAGCTGTCACAATTAATGCAGCCAAAACTAATCCAACACTTGCAGCAATACCAAGATAAAATGTAGCAGCGCGCCACCCAAAGCTTAAAATTAAAATTGCGATGAGGGGAGGCATCACTATTTGACCCATTGCAGTCCCTATTTTTGCAATAGAAGTCATTAATCCTCTTTTTGAATCAAACCACTTCGCTATGGTTGATAATGTGGAAATATCATGGGTGCTAAGCCCAACCCCAATAAAGAACAAAAAAATCAATAATAAATGCCAGATCTCGTTGGATATGGAAAAAAGAATGAAACCAATTCCAAAAATAAAGCCATTCACGCCCAATACAATTCTAGGACCAAGTCGATCATTCAAATATCCTCCTGGTATTGCTAGGATACCCCATGCCAGCCAGCCAGCGGCTCCAATAGTTGATAAAATCGTCCTTGACCAACCGAACTCTTTTTCAAGCTCAGTCATAAGCACGCCATAGGTGAATAACATCCCAACAATTATGAACTGTGTGAAGAATGAACCTACAACCACGTTTACTTTTTTTATCATCTCGAAAATAGACCTATCAAAAAAGATTTAGCACGTTTAATCTCGTTTTATTTATTGATCATAGCAAAGAGAGTGTTAATATACTGCATTGATTTCTCATTTGATGGTTTGGGTTATAAAAATGCAAGAAAAAAAAGTTTGTTTAGTGATTGGTGCTGGAGCAGGGATTGGCGTGAACGTAGCAAAAAAATTTGCAGTTTCTGGTTACCATTCGGTTCTTTCAAGGAGAACTAGTCAAGAAGGTTTAGACATCGCTATAAAAAATATTGAGGAGGATGGCGGCAGTGCAACCGGATTTTTAGTCAATGCAATTCAGGAAAACTCCATAGAAAACCTAATTGAAAAAGTGGAAGAAAATATTGGACCCATTTACGTAACAGTTTTTAATTTAGGGTCACAGATCGGAAATCGGTCACTTAGTGAAACATCAGATAAGGTATTTGAACGAGGGTGGAAGATGGCGACGTTAGCTCTTTTTCGTACAGCCAAGAAGCTTTTCCCCTATATGGAAAAAAGGGGAGGAGGTACTCTTCTAGTTACATCATCTACCGCAGCGGTAAGAGGCAATAAGGGACAGCATTCTCACGCCGCATCAATGGGCGGAAGGCGAATGTTGTGTCAAACCCTAAATTCAGAATTTTCTGACAAAGGAATACACACAACCCATATCATCATCGATGGAGCTGTTGACGCACCAGACACGCTGGGCAAAATGTTAGGGGAAGAAGCTTATCAGGCATTGCGTAGGGAAAAAGGTTTAGAAAAAGATGGTTTATTATTGCCTGAAAAAATAGCTGAGACATATTATCATCTTGCGGATCAACACAGATCCGCATGGACGCATGAGATTGATCTTAGAGCGTACAATGATGACCCCTGGTGGAATACGCCTAGAAATATTGCGAGCAGTATCTAGTTGATCACGTTATAAGGTTTGGGGGTAAACCACGAGCTGTCTTCAGCCACATCATTACGGTAAAGAGACATCTGTTGAGTTCCTGAGGAGACAATTGTACCATTTTGGATCAACTGGCACTGAGTGAATGCAAAATTCCTACCCTCACGAAGAATAGAAGCTTCTGTTGTTACTCTTCCAGGTCGGCATGGATTTAAATATTGTATATTGAGGCCTAAAGTTAATCCGGTAGTAAAGCCTTTGTGAATTAGATCGACCACAAAGAACATTGAAGCGTCTAATATAAAGGAAACAGTTCCTCCGTGCGCTATTGTTCCCTTCGTATGACAAAAATCAATGGGTATATGCCAATCAACCTTAACTGTTTTGTTTTTTGTATTCAGCTCGGTCACACATGGCTCAAGTCTCTCTTGTATTTTAGCATATCTAATTTCTGAAGGATCTGTCATCTTTTAACATCTGCTCTTTTTGTTTAATATTAAAGTATGAACATGATAAAAATAAAAAAAAAGTAAATGTGCAAGCACATTTTTACGCCAATAGCTCATAGAGGAGGGTCTGAGGTTGCTTTTGAGAATACTTTTCAAGCTTTCACTGATGCTTATGAACTTGGTTATAGGTGGTTAGAAACGGACGTGCAAATTTCCAAAGATGGAGTGCTTTATGCGGTCCATGATAATAATTTAAAGAAATTGACCGGAATAAATATGAAAATCCAAGAGCTAAACTCAGTTGATTTAGATCAATTATTGATAAGAAAAAAATACAATATTCCTAGACTTGAACTATTACTTCGAAAGTTTAGTGACGTTACCTTCAACTTGGATTCCAAAAGCATAAATGCTGCAAAAGCATTAGTGACACTTCTTAACAGAGAAAAGTCAGTTAAAAACCTTTGTTTGGGATCCTTCAGCCATAAAACAATCAATTATATAAGGAAGTCTTTGAAAAGAGATTTCCCCACAACTTTTAGTCAAAGGGAAGTGTTCCGTTTGCTGCTAGATATTAAGCTGAATAAAGAGACAATATGTAAAGGTAACTATCTTCAGATTCCGATGAGCTATTTTGGTTATAAACTCGTGTCCAGAAAGTTGTTAGACTTTTGCAAAAAAAATGAAATAAAAGTACACATTTGGACAGTAAATGAGAGTAATGAAATGAGAAATCTTATTAGTATAGGAGTAGATGGAATAATGACTGATAAGTGCCGAACTCTTTTAGAAGTAATAAAGAGCGATGAATTTATTGATAAAAAAATAATTTTAGAGCCCTTCCTAGTTGCTTAGATGCCCCATTATATATTAACAATCCACCTATCATTCTCTTAATGAATAAAAATAATAAAGAAAAATAACAATATTTTGCAATCTAAAAATCCCTCAGTCATAGCTCTATCTACAGCTTCTGCTGTCTCTGTAACTGGTTTGGCTTTTATCAGTCCTGTTATTTTACTGTTGAAGAATTCTTATCAAGTGAGTTCTAATGAAGTTCAGCTGACAATAACTATTTATTTGATGGCGATTTGTGTTTCCCAGATTTTTTGGGGGCCTTTATCCAACGTAATTGGAAGACGTAAAGTGCTAATATTTGGAGCAGCGCTTTTTTCACTGGGAGGAATTTTAGCGGCTTTGAACCTAGCTTTTGAGATCTTTATATTATTAAGATTTTTACAGGGAATTGGCGCAGCTGCCTGTCTTTCGATGCCAAGGGTAATGTTAACTGAAAGCTATGGCCCTGAAGAAGCATCACGTAAAATGTCGACTTTACTAGCTTTTATGGCCGTGTTTCCTATTCTTAGCGCCGCTTTTGGGGGATTGATTGGTGAGATATATGGATGGCAAATGAATTTTCTAACGTTATTTACCTTTGGTTTTATTGTTTTTTCAATAAACTATATTTACTCCCCTGAAACAATTAGAAATAAGAGTAATCACCTTAATGTTAGAACAACATTTCTAGATTTTAGATGTCTATTTAGGCAAAGTAATTTTCTGTATTTTTCAGGTGTTTCATCAATACAGGCAGCTTTTTTCTTCTCAATGGCAGGTTTCATGCCTTACCAGTTTGAGCGTTTAGGTGCATCACCAACCGAGTATGGATTTTGGTTTTCTCTTACTAGCATAGGTTATATTATCGGAAATATACTTAGTAATAGGTACTCGATCAGGTTAGGCTTGGCACAGTTTGCTCTTTTAGGATGTTGTTGGTGTTTTTTATCAATTACTCTAATGTTTTTATCTGAAGTGCCTTTGATGAGTATGCCTTTAACACTTGCATTTGCTTGTTTTATGTTTGGATTAGGCAATGGGCTTATATTAGCAAATGTTTTGGTTTTAGCGCTTTCATCAGTGGAGCGAAAACGCATAGGATCTGCAAGTGGTTTGTTGGGCGCTATGCAAATGTTGTCTGGTGCGATTTTGGGGAGCTTGATAGTACTTTTAGGGGGAGATCAGCGATTTTGGTTAGCTTTAACTATTATGCTGGTACTTAGTATTGCTTCTATACTATTCTGTTATCGAGCTAATGTCTAGCAAAAATCTTAAGTGATGTAAATTAATTGATTTGCGCTTTCTGTGGAATGTGCAAACATCGTACCAGCTGCTATGGGAAATAAATTAATGGCAAAACATGCAAATAAATGATGAAAAACTTAAAAAGTGGATGGATGGTTATGTTGAGAAAAACAAATTCAATGGGTGCTCTTTAAGTATAGAAGGGTTGGAAAGTGATATTAATTTAGATATTGCAAGTGGCTTTGCTAACAAAGAGAAAACTGAGAAATTCAATTCGCTATCGATTGTAAGAATTTTCTCAATGACGAAAGCTATTGTTTCAGTTTGTCTGCTTCAATTGCTACATGAGAAGAAGATTGGCCTCGATGAAACCTTGGATCATTATTTTAACAATTACTCTAATTGTTTCGCTCTGGTCGAAAATGCGAAGAATTTATCGGAAGTAGAAAGAACAAATGCGCCCTCTATTCGTCAACTACTTAATCATACATCGGGATTATCTTATTTTTTCAATGATGATCTAATCGCAAAGCAATATTTAGAGAAAAATCTTACCGCCACACCTGATAATTACGATCTTACACTTTTTTCAGAAAAAATATCTAATTTACCTTTATGCTTCAAGCCTGGCACTAAGTGGAATTACTCCGTTGGGATTGATCTTGCTGGTCGGTTAATTGAGATGATTTCTGGTCAGCCTTTAGATCATTATCTTAGAATTAATTTATTGGATCAGCTAGATATGGAGGATACTAAATTTTTCCTACCAGATAGCAAAAGAGACCGCTTATCTGATTGTTTTTTTTATCATGATATGACTGAAAATTTTCTTCCATTAGTCAAGCAATATCAAAATTTTTACTACAAAAAAGGAGAAGTATCAAACTTTTCTGGGGGATCAGGTCTCTTATCTACCGGTCGTGATTATATGAAATTTTCAAGACTTCTGCTAAATGATGGGAAATTAAAAAATGCAAGGATCCTTGCAAAAGATGTAATGAACAAAATTAGAGTAAATTCAATAGATGGGGATATAGCTTCAATTGGGGTAGAATCTTTTGCACAGATGCCGACCTCTGGCATGGGCCATAGCCTCGCAGGTAGCGTAATAATTAACCCGAACTCTGAATTCAGCAGCAATGTTGGTGATTTCGGTTGGGGTGGTATGGCCAGCAATTATTTTTGGATCGATTTTAAAAAAAAATATGCAGCGGTTTTCATGACCCAATTACTACCATCCGTGTCTTACCCAAATAGAAGAGAACTTAAAAAATTAGTTAATCAAATCTTGCAGTAATAGCATAACGGTTTTGCAATAATACATATTGTGATCCCAAGAGAGAGTGGTGATACTTTTTTAAGTTGCTTTAACTGCAATTATTCCTCCCTTTACTAGGCCGTGCTAAACCGCGGCCTTTTTTTTGTTTAATAACGCGAATAGTCGTTTAATATAAATAGAGGAAAGGCTTCTGATGATAAGATTCTTGTTAAAATTTATAGGAGCATCAGTTCTGGTGCTTTGGTGGATTATTTCTGGTTTTTTAAAAAAAATACTAGATGTCTTAAGGTTGGTTGGAAGGCTGAAGAAAATATTTGTGGATGAAAAAGAAAATTCTAAAGGGGGCAAAAGCTGATGAAGGATGTTAATTTTAAACATACTGAAGATACTTTATTTCTTGAGGAAGAACACATCATATTAAAAGAGCAGCTAAAAAAATTCGTTGAAACTGAAGTAAAACCGGTAGCGCAAAAATGGGAATACGATGGTTTTATTCCGAGGGAAGTGTTTAGGAAAATGGGTTCTCTTGGTTTTTTGGGGATTACTTATCCAATAGAATTTGGTGGGTCTGAAATGGATGTTCGTGGAAGTGTGGTTTTTGCAGAAGAACTCGGAAAGTCTACATTTTCAGGCTTCGCAATTGCTTCTTTGGTACACACTGATATGGCTTCAGTTCATTTGTTAAATGCTGGAAATAAAGAACAAAAAGACAAGTATCTGAGCGATATAGTTTCTGGAAAGACAATTTCTTGTGTCGCAGTGACAGAGCCGCACGCTGGGTCTGACGTAAAAAATATACGAACAAAAGCTGTGAAGGTTGGAAATAAATATCTGATTAATGGATCGAAAATTTTCATCACTAATGGTGTGCACTCTGAGATATATTTTGTAGCAGCAAAGACTAGTGATGCCTTGCAGCAATCAGACAATATTACAATGTTTATTGTCAGAAAAGACAACCCTGGGCTGATTGTTAACAAGCAATTAGATAAGCACGGATGGAGATGTTCAGATACCGCTGAACTTTTCTTCCAAGACTGTGAAGTTGAGGAAGCAGACGTTTTAGGGACGCTTCACAAAGGCTTTTATGCAATTATGCAAAACTTTCAAAACGAGAGATTGGTTATGGGTGCAATGGCTATGGGTGAAGCTCAAGCTGCAATAGATTGCACCGTAGAATATGTTAAGCAAAGAGATGCTTTTGGTGGAAAGTTATGGGAGAAGCAGACGGTAAGACATAAGCTTGCAGAGCTCCAATCAAAAGTAACTGCTGCACGTTATATGGTTTATGGGGTTGCCAATAAAGTAAGACATTCAATTGAGGTTATAAAAGAAGTATCAATGATCAAAGTTCTTTGTGGGGAGTTAGTTAATGAAGTTATGTATACTTGTTTGCAACTACACGGGGGGACAGGATATATGACTGGGACTGAAATTGAAAGACTTACTAGAGATGCTAGAGCTCAGTCGATTGGTGGAGGTGCTACAGAGGTTATGTTGGAGGAGGTAGCTAAGCGTATGTAATATATGCTTTAAGCGGTTTATTCGAAGAATTTTCCGCTAAGGTTTGCGTAAGCCAAACCAAAAATGTCTTGATCGTTGTAGGTTGTAGCCCTTGCAATAGCGTTTGAGTGGTTATTTACACTTTCTTTTGTAAGGATAAAAGGTAAACGCGGCATCTCTGCTGCTTTTTTTGCAAGTTTAATGGACTCCAGATTTAGATTGCTTGGACTTAAATAACTGTCGATTAAACCCCATTCCTTGGCGGTAGCTGCATTTATCTTTTCCGCCAAGAGCAAAAGCCTTTTTGTTTTTGCAGGACCTAACAAGGCATTTAACCGTGGTACTGAGCCCCAGCTCATGTTTAAACCTCTCTCAACCTCTGGTACGTAAAATTTTGCTGCCGTTTCAGCGAGTCTCAAATCGCATGATGTAGCGAGAGCAACTCCCCCTCCTACACACCATCCCCTAATTTCACATATTGTAAGACAACTAAGCGTTTCCCATGCGTCACACATGATCTTTCCAAGTCGGAAGTATTCTCGATTTTCTTCAAAGCCGAGCTTTTCAAGTTTCAGAAACTCTTTATCCTTCAAATCAAAGCCAAAAGAAAAATTCTGGTGGCCTCCAGATAAAATTACTGCCATTAATTTTTTATTGTGGGCTAATTTCTCGGCAGTGTCTGTAAGTTGCCGAATAACATCTAACGACAATAGGTTTGAACGTTTCCCACTGTTAAATGAAACGTTGGCTACTTCATCTTTTAGAAATTCAACACGAACCATAAATCTAATAATAAACTATATTTTAAATAAATAAATATTATTGGTTATTAGATTAACGTAGGCACCTCAAAATTAGCACCATTAAAGCAAGATATCAAAAAAACAAATAATCGATAGCTTTCTTATTTCGTTGGTGTATCCTCTTAAAAAAAGGGTTCGTTATGGATGTGATATTTCATGGGGTGCGAGGATCAACCCCTACTGCTGACCAAAACTTTTTAAAGTACGGAGGAAGCACAACATGTACTGAAATACTTCACGAACAATTTCAAGTCATTTTCGATGCTGGCACAGGTTTTCAAAATGTAACCATATTAAAAGATCGTCCTACATACTTGATTTTTTCTCATTTTCACTACGATCATATTCAAGGCTTGCCATTCAATCATCAGATCTTCGATCCTTCCAATAAAGTTACAATTTCTTCTGGCTTGGTAAAAGCAGAAGAGTTGAGAGAGGTGTTTGTCAGAGCTTTTCAACCGATGTATTTTCCTATTCCGCTAGTAGACACACTAAAGAACTTAAAGTTTGTGGAGTTCGATTTAATTGCGAATGAACTGATGGATCTCTGCTCTTTGAGTACTATACAGCTTAATCATCCTGGGGGAGCCGCTGGCTATATTATTGAAACAGAAAATAAAAAAGTATGTGTCTTTCTCGATCATGAGTATGGGCAGGAACCAACTATTGATAATGAGCTGCTTCTAATTGCTAAAGAAAGCGATTTAGTCGTATGGGATGGTATGTTTTTAAATGAAGAACTTGCACCCAAAAAAGGCTGGGGACATTCCAGTATAGAGCAAGGAATTACTTTCTCAGAAAAAACGGCCTGTAAAAATTTAGCGATAGCTCATCATGCACCTAATAGGAATGATCAGCAACTTAATGAGCACTCTAATAATTTATCGAGTGATAAGGTTTTCTTCGCCTACCAGGGTTTATCACATTCAGTGTGAAACATTAAAAGTATGAAAAAGTTAGATTTTAAGTCGGGTCAGTATATTTTCAAAGCAGGGGATAAGGGTAAAGAGATCTTTTTACTAATGTCAGGTGATGTTGGTATATTTTTACCAACAAATGATACAAAGGATCCAAATTTTATGGTTGGAGAAAATGAAGTTTTTGGAGAAATGGGCGTAATCGAACACAAGCCGAGGATGGCTAGTGCACGCTGTATGTCTGATGCTACTGTGATCGCTTTATCGGAAAGTGAATTTGAAACAAGAGTTGAGAAGGCAGATCCTTTTATCAGAGCTTTATTAAGAATACTTTCCCAGACAGTAAGAAATTTGCAGGATAAAAAATGACTTCCCGAAATACTGAAAAAATTGTGTTAGCTGCAATTTTTGTAAGCCTATTAATTTCTGGTTGTAAGTCCACCGTAGAAAAGTTAGCGATATCGACGTGTAGAACTGTAGAAACAAACATTGCGAGATGTAGTCAAATTATAGCTGACGATATATCGAACAAAAATGCAAATACGTTGTCTTCTGTCGACGAAGGCGAGTTATGACATTAAGGCCATGAATAGTTTAGAGAAGGTACGTTTTAAGACAGAAGGACATCAACTTGTAAATATCACGGATAGCATTCAGAAATTAGTTTCTCGTTATAAGCTTGTGAAAGGGTTAGTAAATTTATCTATTCTGCATACTAGTGCATCTTTGACAATTCAAGAGAATGCCTCCAAGCATGTTTTAAGTGATATAAAGATATTTTTAAATGGTTTAGCACCTGAGTGTTCAAACTATCTGCACGATGTGGAAGGACCTGATGATATGCCAGCGCATTTGAAAACATTATTAACCAATACTAATTTAACGATATCCGTAGCTGCGAACAAACTGATACTTGGTGTCTGGCAAGGAATATATTTATGTGAGTGGCGCAAGTATGGCCGAACTAGATCTATAATAGTTCACTTATTCGGAGAATAGAATTTTTATAACAGAAATACCTTAGAAAAAACTTGACAATATAAATTGACATAATAGGAATATCCCACAGTTATAAGAGATAATTATGTACGCAATAATAGAAACAGGCGGTAAACAATATAAGGTCCAAAAAGACGACATTTTGGCTGTAGAAAAACTATCGGCTAAAGGTGGAGATAAGGTACAGTTTAATTCAGTGCTTTTAACTGGAGGCAAAGAGGTTAAAGTTGGCGTTCCTTTAGTAAAAGATGCTGGGGTTCAGGCCACTGTTATTGACCAAATAAAGGGTAAGAAAGTGATCTCGTTTGTCAAGAGGCGTCGAAAGAGCTCTTCCAAAAGTAAGAAAGGTCACCGACAGCAAATCACCTTAGTAAAAATTACACAGATATTAGAGTCTGGTGCAGAAAAGACCAATGTTCAAGATGCAATGTCTGGACGAGGTCTTAAAATTGATTACTCTCCAAAAATAACCACTAAGAAAAAAACCGAAAAAGTAGTGGCAAAGGCTGAGGCAGAGATAACTATAAAAGCACTAGAAAAAAAAGAAGCCATGGTACAAAAAGAGACAAAGGCAGGGAAGGCGGCCACGACTGTAACGGCTAAGGAAAAAAAGAATACTAAAAGCAAGTTAACTGTAGGTAAGAAGGCAACAAAAAAAAAATAACTTAGCGAATAATGCTAAATGATATTAGGAGGAAGTTATGGCACATAAAAAAGCTGGTGGATCATCGAGAAATGGACGTGATTCAGCTGGTCGAAGACTGGGAGTGAAAAAGTATGGTGGAGAAGTTGTTTCACCAGGCAACATAATAGTAAGACAACGAGGAACTAGGTGGTTTCCTGGGGAAAATGTGGGAATAGGCAAAGATCATACGCTGTTCGCTTTGAAAGACGGTAAAGTAAAATTTTCTAAAGGTTTTAAAAGGCGAAAGTTCATTTCTGTAGAAGAGACGGTCGCAGCAGCTGAATAATGTAGGGTCTGAGTTGATTTCAGATTATCTTGCTTTAACTTTCTTTATAATCGCGATGGTCGCATCTCCTGGGCCTGCAAATGTCATTTTATTTGCGTTAGGGTGCACCCAGAATTTAAGGAAATCTATTCCATTCATACTAAGTGTCGTGCTTTCTAAACAACTGATAATTTGGCCGATGGGGTTAAGTTTGTTCTTGATAAACGATCTGATTAACCAGTATTTGAGCATAATGACGATTTTATCAGTGCTTTTTATGTCCTGGATAGGCTATAAAATCATTTTTATGGAAATGTCGGTAAAAGATCGACAAAACGTTTGGGTTCCAAGATTTTATCACGGACTTTTAGTGCATCCCTTAAATCCCAAGGCGTGGTTTATGGTAACCTTAGCATTTACATCCTTTCAGAGCAAAGGAGTCTCGCTTGAGTTCATTCCTAATATAGCTATGGTTTTTTTGTTAATACAACTAATTTTCCACTCAGCTTGGTTTTGGTTTGGTTCTCTTATAAGAAAAGCTGACCTGTCGGAAAAAAATAGTCGAATTGTCAAGATAGCTCTATTGATAAGTCTTTTTGCCAGTATTGTATTTTCCTATTATTAATTATTTACTTGCAACTTATTTATTGAAAGCCTTTATAACTAATGCAATTTATTGATTTGGCACTTATACATATTAGATCTGGAGCCGGTGGATCGGGGTGTTCAAGCTTTAGGCGTGAGAAATTTATAGAGTTTGGTGGCCCTGATGGTGGCGATGGGGGAAAGGGTGGTGATGTCATTGTAAAAGCGATTTCTAACCTTAATACATTAATAGATTTCAAATACAAGCGGCACCACTTTGCAAAAAATGGTAGACCCGGTATGGGTCAAAATAAAACTGGTGCAAATGGTGATGACGTAGTTCTGAACGTTCCAGTTGGGACTGAGGTATTATTAGAGAACAAAAAAACAGTGTTGGTCGACTTGGTTAATGATGGACAGCAATATGTGATAGCAGAGGGAGGAAATGGGGGTTGGGGCAACAGTAGATTTAAATCATCGACTAATCAGGCTCCTAGGCAAGCCAATAAGGGACATTTAGGATCTGAATTGACACTATGGCTAAGATTAAAGTTGCTTGCCGATGTAGGTCTAGTTGGATTGCCAAATGTTGGTAAGTCATCACTTCTCTCCGTAATGAGCAATGCTAAACCAAAAATCGGTAATTTCTCATTTACAACACTCTCTCCAAATTTAGGCCTTGTGAGCTACAAGCAGTGTGATTTTATTTTGGCGGATATTCCAGGAGTTATAGAGGGAGCTAATCTTGGGAAGGGCATTGGCATTCAGTTTCTTGGTCACATCGAAAGGTGTCAGGTTTTAGTTCATATTCTAGATGTAACATCAAATAACATTATTTTTGATTATGAAACTACTTTAAATGAATTAACCCAATACAAAAGTGACTTGGTCAAGAAAATAAAGTGTGTAGTACTGAATAAAGTAGACGTTACAAAAACTAATGAGTTGGTGAAAATAGTAGAGTCTTTTAATAAAAGAGGAATCGAAGTGTTCCCTATTTCCACTTTTTCAAGAATTGGTATCGAGAAGTTAAAAGACCGTTTGCTTGAGTTGCTTAAAGAAAATGATATAATGGAATTTAAGCCTGAGGGAAGGACTGATAAATGGAGCCCGATATAAAAAATACCAGTCCTGATAGAAAGAAAATTTTTCAACAATCAAAGTCTATCGTCATTAAAGTTGGGTCATCTTTGATAATAGAAGATAAACAGGGAGCAATTAAAAAACAATGGTTTGCTTCTTTCATAGAGGATGTCATTGATTTACGTAAGCTAGGTAAGACTGTAATCATTGTTTCTTCAGGGGCCATAAATTTGGGAAGAAAGATCCTCAATCTTAAAGATAGTGAACTAACCTTAGAACAAGAACAAGCGGCGGCATCTGTTGGTCAGATTGAACTTTCGAAGGAATATCAAGAGCACTTTAAATTAAAGGGGCACATTTGTTCACAGGTGCTTATAACCTTAGATGATTTTACAAATCGTAGAAGATATTTAAATTGCAAATCAACGCTAAAAACGCTGTTGAAGTTGGGGGTCATCCCCATTGTTAACGAGAATGATACAGTAGCGACGGATGAAATACGATACGGAGATAACGATAGATTGGCCGCACAAGTTGCATCGATATGTGACTCAGACCTTTTAATACTACTATCTGATATTGATGGACTTTATACTGAGTCGCCTAAAAAAAGTGAGCATGCGGTGCACATTCCCTTTATCAGCGAGATCACGGAAGAAATAGAACTCATGGCAGAGGGACCAGAAAATAATTTCTCCCATGGAGGCATGAAAACAAAAATTGAAGCCGCGAAAGTAACTACGTCGGTGGGTTGCAATTTAATTATCGCTGATGGTCAAAAAAGTAATCCAATTAGTAATATTTCTGAAAAAAAAGCAACATGGTTTTTAGCTTCTCAAAGTGTAAAAGCCGCAAGGAAGAAATGGATTTTAAATATGAAATCCTTAGGTGAGATAACAATTGATTTAAAGGCAGAAAAGGCATTAAAATCTGGCAACTCGTTATTGCCAGTAGGTGCAATAAAATGTATCGGTCAATTTAACAGAGGAGATGTTGTTACTGTGAAGGGAGAAGAGGGACAAATAATAGCAAAGGGGCTAGCTTCATTCGATCAAAGTGAAACAGGGATGATACTTGGTATTAAATCAGAGGACATACCTAGTGTGTTGGGGTATAATCGAAAGCCAGAGCTTATTCACAGAGATAACATGGCTTTTTTTAACTAGGGAGCATTAATTATTGATTCATCACTCTAACATAGAAGCTGTGGGCAAAAATGCGTGTAGCGCAGCCTTGACTCTTTCCGGAAGATCAGATCAAGTTATTAGTGAGACGTTAGTCCTTTTTTCAAGGCTCATTCAAAAAAATCAAGCTAGGATACTGAAAGCAAATAGTGAAGATATAGAGTTAGCTCGTCAAAATAATACCAGTATGGCCTCTATCGACAGATTAACGCTAAATGAAGATAGAATTAATTATTTGAAGACTGTTATGTTCGACGTTGCACAGCAAAAATCACCCGTAGATCGAATATTAGAGACAGTCACGCGTCCAAATGGTTTGCAAATTAAAAAGGTAACTACTCCAATTGGCGTGGTTGGAGTAATTTTCGAGAGTAGACCAAATGTTTTCTGTGATGCGGCAGCCCTTTGCCTTAAGTCAAAAAACTCTTCTATATTGAAACCAGGCTCAGACTCCTTGAAAACTGTGAAAGTCTTATATGATTTGCTAACGCTAGCTTTGGCAGATAAGGGAATGCCAGAAAACTGCGTTCAAATACTGGGATCTGGCGATAGACAGGAAGTAAAACAATTGGTTCGCATGACAGATTATGTTGATGTAGTGATCCCTAGAGGAGGACGGAGCTTGGTTGAATTTATAAAAAGTGAAGCAAAAGTTCCAGTTTTTGCTCATCTAGAGGGGATCGTCCATATTTATATCCATAAAAAAGCTGATCTTGATATCGCCAAATCAGTAGTGCTAAATTCTAAGTCAAGAAGACCAGGTATATGTGGAGCTGTCGAAACAATATTAATTGATAAGGAATTTCATAATAAATATGGAGAGGAGCTAATAAATTTTTTAATTGCACAAGGGATAGAAATACGAGCAAATAAGATGTTATTTAATAATAAGCTTGTTGTTGCTATATCTGATAGTGACTATGGATTTGAATTTCTTGAAAACATTCTTGCGGTTAAAGTCGTTGAGGACATTGATGGTGCTATCTCTCATATTAGGAATTTTGGATCAAACCACACAGACTGCATATTAACAAAGGATAAATCTGCCAGCGAAATATTTTTCAAAAAGTTAGATAGTTCAATTCTCCTTTGTAATGCATCCACTCAATTCGCTGATGGAGGAGAATTTGGTTTTGGTGCGGAAATTGGCATTTCCACTAACAAGCTTCATGCAAGAGGTCCTATAGGTGCCCAGCACCTAGTTTCATTTCAATACCATGTAAATGGAAATGGAACCTTAAGACCTTAATAATTGAACTATGAGGTCCATGTTCTAAATGGGCCAGAGTCGATATGAACGAAGCCAGAGCGTGCATATCTGCCTACTCCGCCCGTCTTAAAACTTTTTGCAGCTTTGCTAATTTTATCTGTAGATCTTGTTCTCATTCTTATGTCTGCTGCCATTGCTTTGACATGGTAAGAGTTTTGAGCGACCCCATCTGTCATTCTTGAAAGCATTTTATTTGTTTTTTTTGTTCTATATCCTGATAAAAGGTAAAATGGTTCAGAACTGTCAAGCAGTCCTTGCGTTGCCGATAAAATATCTATGTTAGCTGGGTCATAGGGCCTTTCTTTGTTTTGCCTCCAGTCTCTCATAAAGTAGTCTATCTCTCTCATAGCGCCGTCAACATACGAACCTTCTATCCAGTAAACCGAATTTATAAATTCACCCGTGTTAAAGTTCCTAAATCTTATCTTACGAATATCACCAGCGCCTCGTAAAAACCCCGGTGCCTTTGCTAGAATAGGCGCCGCCGATACGGCTGATGCTGTAGACGCAATTATTGTAAGCAAGGATCGTCTTGTTATCATACCTGTTTGGCCTCGAATTTTATCTTTTTCTTTATAAAGCAAAGTTATCGCATGATATCGGAAAAAATAAAAGATAAACTTTCGAATCAGTGGAATATTTTGAAAAAAAGCTTATCTTTAACGTAGTCAAAACTCTCCGATGTTAATAATTTGACACAGAAAATATATAACGTCAAATTTTTTACACAACAAAATATAATTATAGAAGGCAAAAAATGTTTAGCGATAAACCTTACTTATTCAAATTTCAAGATTATCTTGCAATGATAAGACAATACACCTTGTCGGGAGTGGTGATCGCCGTTCTTGTCTTAAATATTTTTTCCTTTGCGTCTATTGCACAAGAAAACGACAGTCAGGATAGCTTATTGCGCAATGCATTGAAGTCGTCGCTTGGTGAATTTTATAGCTCCAGCGATCCAATATCTTTATTTTATTCCGAACGAAAATTCGAACCATTTTGGATAGAAAACAGGAAAAGGTTAGAAAGTCTATTGAGATCTTTAAATCAAGTAGGGTCTCATGGCCTTCCAAAATCGCGATATCCTCTAAAGGAACTAAGTCAGGCAATTTTTGAAAACGAACCAACCCAAAAAGCAAATCTTGAGCTAATGGCTACAGAGGCCTTCTTGTTGTTTGCGCAAGACGTCTCTGGTGGTATTTTGAACCCAAATATAATCGACATGAATATAAATGTGGTCTCGCAGAGGAAAGATCCGAATATCGTTCTGGCATCATTAACAGAGAGCTTGGATGTAGAGGTATTTTTTCAAGACCTTTTTCCAAGTTCAAGCGAATATACTGCCTTAATCTCTGAGCTAAATAGGTTAAAGGAGGTTTTGTTAAATGGGGCATGGGGAGATCTTGTTCCAACTGATGTACCTTTACAAGTGGGGATGACTCATGACAATGTGCCCTTTCTACGAAAAAGGCTGAGTGCAATGGGTTATCCAGTTTATCAAACTAATTTAAGGTTATTTGATGATCAGCTGGATGCATCAGTAAAGAAATTTCAAGAGTATCATGGTTTGAACCCTGACGGTGTTTTTGGAGCAAAAAGTATTGAAGCTATAAACGTGCCTCCTAAAACCAGAATAGTTCAAGTATTAGTTAATTTGGAGAGAATGAGATGGAATAACCAAGACCGTGGTGGGGAATATGTGTTAGTTAATCAGCCAAACTTCCACGCATATTTTAAATCAGAAAACAAAAAAGTCTGGCAATCCAGAGTAGTTATTGGCCTTCCTAGCAACCAAACAGCTGAGTTTAACGACACTATAACTCATATGGTAGTTAATCCAACTTGGCATGTTCCAAAAAGTATAGCTGTTGATGAATATCTTCCCTTAATTCAGAGTGATCCCAATTTTTTGATTGATAACGAAATGGTTTTAATGGTTAGAGGTACCGACTCCATTATTGACTCAAATTTAATTGATATGCAGGCGTTTACTCCCGAAAACTTCCCTTTTCTTATTAAACAAATACCTAGTAACATCAACGCTCTAGGACTAGTAAAGTTCATGTTTCCAAATAAATTCAGTATTTACATGCATGATACCCCTATGAAAGATCTTTTTTTTAAGGACGAGAGGACATTCAGTCACGGTTGTATAAGGTTACAGGAGCCTTTTGAATTCGCATACTCTCTGCTAAGAGACCAAGAGGTTGATCCAGAGACCAAGTTTCAGGAATTGCTACAAAAAGAAGAGGAAACCTACATTAATTTGTCGAGAAAAATTCCCGTTTACATTACTTATCGTACCGCATTCTTTGATGAGTTTGGTCAAATTCACTACAGGGCCGATGTTTATGGAAGAGATGCTCTCGTTTATATGGCTTTGGTGGATGCAGGAGTATCTCTTTTTTGATTAGATTTCTAAAAATATTGATCAGATTTAAACAAAATGCTTACACTTGAAGACATTTCAAACCGTATAGGTGGGGCTTTAAAGGGAAACCCCAAATTACTGGTCGCTGGTCCCAGTGAACCGAAGTTAGCGAATGAAACCCAGCTTGCTTTAGCTTTAAGTGACCAATATATTAAAGATATCAGCCTTGGAAAGGCAAAGGCTGCTTTATTCACGAAAAAAGTGGACTGGAAAGAATTAAACCTTGAGGGGGCGATCTTTCTTAATAGAGGGAAGTTGGCCTTATATAAGGTGAACAAGCTATTTTATTTCCCTCCAAAGGAGGCGAAAGGAATAAGTCCGAGTGCAATTATCGATGAAACAGCAAAAATTGGGAAGAATGTCAATGTTGGACCATTTACATCTGTGGGAGCTAATTGTGTCATCGGAGACAATGTAAATATTTTTTCTAACGTCACAATAATGGACAATGTCACCATTGATAATAGATGTGTTCTTTATCCCGGCGTAAGAGTTTTTGAAAATGTCAAAATAGGTAAGAACGTTACATGCAATGCTAACGCCGTTATTGGAAGTGATGGGTTCTCTTTCGTGTCAGATACAGGGGACGGTATTGAAAAAGTCATGTTAGCAAGAACAGATGAAGTAAAGATGGACTTAAATAATTATCTTAAGGTAGAAAGTTTAGGCTCCGTAGACATCCACGATAATGTGGAGATAGGTGCTAATTGCTGTATAGATAAAGGCACAATAAGCGACACCATCATTGGGAAGGGTACAAAAATAGATAATTTGGTTCACATCGCGCACAATGTGCAGCTAGGCAGAAATTGCCTGATTTGTGGCCAAGTTGGAATAGCGGGCTCGGCGAAAATTGGTGATAGAGTGGTTATGGGTGGACAATCAGGAGTTGGTGATAATATTGAAGTTGGCTCGGACGTAATTTTAGCAGGTAAAACTGGTTTGTCGGTTAATGCTAAGTCTAACCAGTTCCTAATGGGTAATCCCGCTATGTCGAAAAGTAGGAATATAAAATCTTACATAGCCTTCAGGCGTTTGCCACAAATAATAAAAATGTTGAAAAAATAATAAATTTATACAATTCGCACAAATTTTTAATATTCTTAAATTAGTGAATATTTACATGGATAAGATAGAAGAGCAGGTTCTGGAATTGATTGGCGAGCAAGCAGGTATAGATCCAAAGGAAATATCCTTACTGAGTAAGTTTGAAGATCTTAATCTTGACTCAGTTGCCATAGTTGAACTTATTTTTTCGTTAGAGGAAACCTTTAAAATATCAATTCCCTTTGAGGGATTAGAGGAAAGTGAGCTAAAGAAAAATTTTCATACCGTTTCAAGTCTTATTAGTCATCTAAAAGGACTCCTGCAACGAAATGCCTAGCTTTTTTACTTGTGATTGAACTTTTATGACAAATAGAGTGGTAATAACAGGAATGGGCGGGATATCATCTATCGGGATGTCCGTTCCTGAAATATATAATAGTATGAAAGAAGGAAAGTCTGGAATCAGTATGCTTGAATTTCCAGATGTAACAAGGTTAAACGTAAGAACTGGCGGGCAAATCAAAAACTTTGACCCTAATAAACACTTTGAACAAAAACAGATTGGGAGAATGGACCGATTTTCACAATTCGCTTTGTTAGCCGCCAATGAAGCAATAACATCTTCAGGACTAGAAGACTCTCGGGAGAGGTGGTCGGAAAATGCTGGCATAATTTTGGGGTCGTCCATTGGTGGTATTGAAACTATCAATTACAGCTATAAACAGGTTTTTGAGAAAGGTCACAATAAATTGCACCCTCTCACTATTCCAAAAATAATGAATAACTCTGCAACTAGTTTGATTTCGATTGAATACGGAATACAAGGCCCAAGCTTTACAGTCTCTTCAGCCTGTTCTTCCGCTAATCACGCCATGGGCTTAGCCTATGAGACTATAAAATCAAGAAAATCAAGCATTATGATCACAGGAGGAAGTGAGAGTTTTTTAAGTTTTGGAGGTATTAAACCTTGGGAAAGTTTAAGAGTCCTATCTCCAAGCAAGTGTCGACCTTTTTCTAAAGGAAGAGATGGTCTTGTTCATGGTGAAGGAGCTGGCATATTTGTATTTGAAAGTTTGGGCTCTGCAAAAAAAAGAAAAGCGGAGATCATCGCAGAAGTTATTGGGTTTGCGATGTCTTCCGACGCCTCCGATCTCATTAAACCAAATAATATTGGTCCTGAAAAAGCTCTTAGGGGAGTGTTGAAAGATGGGATGGCAAATAATACCGACGTGAGCTATATCAATGCACATGGCACGGGTACCCTTTTGAACGATAAAGTGGAATGTGAAGCGATTAATAAAGTTTTCGGATCACATTCTGGCTCTCTCAAAGTTTCTTCCACAAAAGCTATGCATGGTCACCTTATAGGAGCCACCGCAGCAATTGAACTTTTAGCATGTACACTTGCTGTAAGTGAAAAAGTAATCCCTCCAACAATTAATTATCTGGGTCTAGACCCGAATTGCGATCTTGATATAGTACCCAATTGCTCTCAAGAGCTTAAAAAAGTAGATGTGGTACTTAACAATTCTTTTGCATTTGGTGGTATGAACGCTGTATTGGCACTTAAGAAATATAACAATTAAGAGCCTAATTTTTTTATTTTTATTTTAGTTATACGATTGCCTTTTCTCTTTAATATTTCATATCGAAATCCGTTAAAAATAAAAATTTGCTTTTCGGATGGTATTGATTGTGCTTCATGAATCACAAGACCTGCTACTGTATTCGCTTCCTCATCAGGAATGTTCCAGTCTCGATGTCTATTTAAATCTCTAATAGTCATATTACCATCTATTATTATTGAGCTATCGTTAAGTTCCTTTACTTGTTGTTCGATCACATCGTGTTCATCACTGATTTGACCTACTATTTCCTCCAAAATATCCTCTAGTGTAATAAGACCACGAAGAGCACCATACTCATCAACTACGAGGGCAAAGTGTGATTTTCTTTTTAGAAATTGTTTCATTTGTTGATCGAGAGTGGTTGTTTCGGGAACAAAATATGGCTTCATGGCGACATCGAGGATTTTTATTTCATTTACGTTGACTTTACTCGTGGATTGTCCAAGGCCAAATCGCTTGAGTGAACGTAAAACGTCTTTGGCATGTAGCACTCCAATCACATTTTCTGGAGTATCTTCATATATCGGAAGCCTAGTGTATGGAGAGTTAAGGCACTTCTCAAAAATTTCACTAGGTGAACTATTTGCGCTTATCATTTCGATTTGACTGCGATGCAACATGATCTCTTCTACTTCTCGATTCCCAAGGTCTAGTGCTCCAAGAAGGATATCTCTAGCTTCTTTCTGCACTGCTCCCTCAGAGTGATGAAGGGATATAGCTCCTGCTATCTCTTCTGTTGCCATTTCCTCGATATTATCATCGGACTTCACTCCGAAAACATTGAAAATAAATCGTACAAAAATTCTAATTGCCTTAATAAAAGGAGTGAAGGCGAATACAAAAAACCTTACTAAACCTGCAACCTTTATTGAAACACCCTCTGGATTAGTTATCGCATAAGTTTTGGGCATAATTTCAGCAAAAACTAATATTAAAAAGGTCATGGTGAAAGTTGCGATAATAACACCATTTTCCTGAAAAAGAGCAGTGAATAAAGAAGTTGCAAGTGAGGTAGCAAGGATGTTTACTAAATTATTGCCTAATAGCAATGCTCCGAGTAAGCTCTCACCGTTTTCTTTTAGAGCTAAAGCTCTTGTTGCCATTTTGGAGCGCTTGGCTTTCAATGCAGTAAGTTTGGCTTTGCTTGCCCCAGTGAGCGCAGTTTCAGATCCTGAGAAAAAAGCTGAAATAATCAGCAAGCCAGCAATAGAGAGTGACGTTAACCAAAAACTGGAGTCAGTGAGCATAATTAATTCCTTTCCTATGGCCTAATGATTTGTTTTCAAGTATTTAAAACTTTTTTTCGCAAAAGGGTGATTTTCCTGAACACTCTTTATTATTTTTTCATCTAGCACATGTGTATAAATTTCAGTAGTACTAAGGTTTTTGTGACCAAGCAAGGTTTGTATGACTCTTAAGTCTGCACCATTAGACAACAAATGAGAGGCGAATGCGTGTCTGATTTTATGCGGTGAAATATACTGTGCGTTCAGTCCGGCGTTTTTAGCAATCTCTTTAATAATCAAAAAAAATCTCTCTCTGTTTAAATAGCCATTTTTTGATTTTGAGGGAAATAAAAAATCACTCTTATAAAATTCTATGTTGGTTTTTTCCAGCTCCGTCAAATATTTTTTAGTCGCAGATAAAGCTATTTTCGAAATTGGAACCATACGTTCTTTATTACCTTTACCCTTTATTAAAATCAATTCTGGTGAACCGGTAAAAATTGATTTTCGTAATGAAACAAGTTCACTTACTCTCATTCCACTTGCGTAAAGTATTTCAATTGCAGCCTTATTCCTAGTTCTCTCAGTGTTATCTTTCCCAACAAGGCTAGCAGCATTCAATATTCTCAACACTTCTTCTTCAGATAAAAAGCCAGGAATTGTTTTGTTCTTTTTAAAGTTCTTTATATCCTCACAAGGGTTTCTATCTAAATAGCCTTCCCGGACTATAAATTTAAAAAACTGTTTCATAGTAGATAATCTGCGGGAAACGGTATTATCCGAGAAACCTTCTTGTCGTTGGCTTTGGAAGAACTTACCGATATCATTTTTCCTAACCATTCCAATATTTAAGTTTTGCTGTTCTATAAATCTAAAAAAAATCTTTAGATCTGCTGCATATGAAGATGCAGTATTTAGACTCATATTCTTTTCGGTCACAATACTTAGAAGAAAATTAGACGATAAACTATCCAAATTTTTCATTTGTTAAAAAGCCATTTTTTTTAAAGCATTTAAAGCGATCAGCTCTATTGAGATTTCATTAACTAAATCAATAAGGCCAATTTTTGTTAACATACTCAAACCCAACTTTAAGTCTTCTCGTTCCGCTGAAAAGCCATCTCCCAATAAATTCAAGCTTTCTAATAAAATTAGACCCTTTTCCATCTGGTCATCATAGTCTCTATTTTTTGGGAAACTTTTTTTAATTATTTCTATATTTAGTTTTTTTACTAATTTGCATAACTCTGTGTCGGCTTCATAGCTGATGAATATCTTTTTTTTTATATCTATTAAGCAATTGATGCTAGGAATGGTTGAGCCTGAATTAAAAAATTCATTGCTCAAGCCATCTGTTAGGCTAAGGAGAGCAATTGCCAGATCATTTAGTCTTTGATCATCGGAATGATGTAAAGTTTTCAATTCATTTTTATATTCACTAGATAGCTGAGCGAGTAAACTTTTTTTTTGAAAGACTCTCGTTGCTTCCCTTAAAGCTGCCAGTTTTTTTTGCTCGCTATCATTCTTAAAAGATTGATCTAATTCAATCACAGTTTTCTTTGCGTTATCAGTTTTTTCTTTAGCTTCATATGGACTTGATCTGTATAGATTAAATAGAGTGTTAGGATTAACTACATACTTTGACGCTAACTGCTCTGCTGATTTAATCCGTACTTTAGGGGACATGCCCGATCGACTAAATGCATATGCGTATTTGTTTGGAATATCTTCAGGAGGTATTAACTCTTTGTTGCCGTGCATTAAGTAAAAGTTTGTGGGGCTTAAATCACTAATTGCCACTCTATTATTATAATTTAACCCAATATCAGGATCTAAAAAATTTAGTAACAACTGTTCCTCTTTTTGATTAAATTGCTTCAAAGATGAACCTACTGCGAAAGCCAAAGCGGCTGCTTGCCAGTCATTGTTCCTCACTAAACATATTATTTTAAACTGAAGCATTCCTCTGAAGTTTGGATATTTATTAGCCAAATCACAAGTTTTTGAAAGCCTTCCATTCAGTGAAGCAACTTCGATTTTTCTCTGCATGAATTCAATTGAAGGCTCTTTTATATAGTTAAGGAGTTCCTCTGCTTCGTCCAATGCACCCAAATTTATTAATTGATCAATGCGTGACAATAGGAAGGAATAACCCATATTTTTGATGCCAATTGAGTTTAAGGGGGGAGATGCGTCTACAAGTAGCAATCTTTTGAATATTCGATTGGTGCTTGCTAAAGAAAGTCTAGGCATGTTTTTAAGTTTTTCTGAGAGTGCTACTTCGCTGGAGTTGCTCCATAAATCTTCTGGAAATTTAGTTCTTTCGATGGAAATTAGTCCTATGCCATTAAAGTTTATTTTACCCAAAAAGGTTTCTTCGATATTGTTTTTTCCCAACATGTTAGCAGGAGTGGATACCAATGATTTCATCTCTATTTCAGTATTCTCTTTTAAAGCATTTTGAGGCTTAATATCATCTGAATACCCTTGAGAAAAAATAATTACTAAGGCTACAAAAACTAAGAGGAAAGCTCTAATTTTTTGATTGATCATTTATATTTACTTCAATAATTATTTCACCTTTCGGAGGGTCTTGTTCGATCAACAGGTATAAAAAAAAACAAGTAATAAATAACACTGTTGACCATATAATATAGTATTTAAGCAAATTTCTTTATTCCTACTGAATCTAAGTTTTTTGCAATATTTAACTTTTTGCAATAATTTACGATCTTTATTACTATATAGCACCCCTAACCACAGCTTTTATATTGTAAATCAATTTATGGAATGAAACAAATTTTATCTAAATCGGTAGTTTTAATAGGTATAATGGGTAGTGGAAAGAGTGCTATTGGAAACATGCTTTCTGAAAGGTTGGGGGTTCCTTTTTCTGATACAGATAAAATGATCGAAAAGGAAGTTGGAAAAGAGATATATAAAATATTCGAAGACTCGGGTGAAAAATACTTTAGGCAAGTTGAAGAAAAAGTTTTAGGCAGGGCATTAGATAGCGCTGCGCATATTATTTCAACAGGTGGAGGATCTATACTATCCCCAAAAACAAGGAGTATGATAAAACTCAACTCTTGTTCAATTTGGGTCCATTGTGATGTACGTATTATAGCAAAACGTATTCTCAATCAGAAACAACGTCCTCTTTTGAAAAACAAAAATATAGTAGACTCTCTGCTTGAGAAGATTGAGGAAAGAATAAAATTCTACAGTCAGGCAGATATTTATATTACAAATGAAGACCCGGATTTGGGAATAACAGTAGACGCAGTGATAAAAAATTTATTGTTGAACAAGGTAATGAAAAATAATGATTAAAAGTAAAACCATACGCATTTTATCGAGAAAACCAAGTTACGATATATTAATAGGTGAAAACCTGCTTAAAAAAAAGACTAACGAGCTTCAATTAACTTTTACACAAAAGAAAATTGCAATAATAACGGATAAAAAAGTGAACAATTGCCAATATTCAAATCTGTTGGATCAATTAAGGGGTTTAAAAATAAACTCTCACTTATTTTTAATCGAACCGGGTGAATCTTCGAAGAGCTGGCACAATCTCAAAGCAGTTCTGGATTGGTTGACCGAGCTGAATTTTGACAGGACAGACTATATTATCGCTTTTGGCGGAGGCGTAGTTGGAGATTTAGTATCTCTGGCTGCCAACCTATTTCGTAGAGGTATAAATTTGATCCAAATTCCGACTACCTTGTTATCTCAAGTAGATAGCTCCGTTGGAGGTAAGACCGCTATTAATAGTGGAGCTGCTAAAAACTCTATTGGAACTTTTTACCATCCAAGAGCTGTTTATTGCGATATATCTTTCCTAAGCACATTATCAGAAAGGGATTTTCTTTCTGGATATGCTGAGGTTTTTAAAATGGCTCTTGTATTTGATAAAGATTTCTACAAGTTCTTAATTGAAAACCAAAAACTTACTCGAGCGAGAGATAAAAAGGTCCTAATGTATATCATCGAGAAATCACTAGACCTAAAAAGTAAGGTTGTCGAAGTCGATGAAACAGAGAAAGAAGAGAGAGCACTATTAAATTTTGGTCATACCTTTGGGCATGCTTTAGAAAGTTATTTTGATTATTCTCAAAAATTATTGCACGGAGAAGCAGTTTCTTTAGGCATGGTGCTTGCTGCTTGTTTTTCTTGTCAGGAAGGTTACATACATCAATCAAAAGTAGGTGATATAAAAAAACATCTGGCCACAATGAAATTACCTACGGCAATTACTCAAATAGATAATCATAAATTAAATGTCGGAAAAATTTTAAGTTTTATTAAGCAAGACAAAAAAGTAGTCGGCAATAATATTAACTTGATTTTATTGAAAGATATAGGTACTGGCTTTATTAAAAGAAATGTATCTTTTGAAAAATTAGAAAACTATTTAAAAGTTCAGTTAGATTAAAGAATGGTTACCAAGCGACATATCGATTTTAATAAACCTCACAAGCAGAAATACAGATTATTTTCATTCTTTAGCTCTAGAAAAACTATAGCGGGCCTCATAACAGCATTAATTATCATATGGATGGCTCCAGGTTTTCTGGGTAGTAAAGAGGAAGAAAAGGCAACTAATAAAAAAGAAGATACTAAAAAGGTATTCGTAGTTTCAGCTCAAAAAGTACAAAACCGAGATACTTTCAAAGTTGTAAGAGCTAGCGGTGTGCTAAAACCAGTTTACGAAATAGATGTTTTAGTGAAGAAGGATGGTGAAGTAAAAGATATAGTGAGGCAAAGAGGTCAGGCTCTAAGTAAGAATGACATCATTCTTGAAATAGATAAAGGAACAATACCACAACAATTAGAGGCTGGAGAAGCTAGTTTGCGGCTCGAAGAGAAAAATTACTCAATAGCTGAGAGCTTATCAAAAAAAAGCATGACATCAGAATTGAACCTGGTGAGAGCAGAGGCTGCCTTAGCCCGAGCAAAAGCCGACGTTGCGACACTGAAAAATAATCTTAAAAACAGTACGGTATTGGCGGGGATAGAAGGTACGCTAGAATCATTGAATGTTGAAGCAGGTCAATTTGTCAAAAAGAATCAAAACATTGGAAAGATAATTGATCTCTCGAAAATGTTGCTGTTCGCTCCTGTAGCTCAAACAGATGTAGCTAAAATATCATTAAGTGATGAAGTAGTGATCAACGTAACAGGTGTGGGAAACAAGAGAGGTATAGTGAAACGCATAGCATCGTCAGCTAGTGAGGCCACTCGAACATTTGTTGTTGAAATTGAGATAGATAATGACGATAGATCATTGAAGGCTGGAATGAGTGCTGAGGTTGGTATTTTAGTAGAAAAAGTTAAAGCCTTTTCTCTTTCACCCGCACACCTCATCATTGGAGAAGATGGATCTTTAAAGGTCAAGACTGTCAGAGAAGGTATAGTTTACGAAAATGATGTTCTTCTTGTTAGAACTTCAGGTGATTTTGCTGTCGTATCTGGTTTGGAAAATGATCAAATAGTTCTGACAACTGGTCAGGCCTATGTGAGTCCAGGTGATGAGATAGAATATAAAGTTAACTGAGAACAAAACATGAAATCAATTATTGAGGGATGCTTTAAAAGACCGGGAGCTGTTATATTAGGCTTAATTTTGATATTCTTTTCAGGTATCAATGCATTCTTATCGATACCAAAGGAAGCATCGCCCGATGTCGAAATTCCGGTCGCATACGTTAGCGTAGCCTACGAGGGTATATCACCGTCCGACGCAGAAAAGTTGTTGACAAAACCCTTAGAAAAACAGCTCAAAACGGTTACAGGGTTAAAAAAAATGACTTCAGCAGCAACAGAAGGTTATACATCCATAACCGTTGAGTTTGATGCAGGTGAAGATATAGACCTCGTTTTAGAGGACGTACGGCAGGCGGTCGATGATGCAAAGAAGGATTTACCAAAAAACGCTGAAGAACCGAAGGTAACTGAGATAAGTTTGGCACTGTTCCCAATTTTGTCTGTTTCCTTATCTGGTAATGTCCCGGAGTCATCTTTGATTAACATAGCAAATAATCTTAAAGAAAAAGTTGAGAGCGTATCCGGTGTTTTAGAAGTTGAAGTTGGGGGTGATAGAAAAGAAGTAATAGAAATACTCATTGATGCAAATTCTATAGAATCTTACGGTATTAACCCCCAAGATGTCATAGGACTGGTAGCAGCTAATAATCAATTAGTGACTGCTGGTGCCATTGAAAATGAAAATGGCAGACTGGTCGTTAAAGTGCCAGGTGTTGTTGAAACATTAGACGAACTTTTCTTGATGCCTATAAAGATAGCTGATGGTACCACTATTAATTTTGGTGATATTGCAATTATTAGAAGAACTTTTGAGGATAAAAAAAGCTGGTCAAGAGTTAACAGTAGACCTGCTGTTGTTTTAGACATAAAAAAGAGAGTAGGTTCAAACATTATTGAAGTAGTTGACGCCTCAAAGAAAATTATTTCTGAAGAAGTGTCAAATATTCCAGGAAATATAAATGTTGATTACTTATTTGATGAATCTAAGTCTGTTAGAAATTTACTTAACGATCTAGGTAACAACGTTTTTGCAGCGATTGTAATTGTCTTGGTCGTAGTTGTGCTGGCATTAGGTATAAAAAATGCTCTTTT
>CABZEW010000003.1 GCA_902524845.1 uncultured Alphaproteobacteria bacterium
AGGATTACAAGAGAAGAACGTGAAGTGGGTGTAATTAAAAATGAAGATTTACCTTGGAAAATGAGAGATCATGCTCTGTTTACCTGCTTCGCTCCATATCAAAACCCAAAATACGCTCTTAGTGTGGTGGTTGAACATGGAGGAAGCGGCTCAAAGGTAGCAGCCCCAATTGCAAGAGATATAATGCTTTTTCAACTTTATGGAGGTATTCCTCCAATAACAGCTTATCCAGAAAAACAACAATTAGAGGTGCGCAATAGACTTTTAGATATTGCAGAAAAAATAAATCTAGGAACTGATATGAAGCCGAACAGTTAAGATGAATCCTTTTATTAAGATACTTTACATTAATTGGCCACTTCAAATTTTAATTTTGGTAACGGCCTTGTTTGGTTTTTTAATGCTGTATTCTGTAAGTGGTGGAAGTTGGGATCCTTGGACTAAACCTCAGATAAATCGATTTTTCATAAGCTTTCTGTTGATCTTTGTGATGTCAACAATAAGCATTTCCTTATGGCAGAAAATATCACCATTCAGTTATATCTTAGGTTTAGCATTATTAATTGCTGTCTATTTCTATGGCGACATTGGAATGGGAGCAAAAAGGTGGTTAGATTTAAAAATAATAAAATTACAGCCCTCTGAAGCATTCAAAATATCGATGGTTATGACTCTTGCTTATTATTATCATAAGCTTCCTATCAATAAGGTATCTCATCCGTTTTATGTTCTGGTCCCTCTTATATTTATTCTGATACCAGCATTTATAGTTTTTCGACAGCCAGATCTTGGCACGGCCTTGGTTATTATTATCATTGGAATTTTCGTTATGTTTATTGCTGGGGTGCATTTCGGGTATTTTTTATTTGGAGGGGCTGGCTTCTTCGCTCTATTATTAATTTTGTTTCAAAGCCGAAATACAGAATGGCAATTACTTAAAGATTATCATTTCAGGAGAATAGATACCTTTTTGAATCCATCAGCAGATCCCTTGGGATCAGGTTACCACATAACACAGTCAAAAATTGCGTTAGGTTCAGGAGGTCTTTTTGGGCGAGGTTACATGCAAGGCTCGCAAAGTCAGCTTAACTTTTTACCCGAGAAACACACCGACTTTATTTTTACTACACTAGCTGAGGAATTTGGGTTTTTTGGAACAATTGGGCTTCTTATCATTTATAGCCTTATAGTAGCTCTATGTATTTTTTCAGCTCTAGCAACGACAGACAGGTATTCCCGCTTATTGATAACCGGTCTATGCATGACCTTTTTTACCTACTTCTCTATAAATATTGCAATGGTTATGGGCCTATTACCTATTGTTGGTATACCTTTACCATTAATATCTTACGGGGGATCTTCGATGATTGTAATCATGCTAAGCTTCGGACTAATACAAAGTGCTCACGTACACAAAAATGATAGGCTTTGAATTGAATATCTATGTATCAACTGGCCCCAACACATTAGAATACAAGAAAATTCTTGCAAATGAAATCTACGATCAATCTTTAGACTGTAAAATTATTGAGGATATATCGAGGAGTGGGGAAGTAAACGCAATAATATACTCCGATGACTCTGAGATATCTGACTTCGCCCTCTTTCCAGACAGCACCATAATATTCTCTACATTTGCAGGTGTTGAAAAAACACTCTTAAACAAAACAATTACACAATCATTGGTGAGATTAATAGATGTTGAAATGACACAATGTATGGCAGAATGGTGTGCTGCTCACGTGTTAAGGTACCATCTTGATCTTGATAGCTATATCAAACCCACAAAAAAAGAGTGGAAAACTTCTCATAAGGAGAGGTTACTCGCAGATCAAGTTGATATAGGAGTTTTGGGTCTTGGAACCTTGGGATCAGCCACCGCTAGGAAACTTAGAAAACTTGATTTTAATGTAGCTGGCTGGTCTGCAAACAAGAAAAAAATTAGTGGGGTGAAATCATTAGTTGGGCCAGAAGGTTTGACAAAAATCCTTTCCACCTCAGACTACCTAATTCTACTATTACCACTCACGGAGCAAACAAAAACTATCATTAACACAGAGACGCTTAAAGTGGTTAAAGATGGAGCAGTATTAATTAACGCTGGAAGAGGCGGATTGATTGAGGATTGTGATCTTCTAAAAGCACTTGATAGCGGAAAGTTATCCGAGTGTACCTTAGATGTTTTTAACGAGGAACCTTTACCACCGGAACATCCCTTTTGGTTTCACGATAAAGTGACTGTCACCCCTCACATTTCAGCACCGACAAGGTTGAAAAGTTCTATTAAATCTATCCTTAAAAATATTGGCAGGATAAAAAGGGGGTTACAGCCGATTGGTTTAGTAGAAAAAGAGCGGCACTATTAAAATAGAATAATTCCTAAAACAACCAACAAGACAATTGCTATGAATAGCACCATAGTACCTGATGTTAAAATTCTTGTCAAAATACCTTCTGGTCCAGAGACCTGATATATTCTGTCCATAAACAAACTCAAAAATTTGTTAAAGCCCTTCAATCCTCTTTGTTCAATTAATTCTAGAAATAATAAAAGTTTGCCGACCACAGATGGCATAAGCTTCCGATAGGTCCAATCGAAATCTAAGTTTATTGAACGTGTTTCCGATGGCAATTGTTTTAATTTACTTAAAATATAGAAAGCTAAAATAGCAAAGCACAACAATTGTAACTGTGTAAGAATATGTTCAAAAGTGTAAGGTTCATATTTCACTTGGAAAGGCATAAGTGCGTACAAATTATTGGGGAAAATACCGATATAAATACAAAGAATTGCTGTTAATCCCATCGCTAGTAGCATATGAGCAGGTGCTTCGCTTGGCCTCTTACCTGAGTCATGATGAAAAAAAGTAAAGTAGGGAACCTTTATCCCCGAATGGGACAAAACGCCGGCAGATGCAAAAACAAGAATTAACCAAATGATTTGGTAATGCTCTTTTCCTGCTCCACTCATAATAAGAGATTTACTGATAAATCCGGAAAAAAGAGGGAACGCTGAAATTGATGCCGCTCCAATAAGGCAAAATATTGCTGTCAACGGCATCGTTCTATATATCCCGCCCAACTCCGAAGCTCTAGAAGTACCTGTCCTAAATAGAACAGCACCAACACTCATAAAGAGTAGTGCTTTATATAAAATATGTGAGAAGGCATGTGCTGTGGTGCCATTTAATGCTAACTCAGTTCCAACGCCAACACCAACAACCATAAAACCGAGTTGATTATTTAGGCTGTACGCTAAGACCTTTCTTAAGTCATTCTCGACCTCTGCAAAGAAGATAGGAAATACGGTCATAGCAGCTCCAATATAAATTAAAAGTTCTGTACCTGGAAATCCTCGAGCTAGCGCATAAACGGCTAGTTTTGTGGTGAAGGCAGAAAGTATTACAGTACCGGTTATAGTGGCAGAAGGATAACTGTCTTGAAGCCAATTGTGCATAAATGGGAAAGCGCACTTGATGCCAAAAGCAATAAAAATTAAAACTGTAGCTAAACTACCTAGCTGCATCTTTACAAAGGATATCGAACCAGTCTCAAAGTAAAATAGCGCAACTCCGAAAAGCAGGATAACCCCTGATAAAACTTGAATAATTAAATATCGCATACCGGAATGGTAAGCTCCTTCAGTCTTACGTGCCCAAATAAGAAAAACCGATGATAGAGCAGTAAGTTCCCAATAAACAAACAGTGTAATAAGATCGCCTGCGAAAACAGCTCCTATCGCAGCTCCCGCATAAATTAGAGCCACAAAGGGCTGTGTGCTTTCTCGCAGATGAAAGGCAAATACATTTCCAAGAAAGGCTGCTATGCAAAAAATAATTCCAAATACGGTTGAAAGCTTGTCTACTCTCATAAAATTTAGCTCAAGGTCTAAGAATTGCACCTTGAAACCTTGATCCCAGGTCCCATTAAGCAATGCTATAAGCGCTAAAACAGGGACCAAACAAACGAAAGAAGACTTAATTACCCCTTTGGGCAAAAAGATCGATAGTAGTCCTCCAATTAGAAAGTAAAAGGGAAGAGGAAGTGTTGCTAACATTTTTACTTCTCCTTCATACCTGGATAATCTTCGCTATCCACTGCTTTTTTATCGTAAAAATTTTCTGATCTTCCCAAAAGAGATCTGAGTAATCGTGAACCAAAGATTATAATTGAAAACATTACAAATCCATAAATACTGTAAAAATTATACACCCGTTCGATTTCAAAATAGACATATCGTTCAACAAAAAAATCGATTGCAAACAAAATGAAGCACAGAATAATAAATGCTATCAGTAATGCTCGTAATCGCTTACTTTTCTCAAAGAATAAAAATGGGTTAAATTTCATTTTCTTACCTCAGCCTACCAAACCAAAATTAACCATAAAATTTCTAATATAATCTACGTAAAAAAACAGTAAAAATGAGCTACCCGCTGTTATTGCTGGCGGCAGCCAAATAAAGGCGCTTGGTTCTTTAAAGCTTTTCACTTCTTTTTGATCTGCAGGATTAAGATAAAAGCCTTTCGCGACCAATGGTAGAAGATACGCGATGTTCAGGAGCGAGCTTATTAGCAAAACTATAATCACAAATTGTTTATCTGCTTCAAGAGATGACATGATTAAAAACCATTTTGCCCAAGATCCACCCATTGGTGGAAGTCCTATTATTGATATAGCACCAACAAGAAAGCTCAAAAACGTAATGGGCATAACTCTCCCCAAACCTTGCATATCACTTATATTCGTTTTCTTAGTTGCAACATATATTGAGCCAGCACACATAAAAAGGGTGATTTTCCCAAAAGCATGAGTGATTATCTGGAGAGCGCCACCCAAAACACCTAGACTATTTGCAAGAGAGAAAGCAAGCACAACGTAGGCCAATTGACTGATAGTGGAGTAAGCCAGCCGAGCCTTTAAATTATCTTTTGTCATAGCTATCAGAGAAGCGAATAATAGCGAAAAACAAGCTAACCAAGTTAGCCAATCAGTGGCTCCCGATACTGACAAACTCTCCACTCCAAATATGTAAACACCTACTTTAAGAACTGTAAAAACTCCTGCTTTAACAACAGCAACAGCATGTAACAAAGCGCTTACAGGTGTGGGCGCGACCATGGCGGCTGGCAACCACTTATGGAAAGGGAATAGGGCCGCCTTCCCTATCCCGAAGGCAAATAAACCAACTAATATTATTAATTCGAATGGTCCAAAGGAGCCATCTATAATTCCACCTTTTACAAAATCCAACGTGCCAACAGAAAAATAAATCCAAATTATTCCAAGCAACTGTAGACCAATTGAAGTTCCCAAAAGTATTGATAAGTAAACCCTTGCTCCCCTCAAAGCTTCAGATGAGCCCTTATGAGACACTAATGGGAAAGTAATAAGAGTAAGAAGTTCATAAAATAGAAATAAGGTAAAAAGATTTCCAGAAAAGGAGATCCCCATAACACTGGCTATGGAAACCGAGAAAAAGAGAAAGAACCTAGAATGGTTTTTTTCCTTTGCGCCTCTCATATATCCAATCGCGTAAATATGAGTAAGTATCCAAAGACTAGAGGCTAGTAACGAAAATATTATACCAAGAGGTTCTATATGGAATGAAATATCAATCCCCGGCATTATAGTTAAAAACTTATATTGTGTAGCCTGTCCATCAAACCCGAGAAAAATATTTACACTAAAATAAAACGTTATTAAGGCGCCTAGTAAAGTAACACTATCCCTAACATTTGCGGTTTTATGAAAAATCAAATTTAACCCACCGACTAATACCGGCGTGAAAACGGTTAAAAATATAAGATACTCTATCGGCATAAAATCTAACCTACTTAAAAAGAATTTCTGCAGCCATATTGGCTACCTCTACAGTTAAACTAGTATTGATACCAAGAAATATACAAAAGAAGGATAATATCCATATAGGAGTTAGTGTGAGGACATTTACCTCACTGTAAGATTCTGAACTCTCGGAAAAGTATAGTACTTCGATTATTTTCCATATATAAATTACAGCAAAAAGTGACGATACAATAATGAGAACCGCCACTAACCAATAACCGGATCCAAGCGCTGCTTCTAAAAGAAGCCATTTGCTGATAAAGCCAGCCGTGCCTGGCACGCCAATTAAGCTTAAGCCACCAATTACAAAAGCGGCCGAGGTAAAGGGCATCGATCTTCCTAAACCTTGTAAACTGTTTATATATACATTTTTTGTATTAAGCATAAAAGCTCCCAAAGACATAAATAGAGCTGCCTTTGTAAAACCGTGATTAACCATGTGAACCAATGAAGAGGCTAGACCCTTTTCACTCACTAACGATAATCCAAGTAACATATATCCAATTTGTGCAAGACTAGAATAAGCAAACATTTTTTTTAAATTCTGCTTAAAAATAGCAATGACTGATGCTGCAATCATTGCGATGATTGCAAGGGGCATTATTAGAAAGAAAAAAAGTTCATTTACAAAACTATCTTCGTAGTTAAATACGGAAAATACAAACCGGATTAAAACATACAGTGCTACTTTAGTCGCTGTTGCAGCCAAAAAACAAGTGACCACTGTCGGAGCAAAGGTGTAAGCATTAGGCAACCATACGTGTAGAGGAACCATAGCGAGTTTAAGACCCATCCCAACGACAATAAAAGCAAATCCAGCTTGAACAGTTCTGCTGTCGCCTAACTCGCTAACCCTTTCCGCTATATCCATCATATTTAAGGATCCAGTTGCCATGTATATATATCCAATTCCAATTACAAAAAAAGTGGCGCCGATCGTTCCCATTATTAAATAATTAAAGGATGCGGAAAGCGCTCGCCTATCAAGATATGAACCCTGTGCTACTAAAACATAGGTGGATAAACTTGAAATCTCTAAAAAGACAAAAACATTAAAAATGTCTGCCGTTGCTACAACGCCTAACAAACCGGTGAGACATAAAAGAAAACACGCGTAGAATAAGGTGTGTTTTTCCTCAGGAATTTCTACGTGAAGTGAAGAATAAGAGAAGATGAGCACGATAACACTGATTATGGATATCAAGAATAATAATATGGAATTAGCGGCATCTATCCTGTATTCAATTCCGATTGGTGGTGCCCATCCTCCTAGAGAATAGGTAAGAGTGCTGCCGTCACTAACGGTTTGTATCAATAAAACAGAGATAAACAGACAAGCTAATGCACCTAAAAAGCTGAGTAGCCAAGACAATGTTTTGTTGTTAAGCACAACCAATATCGGCGCTATCAACATAGGAGTGATCACCTGCAAAATTGGCAAGTGATTAATAAGATCAAGTGTACCCTCCTTAATTTCCGATGCCATTAACTCTTGAACTCCAGAACATTCTTTTTGTTATATGTCATTAAATCTTTTTCATCCATTTTTTGAATGTCATCTTCCTCCACAGTATCGTACTCTTCCCTAATTTTTATTATCAAAGCTAATCCGAGGGAGGTAGTCGCGATCCCCACAACAATTGCTGTTAGAATAAGAACATGTGGGAGAGGGTTTGAGTACGCTACGTCAGAATTACTATATGACTTATCAAGTAAAATCGGAGCGGTGCCACCAGTTATTTTACCTATTGATATGTAAAACATGAAAACTGACGTTTGAAAAATATTTAACCCCACAATTTTCTTAATTAGGTTTCCTCTTGATACGACTATAAAGAGCCCTGAAAGCATAAGGATAATAAATAGCCAATATGGTAAGTGCCCATATATAAAGTCTAAATTAATATCCATGGCTCACCACTCTTTATCGTCGAGACGAGGTGTACGACCAGCAAAACTATAATAAATAGCAATCATCACAAAGCTGACAGTTATCCCAACACCTAACTCAACCAATATAATACCGTAGTGCTGCCCATGTTTTGGATGTTCAGGACTTATCGCGTGATAGTTCAAAAACTCAAACCCAAAGATCAAAGAGAAAACCCCTGTTAACGCATAAACTAACACACCTACGGCGGCCGCTTTTTGAGCAAACCACACTGGCATTACTTTTTGTACATTCTTTAGACCCATGACTATCCCATAAAGGATAAAAGCAGCCGATATAATTACACCCGCTTGGAACCCTCCCCCCGGAGAGTAATCTCCGTGAAACTGGACATACAGGCCAAATAAAACAATAACGCCTACCATAAATTTTGTAATAACTTTTAAGATCAGATGATGCTTCATAGTCTTACTCTTTATTTTTTCTTCCTTTAAGGCCACTCAGCAATAGGATGACGCCAAGGCCAGCAGTTAGCACAACAACTGTTTCACCAAGCGTATCATACCCCCGGTAACTAGCTAATATACCTGTTACTACATTAGGTATTCCCATATCTTTATACGTAATATCAAGATACTTTGATCCAAGGTGAAGTTGAGCCGGGGAGTCAAAGGCCCCAAAGTTCGGCATATCCAGAGTTCCATAAATAAGCAAAATCCCTACAAGGCAAATAACAACAATTGGTAATATAATTGGTTTCTTCTTCTCTTTCTGAATTCGCACAGTAAGTGCCATTGTGGAAAGCATCAAAACGGTAGATACTCCAGCCCCAACAGCCGCCTCAGTGAAGGCAACATCGACAGCATCCATAACCACAAAAAGCATCGCAGACACTAAGCTAAAAGCGCCTGATAACATTATTACCGCAAACAGATGGTTTAACGTTAAAGCCATTATCGCAATGGTAACCAAAACTACGAAGAAACATATAATAATGAATAACTCTATTTTTTTGATCCCTTCTTTTTTTTGTATCCAAGTGTTACAAAGGCTGCATTGGCAATGGCATGCGAAGCAGTTGGCGACGAAATAAAAATAAAAATGCCAATAGCTAAAAGTTTAAAAAAAACCCATATAGTTGTCACATGTAACATCATCCCCAAAATTAAAAACAGTACACCTCCAGTATCACTTATGGATGCACCATGAAGCCTTGACCAAAAATCGGGTAACCGTATTAAGCCTAAGCTTCCAGTCAAAAGAAGAAAACAGCCTAAGAGGATAAAAACCCAACTAAAGAGCTCTACCAACATACTCATTATGCTTTTTTCCTGCTTAATGCTTTTTTATCGCCAATTTCTTTATATCTAAAGAATTTGAGTATAGCGATTGTACCAATAAAATTAAGTAGGGCATATAATAAAGCAATATCCAGAAAATCGGGCCTACCAAATAAAAATCCAACAACGCTTATCATAAGCACAGCTAATGTACCAAATGCGTTTAAAGCAAGAACTCTGTCATATAATGTTGGTCCCAAAAACAACCTTATAAGAACCAATATAAATGAAATCAGAATTGAGATGGTTGCAACGTAAAACATAACTTATTTGCCTTTTCTTTCACAGGCACTCACTCTATTACCCATATCCGCTATTTCGTCTTCCGTATTATCGGAGAAATCAAGTGAATGTACCAAAAGGCTATTTTTCTCCGTTTCAACAGTTATAGTTCCGGGAGTAAGCGTAATTGAGTTCGCAAATATTACCTGCGCTGCATCGCTTTTAGGGGATAACGGTACATTAAACATATTTTGTTTAACCTGTATTTTTTGGCTAAGTATCGTCTTTGTAACTGTGATATTGGATTTTAATATTTCCTTAATTAGCCAAAAACTGTATGTCGCGAGTTTGAAGGCGTTCATTTGAAACTTTATAGGTGTTTCATCAACTATCCGCATCCGTCGAAGTGTGTATAAGACAATTGAAACCGATAAAACGCCAAAAGACAGCAACAGAAAATCAAAGTGCCCAGAAAAGGCAATCCAAATTGAACTATATAAAATTGCTAACACAAGGATTTTCATAATAATTTCAACCTTTTCAAAAATTCAGAAATGCCGTACATATAAGATTATTAACAGTAAATAAGTAAATTAAAACAAGAGATTTATATGAATAATAACAAGCTCACTCATCATACAATTAAATTGAATGGTTTAGAAATCTCAAATAAACGTCCACTCACACTTATTTCTGGTCCTTGCCAGCTAGAAAGCCTGGAACATGCTATGATGATCGCTGAAATGCTAATAGAAATCTGCGCACGTAATGATTTTAGTTTTATCTTCAAATCGTCTTTTGACAAAGCTAACCGCACGTCACATCTATCTAAACGCGGTGTTGGTATTGAGGAAGGTCTTAAAATCTTTCAAAAACTGAAGGAGAACCTAAACATATCTATTTTGACCGATGTCCATACACCTGAACAATGCGAGTTGGTGGCAAAAGAAGTGGACATTCTTCAAATACCTGCTTTTTTATGTCGGCAGACGGATTTAATCCTTGCAGCTAGTAGAACAAAAAAGATCGTCAACATAAAGAAGGGACAATTTCTATCTCCAACCGAGATGCTACAAGTCTGTGAAAAGTTTACGTCTACAGGCAACAAAAGTTTAACTCTTTGTGAACGAGGTACTACCTTCGGTTACAATGATTTGGTTTGCGACATGAGATCTTTAGAAATTCTTAAAAAAAGTGGCTTTCCGACCATTTTAGACATTACGCACTCCATTCAACAACCAGGAGGAAATGGTTCGGAGAGCGGTGGCTCAAGAGAGTTTATTGAAACCCTGGCAAAAGCGGGAACAGCAATTGGTATTGCTGGGGTATTTATTGAAACACATGAGAGACCCGAATTAGCTCCCTCGGATGGCGCGTCTATGCTGCCTCTCAGCCAACTCTCGGAGCTTTTGGGTAAAATTAAAGCTATTGATAATGTCGTAAAGTCTTTTGACTAAGCTTCAATTAATTTTCTTGAATCAAAAGCTCTAAGATATTACAACAATAATGTTGGGGTGTAGCCAAGCGGTAAGGCAGCGGGTTTTGATCCCGTGTACCGTAGGTTCGAATCCTACCACCCCAGCCAGCTTTTTTCACTTTGTCTTTTTTTAGTCTAATTAACTCCCTGCTTCCCAACCAGCTTTTATGAGACCTTCAATAAGCGTGTCTGCTAATGCAGAATTTGTAACAAAGATTTTTTTGTAATCGTCTTTCTGTTTAAGATTAGGTCTGAGGCTTAAATAAAACTTAAGTGCCTTATCAGCATCCTCATCCAAACCCAAATGTCCTAACACGGAAGCTTTGAAGCCACGATAGTGACCTGCCTTTGGAGAATGCTCAATGCATTCATCTATTAACAAGTTAGCCGAGCTATAGTTACCCAAACCCATATCTGCAAAAAATAACCCTAATTTGTACATAATTGCTTGAGAACTTAAAGGATTGAGAGCAATGGCTTTCTCAAAATACTCTTTTGATTCAGCATAACTTCCAGAGTGAACCATGCTTTGTCCCATTCGGTTGTAAGCATCAGGTAGGCTTGGGTTAAGTTTTATTGCTCTTTCAGCGTATTGTTTGGCTTGATCAAAAAAACCCGAGTGAAAATAGTGTTGTGCGATACTCTCCGCTGCAACAGGATCCTTAGGATCTAATTCCGCGGCTTTTTTCCCATTTTCAAGGATTTCCGCAAGAGTTTTTTTTGGATCCTTAGTTGTAAAAGATAATAGCTCTGACACACATATTTCTGCTAATAAAGAATAAGCAGCTGCCATTGAATTATCGAGCTTTATTGCTTCTTCTAAATATCTCCTTGATGTCTCCAGAGCGGTATCTTTATGGTCCGAAGGATTCCTTTTCCCAAAAACATGGGCAGCTTTTAAGTAAAGATCCCATGCATTAAGATTATTTGGTCTAGTTTTTTCAACTCTTTCACTCTCATAAATATTGAGCGTGGGAGCAACTTGTGCAGCTATCGCCGCTGAAACTTCATCCTGAACATCAAATATATCTTCAACATTTTTGTCCCATTTTTCAGACCAAAGTTGATGATCCTCAGCACAATCAATCAACTGAGCAGTTATTCTGACCTTTTGTCCGCCCTTCCTGACGCTTCCTTGGACGACGTATCTCACACCAAGCTCATTCCCTACGTCTTTAACATTTATAGACTTATTTTTGTACATAAAGCTGGAATTACTAGACGTTACCGGGAAGGTCCGCCAAAGAGATAGATTATTAATTATATCTTCCGTGATTCCATCTACAAAATAATCTTGATCTGGGTCATTACTTTGATTTTGAAAGGGGAGAACAGCGATAGAAGCTAGCTTCTCGTCCTGATTTTTTTTGCCTTCTTTATCATTTTTCTTTTCACGTTTTTCTAATCCCTCTACTAACACGTCGTAGGCAAATACTTCTGTTTCCTTAATTTTTTGCTTACCTAAATCTTCAAAGGTCAGATCAACTTTTTGTTGAACAAAGTCATGAATGCTTTTTGACAAACAAACACCACCAGCTTGACTAAGCGCTTCCAACCTTGCTGCCACGTTTACACCATCACCATAAAGATTGCTTCCTTCAACGATAACGTCGCCCATATTTATTCCCAAACGGAATGTCATTTGGGACGCTTCTTCCACGATCTCATTTCTTTGTTTAATCATTTTCTGAAATTCAGTTGCACATATAACAGCAGAAACAGCACTTTGAAATTCAGCTAAAATAGAGTCACCTGCCGTATTAAAAATCCGTCCCCCATGTTCATCAAATAGAGTTTCGAGAATATTTTTACATGATTTGAAACTTTTAAGAGTTTGATCTTCATTTCTTTCCATTTTTTTCGAAAATCCAACTACGTCAGTTACGAAGATTACTGCAATTTTTCGGACGACATCATCTTGCATTTTTTCCCCTACAGCTACAGCAAAATATTTATTTCCTAAGTACCTTAAATCTACTTAACTTTTCTTATACTCAAAAGTACATATAAAATTCTAAAATTTGACAACACTTTTGACAACAGTTTTCGTGATTTTCCTGATAACGCATAAGAAACATGAGAAGGATAAGAACTATTTTAAAGAGTTATGAGAATTCTGATAACTCCTGATAACAATATCCACGGGTTTTGATCCCGTGTACCGTAGGTTCGAATCCTACCACCCCAGCCATGTGTCTCCAAAAATTTATTGGCGCTATCGGCTCTATTAATCTTGGACAATTGCTTATTTCATTTATGGAGTTCCCATGAATTTAGTATACGTGGAACCTTTAAACTTTCTCCAATAAATTTCGAAATTTGCAACAATTTTTCATCTTCTCCAAAACGACCGACAATCTGAATGGAATAGGGTAAATTGTTTTTATTGATTCCTGTCGGAATAGCAATAACTGGCAGTCCTATGTAACTCCAAATAGAATTCATTCTGAAATCTCCAGTTGAGTCAATTCCAAATGGAGCCACATCTGGTGCAACGGGAGCAATCCAAATATCAATTCCCTTTTTTATCATTAACATTTGGAGAAGCTTTCTATCTTTCCTTGACCTATTAGTTAAAGAAGTGAAGTCTTCAGGAGAAATTTTTTTGCCTGCCTCAATCGTTTTTCTTACTATAGGTCCATATAATTCTTTATATCTCTGAAACCAGACTGAATGAACTTTATAAAGTTCAGCAAATGTAATTTCGTCAATTTTACGATTATAGCTTTCTATATCTCTTACCAACTCCAAATTTTTAATATAAAATTTTTCTTTTAATAGTTGAATGGTATCGAGGAATTGTTTCAAAACGTTTGGTTTAGATAAGTTAATGTACGAACCTTCAGGAATACCAATAGAGATATTCTTAATTACCTTAGGCTTTTGAAAACGCCAACCGTCAACTATAAGAGGCAATACTTTTTCCAACACATCTAAATCACTTGTGCATAAACCAACGTGATCCATTGAATTTGAAAAAAGTAATACGCCATCCCTACTTATACGACCAAAGCTTGGCTTATACCCAACAACACCGCAATATCCTGCTGGCCTGATCACTGAGCCAGAGGTCTGAGTTCCAATAGCAATATCACAAAATCCTGCAGCAACTGATGCTCCTGACCCACTAGACGAACCACCAGGAGTATGGAAAAGGTTACGAGGATTTCGAGTTTCACCTGGATCAGATACTGCAAACTCAGCAGTAACGGTCTTCCCCGCAAATATTGCTCCAGCATTTAATAACTTTGAAACGCAACTAGCTTGGGATCCTTTAAATAATTCAGAAGGTAGTAAAGAACCACATCTCGTTGGATAACCATCAACATTAATAATATCTTTCACCCCAAATAATAGGTCTTTTAAAGGAAATTTAATGCTTGCTTTAGATTGGTTTTTGGTCCAATCCTCAAGAATTCGATCATTGTCGAATGTACCTTTAACAAAAGACTTTACCCTGCCTTCATATTTATTAATGTGCTCTATTCTTTTTTTCATAACTAGTGGTTGTAATTTTGCACAAAGACCGAGCGGTTTATTCAATCAATTATTAAAGTACGGAACAGGAGGTGCGCTTTGTTTACTTACTATCATAGTAACCAGCCCTAACCATAGCACCAATAAAATTACAAATAAGTCTCTCTGCATGAATCGCTGTGGTATTTCCTTTTTCAAAAGAAGGTGATATTTCCACTAAATCAAACCCTATAACCCTTCCTTTCTTCACTATTCCATGGACTAATTCCCTTATTTGCAACCAATTTAACCCACCAGGAGTAGGTGCATTAACTGCTGGCATTATTGTTGGATCCATGCCGTCAGCATCAACTGTCATGTAAAAATTTACATCATCTGGTATTCTTTCAAGTATTGCTTTTATACCTAAATCGTGAACTTCATACGCACTAATGAGATTAGCTCCATATGCATTTGCGTCATCATACTCTTGCTGCCTTCCGCTTCCTACACCCCTCAATCCAATTTGATATATAGAAGAGATTGATTTTAATTCGGAGGCTCTCTTTATTGGACTAGAATAACCTTCTTTTTCACCATTTACCTCATCTCTCCAATCCATGTGAGCATCTATTTGAATTAGGACGACAGGTTTATCATCAGGTATTGCTCTCATTATTGGAATGGGTATCCCATGATCGCCGCCAATACAAATAAGTGTCGCACCCGAGTCAAAAATCTTTTTTGCTACCTTTTCAGCTCTTCTATAATGTTCCCTTGGATCCCTAAAATCTGCTGTAACATTTCCGCAATCAACAATTTTAATGTTTTTATTATTTAACAATGGTCCTCCAAGATCCCAATCGAAATGTTTTAAGGTTCTTGGCTCATCCCAAGCAGCATCTTGAGCATTTTGTCTTAACATATCTGGTGCGATGCTTTGATCGTTAGATAATTCATTAGGATAATATGGCAAACCATAAGGGACGCCTAAAATAACTATATCTGCGTCTAAATTATCTAAATCTAAATTTAAAGGAAACCCTAACAAGCCTCTTGAGTTTCCCTTCGGTAGTTCTGTCAAAGGCAGCATAATGCTTATTTTCTCACTTTCAATTTTTCAAACCTGCGTTCCTAAATTTTCTTAGTATAATTTAATAGCATACAAACAGTACTTCGTATTCCAATTACGAGAGTTAATTAATTTTAGCAAAACTTAAATAACTTGACTTAAATTATAATTTATACACTAAATGTTAATTAGTCTGCTACAATTGTATTTTGTTATTAATTCTGAGGTTTGTGGTCATAGAATAAGGAGGGAAGATGGCTCCAGCAAATAGTATTCAAGTTAAATCACCTAATCACCAAGAAAGAAGAGACCCACGGTTAAGAAACGGATCAAAAAGCACGGATTTTCGTTTCAACCCTCTACAAGATAAAAATTTTATAAAAAACAACGAAATTATGGCTGGGCTCGCATTAGGAGAACTAGAAATGTGGATTCATAGATTCATCGGAAAGCCAAGCCAGATTGAAGAATTTGAAGATATTGGAACTTGGTGTAACAAAAGTAACGCTAGAGTGTATTTTATGAACCTTATTTTTTATAATTATTTTGGCGGCCTAGTAACAACTAAAAGTATAGTGAGTAATCAAGTTATGATTACTAGGAAGGCAGCCAGTGATATGGTAGACAGTGCTGTTGAAATAGGAATTGTTGAATATTATTCGGATAAAGAATTCAGAGCAACGGCTAAATATATTGAATATTACTTAAGCTACACAAGACTGGTAGCAAAGTCATACATTCCCAAATTAACTAAATTATTGACACAATTAAATGCAATAAACAATGTACCTAACGCAATGGAAACATTCAAAATCAGAGAATAGTGAGTAACCATATGGTTGTTTACTCACTATACATGTGAAAAAAAAAACGTTTTATTTCTTTTTTCCAGTGTTACTTTTAAAGCATGAGCAAAATTTCTAGCTCTTAAAAAGGGGAGTTGTTGCATTGGATGACCTGCGTTTATCTAGAATTTGATATCAGCGGAGCCTCAAGCAAGAAGATTCGACAAAAAATGAAATTTAACTTTTTAAGGAGATAATTAAATGAATAGTAATAAAGTGTTAGCATTTTTACGATTACTTGTGTCTTTGTCCATAATTTTCACTGGATCAAGCGTTTTTGCGGAAACTACATTTGAAAAAATCAAACGAACCGGAAAAGTTACGGTTGGAACAGAGGCTGCCTTCCCTCCATTCGAATTTGTGGAGGACGGTAAAATAGTTGGTTATGGAAAAGATATACTTGATTATATTGTAGCGGACATGAATGTTGAGTTAAATCAACTAGATCTACCTTGGCAAGGAATTCTTCCTGGAGTTCTAGCGGGCAAATTTGACTTTGTTGCTACCAGTGTGAGTATCCGTACTGAAAGAGCAAAAAAATATGCTTTTACTGTCCCTATAGCTGAAGGCACTAACTGGGTTATGAAACGTAGTGGTGATGCTTCAATAAACAGCCCAGATGATTTGTCAGGTAAGGTTGTGTGCACTCAACTTGCTTCCGGTAGCGAAAAAGCTACTAAAGAATGGGAAGAAGATATGAAATCCAGAGGCTTAAAAGGTTTTAAGGAACTAAAATTATTCACAGCGCACCCAGAAGCTACCTTAGCTCTTGCAAATGGAACTTGTGATGCTCAGACTCAAACTGTTCCAAACTTAGCTGTAGTGTCAAAGAAGCAAAAAGGAGTATTCGAATTAGTAGGTCCAATTACTGACAAAACCTATATGGCTTGGGTTACTAGACCGGAAGATACTGATTTGAGAGATTATATAAGCTCAAAGATACTTGAAATGCGTGATAAGGGCCTAATAGATGAAATACAAGACAAATGGTTTGGGTTTAGAATGCCTATTCCGAGCGAAGGTCATCTGCCTGAAGGCGCCCTTTAGTTACAAAAAGTCGTAGGATTGTCTCGACGCCTTACAGGCAATCCTACGGTTTGATTATCATTGCAACTTTAATAAAATGAAATTTGATATAAGCTATACCTTAGAAGCTTTCCCCAGGCTTTTAGAGGGTGCATTCATCACATTACAAGTTGCAATTTTAGGCTTTACTTTAAGCGTACTCCTTGCAACAACAATAACTGTCGCAAGGACCTCTCTTAATTCAAAGATTTTTAATTCTATACTTGCCTTCTATATCAGTTTCATAAGAGGCACACCTATTCTGGTTCAAATTTTTCTTGTGTACTATGTTCTCCCAGTTTTTGGTTTAAATCTCGGACCGTTTACAGCAGGTATTGTAGCAATAACTTTAAACAGTGCGGCATTTGTCACAGAAATCTTAAGAGGTGGATTAGCCTCTGTGCCAGTAGGTCAATTTGAAGCCGCGAAATCACTTGGGATTTCTGGATATGCTTTATGGAGAAAAATAATTCTTCCTCAAACATTCATAACCTCAATTCCACCATTAGTGAATGAATTTACTATGGTTCTAAAAGCCACGGCTTTACTTTCTCTAATCACTGTTGTTGAGTTAATGCGCGTTTCACAACAAATTTATAGTGCAAATTATCACCCCGTTGAGGTCTTAAGCGGTGCTTTTGTGATTTATTTTTTAATGTGTTTCGTTGTAAGCCGAAGTTCTGTCTTTTTGGAAAACAGATTTAAAGTGAAAAGAGCTTGAAAAATTTATGCTAGAGTATCAGATATTTTTTGACTATACACCAATGCTTTTATTAGGCTTCTGGCTTACTATAAAAATTGTTGTTTGTGCAATTGCATTAGGTATACCCTTGGGCTTGTTTTTGGCTCTTGGAAGAAGATCTAAATTTTTGATTGTTAGTTTTTTATCAACAAGTTTCATCGAAGTATTTAGAAACACGCCATTTATAATACAAGTCTTTTTATTTTATTATGTCTTGCCTTTTTATGGGCTCAAACTTTCGGCAGAGTATGTAGGTGTTCTTGCACTAGCCGCTTTTGGAGGCGCATATTTTGCGGAAATTATCCGAGCTGGTATAGATGCAGTACCAAAGGGTCAGCTAGAAAGCGCCAGAGCTATAGGGATGACTGATTGGCAGGCAATGAGAAACGTAATATTACCACAAACTTTATCAATAGTCATTCCACCTTTAACTAATCAAACCCTTACCCTGATAAAGGAGTCAGCTATATTATCTACTATCACGGTTCATGAATTAACGATGACTGGTTTAATGGTTCAGGGAGAAACCTTTAGACCATTTGAAGTGTTTATTATGGTTGCGCTTCTGTATTGGGCTTTGAATGAAACTGTTGCAACGCTAATGAGAAAGTTTGAACAAAGTATCAAAAAGAAAAGAAACCCTACTTCTGACAGTAATTCAAGCTCAACGGTAGAAAAAAGTGAAGGTACGAAATGACCTCAAACTTCTTAGAAATTAAAGGGCTACACAAAAGATTTGGTAACATTGCTGCTTTAAATAATGTCTCTCTAAATGTATCAAAGGGGGAAGTAATTTTTGTAATTGGGCCAAGCGGCTGCGGGAAAAGCACTCTTTTGCGAGCAGTTAATTGGCTAACGCCTCCAGATAAAGGTGAAGTATGGCTAGAAGGTGAGCTAGTAGGATCTTCCTCCTCTAAATTGACTATAAAGCAGTCCCAATTATTGAATGGTTTCCGTGCTAGAATGGGAATGGTTTTTCAACAATTCAATGTTTGGCCTCATTTAAACGTATTAGAAAATGTGGTAAGAGCTCAATTGGTAGTAGCTAAAAGAAAGAGAGCTGATGCAGAGTCAACAGCTTTAAAGATTTTAGATCAAGTCGGCTTGCAAAACAAAATAGACGAATGGCCTGATCATCTTTCAGGGGGTCAAAAGCAAAGATTGGCTATAGCTAGAGCTTTGGCTATGGACCCTACATTAATGCTTCTCGACGAACCAACTTCTGCACTAGATCCTGAACTTATAGGTGAGGTTTTGACGGTCTTAAAGCGGCTAGTAAATAACGGGATGACAATGTTAATAGTTACTCATGAATTAGGCTTTGCTTCCGAATTTGGTGATCGATTACTATTTATGGATGGTGGTGAAGTAATCGAAGAAGGCCCCCCTAAAAAGATACTTACGATGCCTAAAACGAAGCGATTAAAAATGTTCTTAGAAAAACTGGATGTTACTTCATTTAAAAAAGAGGAAAAATTATGAAAGAAAAACTTACAGCACCACCAAAAAAAGAGTTTCAAAGTTTTCACGATTTTCCGATCGTCACTGATTTAGATAATTTTGAAGCTGACATTGCATTTCTGGGCATACCTTTTGGAGATCCATATTCCATGGGCGAAGCTAGTAATGACCAAAGTACAGCTCCAACATATATAAGAAAATATTGTGAAAGAGCGTTACGGGGACTTGACAGATATGACTTTGATATCGGAGGGACCCTTTTAAATGGAGAAGATATTAAAGTTGTTGATTGCGGGGATGTTTTAGGAGAAGCAAAAGATGTGGCAGGAAATCATACTCGTTCTGAAAAGGCTGTGAGAAAAATTTTGTCTGCTGGAGCGCTGCCTATAATTTTAGGCGGTGATCATGCCATTCCTATTCCAGTTTTCAGGGCTTTGGAGGATCATGGGCCCATAACACTAATACAAGTAGATGCTCATATTGACTGGAGAGATGTTTTTCATGGTGTGCGCTTCGGTCTATCGAGTGTCATTAGAAGAGCTTCTGAAATGAATCATATTGACGAAATTTTTCAAATTGGTCTTCGATCGGCTGGTAGCGCTAGACCAGAGGAAACTCAAGCTGCTCTGGATTATGGCGCTAAATTAATTTCAGACATAGAACTTCAAGAGGTTGGAATGAAAGCTATTTTAGATCGAATTCCAGATGGACAAAATTATTACCTTACTATTGATGCTGATGGCGTTGACCCCACTATTATGCCTGCAGTTGCGGGGCCTGCCCCTGGGGGAGTAAGTTACTCTCAAATGAGAACGCTCATACAGGGACTGGTAAATAAGGGTAAGGTCTTGGGGATGGATATCGTAGAAATAACTCCAACGAAGGATATTAACGGGATTACGGCCATCACCGCTGGAAGATTTATATGCAATTTAATTGGTTCTGCTGTTCGAGCCGGTTATTTTAAAAAATAACCCCCTAACAAATTGTTCTTCAATTCTGCCGATCTACGATTAAGGAAATTTAATGAAGCCTGAAAAGCTAGTAATAGAAAAACTTGCAAATGGAATTATTACATTAAGTGCAATTAGATTTTCTGAAAAGGTTATGAACATTGCTAAAGAATTAATCGTAGATGTTTCAGGAGCTATTTTAGCAGGCTCTAATACAAATTCTATTCGCTCAATTTTTGAAGTCGCATCAGAAATTTACCCATCAGGAAAATGCAATGTAATTGGTCGAACAAAGTCTTTAAATCCTTCAGGCGCCGCTTTTGTTAATGGGGCATCTGCTCACTCCCTTGAGTTTGATGATAATTGTTATGCAGGTATCGTGCATGGTTCAGCTGTTGTGTTCCCTGCCGTTTTAGCATTTGCTCAATTTAGAGCTTTGTCTGGTCTAGATTTATTAAGAAGCTTCATTATAGGTTTAGAGGTAGAATTTGCTGTGGCGAAAGCTTTTTCAAATAGCATCTATGATACGGGCTGGTGGACGACTTCAGTTCTTGGCTCAATTGGAAGTGCGGCAGGGGTTGCTTCTTTAGCTACTACAAACATCAGAGAAATTGAAAATGCACTTTCATTGGCAATTGCCGGTGTAGGTGCAACTCGAGCAGTTCGTGGAACAAGTGCAAAGCATTATTATTGTGGGCGGGCAGCAGAGAGTGGAGTAACCGCAAATTTATTGGCAATGAAAGGGCTAACAGGACCCTTAGATGTCTTTGAAGATAAGCAGGGAATAATTTCCATCCTTAATGATAATGCGTTCGAACATTCTTACATAAGTGATATTGGAAAAGAATTCAGCTTATTAAACCCTGGAGTGGATATAAAAAAATATCCTGTTTGCTATGCAAGCCATGCAGCAGCGGACGCAGTAAAATCGATTATAGAGTCGAAAAATATCACCATTGAGAATGTAGATAAAATTATTTGCACAGTGCCTCCGATCATAGCTTCAAATCTTACCTTTAATAAACCAAAATCAGTGAAAGAGGCACAATTTAGTTTAGAATTTCCGATTGCCTTGATGATTAAATATGGAGATATAGAATTAAAACATTTAAGTTCTGATTACATTTTGGATCCAGGTATTAAAAATTTAATGAACAAAGTAACAATGAACGTGGCTAAGCTTCCAAAACGTTTCAACCCATCTAGGAAAATTTGCCCAGAATGGTCAATAGTAGAACTTCATACAAAAAATGGTGGGAACCATGAAAAATTTATAGGAGCTCCCTTGGGGTCATCTTTAGATCCACTACCTAGAGATAAGCTTTACAAAAAGTTCATCTCTTGTGTAAAATTTTCTAATAAAAATTATGAACCCAAATTAATATATGAAAAACTGATTAATATCGAAAAAATAAAGAGTTGCCGAGAATTACTTTAAGAACAAATTTCAACTATAATAAAGCTTATCACCCCGTCCATTTAAAAGTATCAATATAATTATTTCTTGCCTTGCATCTCAGACCAAACATAAATAAGAACAGCCATAATCACAGAAGAACCACCTATAAGTGTCCAGAGGGTTGGCACTTCATTTATGAAAAGCCAAACCCAAAAGGGACCCAAGGCAAATTCCAAAAGCATAAACAGAGTTAACTCAGCCGCTATTAAATATTTAGAGGCATAGATAAAAAGTGAGTTAGGTATAAATGAAATAATACTTCCCAGAAGTATACACTTTAATAAATCAAGCAAGGATATGGCTATATCTTGGCCTAAAAGAGATAAGCAAACTAAGCATATAACCAATCCTGAGATGAAAACACTTGGAAGCATTTCTACATCTTTATTTTTTCGAAGCAGTATAGCATAGCCAGAAAAACAAAATGCAGTGGTTAGTGCCATTAAGGTGCCATAAAAGGAATTTGAACTAAGGCCAGACACCATCATCACACTTACGCCAAACCCTGCAATAATCATCGTAACCAAGGTTTGCTTCGAGACCCTTTCATTTAATAAAATTTTAGCTAAAAAAGCGCTTATAAATGGTATTGAGGCGAGAATGAAAAGTGTGGCAGCAACGGTAGTGCTTGTAATTGCTTGCATAAAACATATTCCAGCTGAAGCTAGAAGGATTCCAGCTAGAGTTCCTGACCAACCAACTCTCGTTATTTTTCTTAAAGTATTCCTATGGTATCTTAAAAGAAGGATTAATAGGATTGTAAGCGAGAGTGCAAGTCCTCTGTATAGGGTAATTTGGAGCGGCGCAGCAGTGTCCATCCCTCTGATTATTAAACCCGCAAAGCTTATTATAATAGACCCGAGAACCATAAGAAGCATGGCATTTATTCGACTACTCATGAAGAGTTTATATTTATTTAAATTGTTATTTGCCAATCTTACAGGGTCTTTCCCATGTAAATCTAACCAATGATTTTTTACCCATTATGAGATGTAAAACTGATTTTTTACATAGACGCATATACTATGATGAACATATAAAAAATACTCTAAATATTTGACTCAATCTACCATTGTTTTTCTGCAGCAACAATCTGCGGTCTTATACTTTCCCGTACAAAAATATATGTTCCGCTAAACGATATCGAAACCATTCCTAGAAACCATAGAAGATCAGGAACTTCCCCAAAAATGAAATACCCTGCTAACAACGCATATACTAGAAGTACATTCTCTGTTGGGGCATTCGACTGAGGTGATCCAATATTATAGGCATATACAAGAGAGAAAATGCCAATTGTGCCCGTAAACGCAATAATCAAAAGAGCCAATAAGGCGTTGAAATCTTCAAATTTTTTCTACTGCTGTTTTAACTACATTTTAGGTGCAAAATGTCTGCTCAAAGGTGCTCAAGCTGTTTCATTAAGCCTGGTTTTTTGACAACAGTTTTGACAACAGTTTTGTGATTTTCCTGATAACTCATAAGAAGCATTAGAACGATAAGAACTATTTTAAAGGGTTATGAGAAAACTGATAACTCCTGATAACAATATCCACGGGTTTTGATCCCGTGTACCCTAGGTTCGAATCCTACCACCCCAGCCAAAGACCCACAAGTTTATCGACTATTATGATCGTCGGTATTGAACCAGGTAGATGCTTGAATATGGATGTTTTGGGCTTATAAATAATTCATTAATGCTTTCCATCTCAAAACTCTTCCTATTGTGCATAAAAGTAACCCTACTATAACATTTCCCAAATAGCCAAAAGGTCGTTAAATATAAAGTTAATGTCAAATGTATTTTATTACCCGTTAAGTGGTCTATGTCTTGTCTAACAAATATTATTTTATCCTAGGTAATAAGTTTTAGTTGCTCCAGTAAATTTGTGACCGATTTCCAACTATAGACTTTCCTGTGCCACTTTCTCCAACCATTCCTAGTATTACTCTTCTTTTTATTCTTCTGTCCACATCCTGCAATACATAATTTTTTCCAATTTTAGGAAGAAAAAATGCGTTGAGGTTTTATATTCCCTAGGTACGATTCATTCTTTGTATCTTGGGTTAAATATAGCTCTTAATTGATCTCCCAAGAGGTTGATTGAAGCAACTGTTCCTAAAAGCATAATTCCTGGGAAAAATGTTATCCAGTATGCTCCTGAAAGAATGAAATCGAAACCATTGGCGATTAACGATCCGAGAGATGGTTGCGTAATTGGAACACCTACTCCCAGGAAACTTAGAGTAGCCTCAATAGTGATTGAATGAGCCGTTTGCAAAGTGGCTAGGACTATAAGTGGAGCTATGCTATTAGGTAAAAGATGCCTCGAGATAATACGAATGTTGCTTAGTCCTAAGCTGATTGCGGCTTCTATATATTCCTTTTTCATTTCAATCATTGCAGAGGCGCGAACAGTTCTGGCGTAGATTGCCCACTGTATGAAGGTCAGCGCTATTATCACCTTATCTACGCCCTTCCCTAACAAAGCTAACAAAACGAGTGCAACAAGTATTGCAGGAAATGATAATTGGATATCGACTATTCGCATAAAAAATGAATCTATAGGGCCTCCAAAATATGCCGAGATCAGTCCTACAAAAAGGCCAATAACTAATGCTATACACGCGCTTGTAATCGCAACAACCAAACTAGTCCGAAGACCAAAAATTATTGCACTTAAAACATCTCTTCCAGCACCATCAGTCCCTAGCAGCGCTACGTTACCGCTTAACATTTTTTCTCCAGGAGAAAGTCTAGAATCGAGGATGCTAACGCTAGAAAGGTCGTAGGGGTTAGTGGGTGCAATTAATGGAGCAAAAATTGCGCATAGCGCAATAGAAAAAAGAAGGGAAATAGATAATAGAGATACCCAGTTTATGTAGCTTGTGAGCTTTAGGTCTGAACCCACCTTTTCAGATAAGAATATCTTAGAAAAATTTATCACTTTTCTCCGTCCAGACGCACTCGTGGATCTAGCACAGCGTATAATATATCAACCACTAAATTTAAAATGAGAAAAAGTGTGACTACAAACAAAAGATAGGCAACGACGACTGGGCGATCGAGATTTACAATGGAGTCAATTATTAATTTTCCTAGCCCCGGCCATGCAAAAATTGACTCAGTTACAGTTGCAAAAGCTATAAGTGTACCAAACTCTATTGCTATTACTGTTATTATCGGTATGAGAATGTTAGGTAGAAGATGTACCCAAACTATTTTTTTAGAAGGTAATCCTCTGGCTTGACAAAATTTAATGAAATCCAGCCTCATCACTTCTTCAGTTCCAGCTCTCGTCAAACGAATAACTAATGCTATCTTAAAGAGCGCCAGGTTAGTTGCTGGCATAACAATATGCTTTAGACCATCTGTAGTGAACATACTGCTCTCAATACCCAAAACATATGTAGTTTCGCCCCGGCCAGATACTGGAAGCCATCCAAGAGATACAGAAAAAACAATGATCATCATTAGACCCAACCAAAAGGTCGGAATGGATATGCCGAGAACTGAACTACTCATTATTAATCGCGTAATCCATTTATTTGGGTGGAGTCCAGCATAAATCCCCAAAGGCAACCCTATGGCAGTCGCAATGAAAAGTGCTGCTAATGCAAGTTCCAAAGTTGCTGGAAATCGTTCAGCTATAAGAGCCAATGCTGGTCTTCCAAATATATAAGAATTTCCTAAATCTCCTGATAAGGCTCCCATTAGAAACTTCCAGTACTGAATATGCACAGGTTTATCGAGACCAAAGTCACGCCGTACCCTTTCAATCTCATCAGGTAGGCTTTCGGGGTTAACGAGCATATCCACTGGGTCGCCTACAATATGGATCATAAAGAAAACGAGTAGTGACATTACAAAGAGAACAACAACGCTTTGGAGAATGCGTTTTAAAACAAAGATAAAGATAATTATTCCCCTCTAAAAATTGGGCTCACAGTAGTTTATTGTGAGCCCAATTTCAATTTATTTTACTTACGAATATTATGTAGAAAAGTACTGTCCAACGCCCCATTTTCATAGGATATTCCCTCCCTGGCAGCCCAGGTTGCAACCTCATGATGAATTGGTATCAAAGCATACTCATTCATCGCAATTTCTGTTGCTTTAATGAAAGCCTTCTCGCCCTCCTCAACATCCATAGATGCTCGGCCGTCTTCGATCATCTTATCGACATCTGCATTGCTATAGCCATTTCTGTTACCTGGGCCATACCCTCTCTCTTTTTGCTTGGTGTGAATGAATATTCTAAGAGGATGTGAAGGTTCACCTGACCCGTTTGCATAACCTGACATAGCAGCTGTGAATTCTGGTTTCTTATCAGGTCCTCCTCTCGCAAAGCGCTTAAAAAAAACTGATGCTGGCATTGTTTCAACACTAGTTTCTATACCAACACTCGACAACATCTGCGCTATAGCCTCTAATATGCGGGTATCGTTCGAGTATCGACCTGCAGGTCCATGTACTGTTAATTTAAAACCATCACTATATCCTGCTTCAGCTATCAACTTTTTTGCTAAAGCCATATCGTAGGGATCGGCCGTTAGTTTGGATGAATAACCAATATAACCCTTGGGAGAAAACTGACCAGCCGGCGATGATAATCCATCCATAACCCGATCAGAAATCGCCTGTCTATTAATAGCGTGTGAGACGGCTTTTCGCATTCTAATATCTTTAAATGGAGATTTTATAGGAGTTCCATTTTTATCTGTTACAAAAGGTTTGATTGGATTGTCAGTCATATGAAGTGTCAAATATAAGAGGCGATTGGACACTGATTTGAAGACCTCTATGTTTTCTCTCTTTTCAAGAGTTGGAAGATCAGAAGGTGCTACCCTCTCGATAAAATCAACATCACCTGATATCAAAGCTGCAGTTCTTGTGGTTCCGTCTTTAATAGGCTTTACAATAATTCGATCCCACTCCATTGGATTTCCCCAATAATTCTCATTACGAGCGATTTCAATTACGTCTCCAGGCAGCCATTTCGAAAGAGTGAAGGGACCAGTGCCATGTGATGCAACACCTGTGTTAAAGTCCTCAGTAGTGGCTTTTAGGAATGCCGAGTCAATTATGGAAATTCGTGACATATCATTGGGTGTAAATGGATAAGGTTTCTCAGTTGACACACGAATAGTAAAGTCGTCTACCATTTCAAACTGTTTACCTTTGGTAAAAGTAGCAAAGCTGGACGGGCTATTGGGTACATTGGCAGCACGTTCCATAGACGCAATTACATCTCCTGCAGTAAACGCTGCTCCATTATGGAATTTAACATTTTTTCTAAGAGCAAATTCCCAAGTACGATCATCTACTGGTTTCCAGGAAGTAGCGAGGCCTGGGATTAGATTTTGATTTACGTCTTGCAAAACAAGAGCATTATAAATTTGCGTTGCAAACGAATTATTGATTGTTAAGTTTTGATAATGAGGATCCATAGAAGTCGGTTCTGCCGCGAGAGCCACCTTTAGGTCATCAGCAACAAGATAGGACGTAGAGCTTACAAGCCATATTAGCACCGCTGTAACGCGTCCCATTGGTTTTAATAATTTTTGTTTCATTTTATTCCTCCCTGAAAATATTTAAATTGTTATTAAGATTTCAATTCGAATGTTTGGGTTTCCAAACTTTCTTAGCCAGCCCCACAACCTGTTTTTGAAAAAGTTCTGGGTACTCGACATAAGATGCGTGACCTGCTTTTGGAAATACAACTTGTTTAGCCTCAGGTAGCGCAGAGACCAACGCTTCGTGCATCTCCACTGAAATAATTTTATCCTTTCCGCCCGATAAAATAATCACAGGTACTTTAATATTTTTACAAATGTAAGAATTATCAGTTTCCTGACTCATTCTGCCGCCATCACGAATACCTTCAATTCGTGCACCCTTGGCAACCTCAACCAAATACTCCCTAACATGCTTTGGAGTACCCTCAGGTGTACTTCGCTGAGCTCTTTCAAGAGCATAAGACATATCAACTTCTCTTCCGGTAAGAGCATCGATTCTGTCGGCATAACGAGACATTAAAGCTCCCCCTTTTGGCCGTCCAAATCCTAAGTGACAAGAAGATAAAACTAGACCTGCCAGCGAAACATCTTTATCACTAGCTAGGCGCGTTGCAATCAATCCTCCCATTGAATGTCCAATAATAATGATATCTTCAACTTCTAGTGAGCTGATAAGAGCCTTTGCTGCATTTGTGTAATCTTCTATGGAGTCTCCAAAAACATCAGATTCGCCAAAGCTAGGCGCATCCCAAGCTATCAATCGAAATTTTTCCCCTAGAGAATTGAATAATGTAGCCCAACTTTTACTACTTCCATTCATTCCGTGAAAAAGAAGAATAGTTGGACCATCACCGGTCTCACGGTAAGCAATTTGCCCTCCATTGTACTCGATGAAATTTAAACGTGGAATAATTGAGTTTAACATTTTAATCCCAACTCGAGTTGGTATCTATTATCGATTGTGTTGTTGTAATAAATGAACCCCATCATGTGAGGATAGCACGACTAATTTTCTCAAAAAAAGTGTAAACCTTTTTACATATTATTAGGTTGTTTGATCTCAGTTTCTCTCATGAGCATAATTGTCTGAGCTAATCGTAATGAATGAGAGAACTTTGGGTTTTCAATGAGTGCATTACAATAGTTTCTCCAAGCATCAAGCATAGGTTTAGTAGGTCGATAGTTATTTCGCCGTTTATCAGGTTTACCCTTTACTTCCTCTATATATCGTAGTTCTAGGGCGTCATGAATCGTTGAATTTACGGTAGGACGACTAAAGTCTGATACTTTAACTAATTCTGAAATCGTAAAACTGCCATTTGAAAAATATAAGTGCATCATATATCGTCGTAACTCAAAAGACGTGAATCTTGTGTTGAAGAAACGCCTCACTTGTCCAGGTGCATGTTCACGTCGATAAATATGTCGTGAACTCTCAAAAGATGCTTGAATTGAACAGAATTGATCAAATAATAATTCGTGAGTAGACATTTCCTTCTCCAATATATGTAATAAATTTTTATACATATTCTATCTTATTTGTTTTTTTTGATCAAGATCTAGGAAGGCGTCACAACAAATGAGCCAATTAAAAGGTGAGGCTAAAAAATTCTTGCAGATTGATATTTTAGAGTTCAGTGATAACAGTTTTTTTGATTTTCCTGATAACGCATAGGGAGCATGAGAAGGATAAGAACTATTTTAAAGGCTTATGAGAAAACTGTTAACTCCTGATAACGATATCCATGGGTTTTGATCCCGTGTACCGTAGGTTCGAATCCTACCACCCCAGCCACAAACCGAATGCGCTAGTTTATGACATCCCCATAAGTACCTTTGACATACCTATCTACTATTTCAAACTTTTGTATTTTACCTGATCCGGTTAAAGGAAACTCTGCAACCTTAACCCAAATAGAAGGCGTTTTTTGGGCGGACATATGATTTCTTGCATGAGACCTTAGATCCTCCTTTTTCGGTGTGGTCTCTGACGTAAAGAAAGCAGCTATCACTTCACCCCATTTATCGTCTGGTAGTCCAACTACTGCAACCTGCATGATATCTGGATGAGTTACTAAAACAGCTTCAATCTCTGCAGGGAAATGATTTTCCCCTCCCCTAATGATCATATCTTTGACCCGTCCAGTTATTGTCAGAAAACCATTTTTGTCCATGGTCCCAAGATCACCCGTATGCAACCAGCCTTCATTATCAACCGTCTTTTGAGTAGCTTCAGGATTATCATTGTAACAAGACATTATGGCGTAAGAGCGAGCACAAATTTCTCCTACTTCTCCTAAGGCCAAAACTTCATTGGTATCAGTTGATCTTATAGAAACTTCCGTTTTAGGGAGAGGTTGCCCAGCAGTCTTCGTTATTTGTTCAAGTGTAGCTCCTATGGGATTAAGGCTTATCATTGGACTATGCTCAGTTTGACCAAAAGCAGATAACAAATGACACCCAAGGCGTTCTCTCACTCTTGTGACTAATTCGGGTGGAACGGGAGCGCCACCAGTTGAAATCACCTCAAGAGAAGAAGTATCTCTGGGCTTTAGCTTCAATGACTCAAGAAGATCAAACAACATAGTTGGAACAGCAAAGCATGTTGTTACTTTTTGTTGTTCTATTAGCTTCGCAAAGATATCTGCATTGTACTGTTTAATAAGGAGCATTTTACAAGCAGCAGTTAAGCAACCCAAAGTTCCTGTTGCACATCCTGCTGTATGAAATAGTGGCATAAAATTTGACCAAACAGACTCCTGTGAAATTTGTTTTCTTTCACTATAAATCTTTGCATTATTGACTAAGTTCTTGTGTGTTAATACTGCTCCTTTAGGGAAGCCCGTTGTACCACTCGTGTATTGTATTTGAGCGGGATCACTGGGGTATACCTTAGCCCTTGGCTCATTTTCTTTTTTTTTCGAGTATAGTTTATCTCTATCATAAAGGTCTGTTACTTCTCTTAACAACTTATTACCTTTGATAGCTTCCTTTGCTATCTCATCCATCTTATTGCCACGATATTCCGGTATCAGAAAGAGCCCCACCGCTCCTGATTGTTCAATCACATAAGACAGTTCTTTTTGTTTAAATGAAGGATTAGCAGTTACAAGAACTAAGCCTGACAACGCACATGCATATTCCATAAAAACCCATTGTGGTATATTTGGAGCCCATACCACGACTTTCTCCCCTTTTTGGAACCGACTGGAGAGACTTATAGAGAGTTTTTTAGCTTCTAAAAACAATTCTTGGTAAGTCCATGATGACAAAGCGTCGCCATTATCATCAATATCAACCATGGCAACATTATCAGGAAAAGCATTAGCAGTTTCCTGAAGAAAATCACCTATAGTAATGTCTCGTATATCTGCATCATCTTGTGCTGGAAAGTACGAATTCATTAGCTGGACTTCATACATTTTGACTACTCCATTTTTATTCTAAAAATTTAACTTTTTGACAACACTTTTGACAACAGTTTTCGTGATTTTCCTAATAACACATAAGAAGCGTTATTTGGATGAGTGCTTTTTCTGAGCTAAATTGTTAAATATTTAAAGCCCTTTGGGTTAACTCTTCACTCAGCATAAAAATAGATTTTAAAAACTTGCTGAAAATATTGTTGAGTATTTAACAGATATGTGAGTAGGCTATTAAAATTAACATTCACAATTACGGACAAGCAAAAGATGACAGATATTATGCAAGATCAAAATACTTGTTTGAATATGACAAGACGTGAAGTTAAACCAGAAACTAATAATAATTACATCGAGAGATAAATGGCTGATTTTAATGATTTTAAGAATTTTGAAAAAGATGGATGGGAGGAACGCGCTTCAACTTATGGTAATTGGACGGTCACTAGCGAAATAGTACCAATCGCTGTTGAAGCTCTAAATTTATCCAATGACGATAAAGTTTTAGAATTGGCGTCTGGACCCGGTTACGGTACTAGTGAAATCTCAAAAAAAACGAAAAACGTTTTGGGGACAGATTTTGCTGAATCTATGGTGCATCAAGCAAAAATCCTTTTTCCCAACTTGAAATTCGAACAGGCAGACGCAGAAAATCTGAAGTTTGAAGATAACAGCTTTGATAAGGTATTTTGTACTTTTGGAGTTCTTCACTTTGCTCATCCTAATAAAGCTATTAGTGAAATTCGACGAGTACTTAAAGCTGGAGGAATTTTTGTATTCACTGTTTGGGCTCCTGTGGAAGAGTCTCCTTTTTTTGGAATTCTTTCAGAAGTGATCAGCCAGCTGGGTAGCTTTGACGTAGGATTACCCGACGGCCCCCCAATAGATGATTTTAGTGACAAAGAAAGGGCATCAGTCAAGCTTTTGGCACAAGGATTGGATATGATAAATTTTCAAGCTGAAGATAATGTCTTTGATACAGGAGCTTCCCCATCTAAGATGCCGACAGTATATAGAGAAGTTGGAGTTAGATCGAAGGGCTTATTAGATGCTCAAGATCCAAAGAAGCTTCCTGAGATAGAAGAAGAACTGGTTTCCAGATTTAAAAAATTTGAAGAAAAAGGCACCGTGAAAATGCCCTTCCCTTATAGAATAGTAACAGCTCGAAAAATTTGACAATAACTTTGACGAAAGTTTTCATGATTTTCCTGATAACTCATAAGAAGCAAGAGACGGATCAGATCTAATGTTCAGCGTTATGAGAAACCTGATAGCGCTGACAGCAATATCCACAGGTTTTGATCCCGTCTACCGTAGGTTCGTATCCTATTACCCCAGCCATTATTCAAATAGGCTTTTCAGTGTATAGTTATCCCTAAAATCCTTTTTGGTTAATAACACAGTATTATCTATACCTATTTCGGCTTTGCACCTTTAAAAAGATCTGCAAATCCTTCATTGTTTGTGTCGCTATATTTTGGTAATCCGGACTCAGTATCATATTGTGGTAATGTGCTTAACATCATTTCTTTAAAAGGTTTTGAACCCTGGTAACGAGCTTCATTGACAGAGCCATCAGTATCATAATCCTCTTTGAAACCAAATTCTTTTGCAAGATCAATAGTAAATAGAGTTTTACCATTTGCTTGGTTAAGAAAATTATCGTCGGCTTTTTCCATCAATGCCAATACAGCTCGACCGACAAAATTCGGACTTTCACCATCTGGAAAAGCAGTTATTTCTGTTTGACCTGCACCAGGGTGTATTGTAATTGCCCTTACATTTTGATCCTTTAATTCTGTAGCCATGTCATAGCTCAAACGATCCATCGCAGCGTGAGCCACTCCATATCCGACATCGCAAAAATAAATAAAGCCTCCGTAACTGGAAATTTGCAATATTAATCCGTTATTGTTTTGGATCATATTTGGAACGATTAGTTTGCTCATTACATAGGAGCTCCGAACTCCTACATTCATGTGATCATCATATACCGATATAGGTCTTTCCCAGAATCGCTTTCCAAAGTGGGGTGTCATCCCTATCAAACCTTGATATGCGCTATTAACCAGTAGGTCTATTTTGGTATTGCCCTCTGTGATTTCTTCAGAAAATTTTATTACTTCGTTATCATTATTTTGATCCAAGGCAACCGGAACAATTTCACCGTCACATCCCAACTTATCTACTTCCCTTTTCAGATTGTCTAAAGCGCTCTTGTTTCTCGCAGTTGCAAATACTTTGTACTGTCCCACTGAAGCAAGCACGTGTGCAATCCCTCGACCAAATCCCCGTGATGCTCCCGTTACTATTGCTGTTTTTTTCATATTTTTAACCCCTAAATCGTAATTTTTTCCATGTGTACTTATTATTAATTTTTAAAAACATTATATTACAAATCCCGAAAATGCCTCTGTTCTACTATCACTTTCGTACCTTTCAAGCAGATGATCAACACTGTCGAGCCACTCTAAGCCTGTAACTTGGCCGTCTAATAAAGCGTCTAAATTAGGCATTCTAGCAATTTGCACAAACTCTCCCGTTTCTAGTCGAATAAAAGTATTAAGAAAGTCATAAGCTTTGTTTTTTTTCATACTTTCCTCTAGTCTTTTAAGCTCTTTTACAAAATCTTCTTCACAACCTTCCTTAGGTTTGTATTTAATAATAGTCCATACTTCTGTATCCGACATATATAAAGATCCTTATGTGTTTTTACTTTTTTAAAAATATTAAACTGTTTTCAACAAATTGAAATACCTCAAACTTTCAAGTTGTATTATCGGAAAAAATAAAACTATTCCTCGTCTCTTAAAGGAAACACTTCGCTTAACCCAACAAATCCAGCTCTCGACAACACTTTTTTACAACAACTTTCGTGATTTTCTTGAAAAAATATAAGAAGTGTGACCATGAAAAGAGCCAATTTAAAGGGTTGTGAGAATCCATTTGACAGCTGATAACAATATCCATGTTTTTTTATTCGGTATTGTTTAGATACCAAATCTTTTATCTCAGCTATCTATTGCTAATATTTGCATTAAAAGGTCAATTTCTTAGGCAAAATAAAATAAAAAGTTAATTAGCCATTTTTATAAAAATGTCCCCCATGCCTCCCCTGACCTCTTCAAGTGGTGTATTATTTCTAAGTGGACAGTAACTTCCAGTGATAACTTCTCTATTTATCTTTTCAATGTCCCTAGGTGTACAGATTTTACTGTCAAAGAGTATTCCCACTACAAGCCTTCCATCTATTTCAGTTACACGTTTTTTATTTAGGGAGGTGCCAATACAAAGGGAATCTCTATCAACCTCCTCGGGAAAATCCTGCTTTTCACACGGGTTTTTGATTGTTAATACCTTAATCAAATCAATCTTTTTATTAAATTTTTTTTCAAATGTCTGTACCTGTACAAATTTCATTACGTCGCAAGAGCAGGGCCAACAACATCTATAAAGCGAACCACAGATTAATTCGTTACCATCCTGGCCCTTAACAGAAACGAATTCAGGTTCAGAACCAGGCCTTACAAGTGAGCCAGAGACGCTACAATACATTTTATTTTTTTCAAAAAACTCCTCTCTGGAATTCGAATTATCTAAAATATATTTAAAAAAAAGAGCACCGCCTGCGTTTCTGTTTTTGTTTGGAAATATTTTCCCCCAATCTGCTCGTAACTCTTCATAATAACGTGTTAATGTTGAATTATCGGAACGTAGAGAACTCCCTAAACTTAATGAAGGAATTAACAAACATACCACTAAAAGTGAGGAAATGTATCGAGTCATATCAATTTGCTTTACCTTGACTGAAAATATATTGATGGTTGAGCTTCTCAATTTTGTAGGTTGATTGTTGGCCGTCAGTCCACCTTATCTGAACATGTTGAATTTCTTCATTTTCACGAATTCCAAAATGAGCTACTGGCTCCATCTGGCATAAATATCCGGAGCCGGCATCTATAGTTTTAGCATGAGTTCTTAAATTTGTCTTAAGCAATACAGTAGCGCCTCTGGCAGGTGCATTAAAAGTGTTTCTAGGTTCTATCCTTAAATATTGAAAATCATCAATAATATTAGCTGAATAAAGGCTCAATGGTTCAGGGGCACTTTCACCATGAGCGATTAGAAGCTCCAAAATTCCGTCACCATTTAGATCTGCTACTGCTGCACCGGTACCCAAACCCGTCTTTTCTAAAGCATTTGTCAGTTCCAACTGTTCAAGCTTGTTGTTATCAAGGATCCTAAACAATTTGTTCGGTTGACCGATATTGTTCAAAAAGATCTCATCAAAACCATCATTATCAAAATCAGCGGATATAACTGTTCTTATTTTTGAAGGTTCTCGAAAATTTAAAGGCGCTGTATCTACAAAAGTGTTCTTTTCATGAGTGTATATTCTATGGAACCCATTCCAATTCCCTACAATGAGGTCTAAGCTGCCGTTATAACTAATATCGGAAAGAGCAGTTCCTCTCCCATTTTGAAGAGTATCATCGATACCATATTCCAAAGCCTTGTCAGTGTATATCCCATCCTCATTTGTTAATAAAAAATTTGGACCCCGCTCATTAGCAGCAAAAATATCAATTCTTTCTGAAAGTATTTGACCTGCTACCACAGCTCGGCCACCCGTCGTAGAATTTATTCCAAGCGAAGGTGCAATGTCTTGGATAATATCGTTTTTCAGTTCGTAAAATCTTGTTGGGCCCCCATAATTGGAGACATAAATACCATAGTTACCGTTTCCACGCCTATCAACGCAAGCCACCGACCTGCCTGCTGTAAGATTTAAGTTTGACTGATTTTTTTTAAGACTAAAAATATCATAAATAGTTTTGCCTGCGTCTATAAGGCGATCTGAGTATTTTTTCGTTCCGCTGTAAGTGTCAGTATTCAAGAAGTAAATTTCTTCAAATCCGTCCTGGTCTACATCACAGGCTACAACTCCAATCGATGATCTTTTTTCATCTGCAAATAGTTCACTAGAATTAATATTTTTGTAGGAACCATTCTTATAGCTCAGGGCAAGATTTGGATACCGAAATCCTGTAACTATAAATTCCATTATTCCATCATTGTTAAAATCTGTTACAGCCACCCCGTAAGATAACCTCGGAACATTATTTTCTATTTTTTTTGTTATATTTTGAAAAAATTGCGCATTCACAGCAAGGTTATTTTCTGCTAAGCCTAGATAAAAGGTAAATATGGCTAGAAAAAATTTATATCCTTTTAACAAGCTGATGTTTACTTCGATTTTTTTAAGAAGTTTTGTTAGAGCTATATTATTCATAAATCATCATGCGCAAAATTTGTAACCTTGTTTCTATGTTAGCAGCATCAAATCCGCTAAGTCAGTGACCGTGAAATAGGCCGAAAAGCGAAATTGACAACACTTTAATAATTTTCCTGCTAACGCATAAGAAGCATAAAAACAATTTTCGAGAGTTATAACAATCCTTTTAACAACATCTATGGGTTCTACCCCTACAAATCTGGCCATCTCCTAAAAGTAAATAACCTCGCTGTTTTTTATATGATTCAATTTACTAGTGGTATTAGGTGTTTTCGAAGGATACATGAGTTCAAATTTAAATCAATGAAATTGGATTACAAGTCGCCCTCTAACTCCACCACTTTCAAATCGCTTATGTGCTGCCGACACTTGAGATGGACTAAATGTATCGGCTAACCTCAATGAAATTTTTTTCGCATTGACAAGCTTTCTTAAATCATCCAATTTTTCGTACATGCAATCTTGAGTCCTAACCCAAGTTTGGGTGAAATTTATCTCACGTTCACCTGTCCCCTGATAACCTCGTACCGCGGTAAAGGAGCCCCCGTATTTGACAGCGGGTACTGCTTTTTCATTTAATAAAGCACCGTCTGCTAAGCCATCTACGCCTTCGGGAAACCGCTTCAACAGATGCTTTAAAAATTCCTCTCCTCTCGGAAGCAATAGATCAGCACCAAGTGATTTAACTAAATTTTGATCTTTTTCTGACGTGTCTGCAATGACATATAAACCTAAGGTTTTTGCAATTTGTATCATATAGCCTCCATAGGCTCCTGGAGAGCCAGTAACTGCTAACTTGTCGCCAGGACTTAAATTCAAAAGTTCTAGAGAAAGCTTCGCCGTTAAGCCATTCATTGGCAACGTACATGCTTCTTCAAAACTAACCCCTTCAGGAATTGGCACCACTGCTCCTGATTTGAGAGCAATTTGCTCTCGGTATGCCCCATGTTGACCATTTGGTATCACCATAGCCATGACCGCGTCGCCTTCTTTGAGATGGGTTTTGACGTTTTCTCCAATCTCTACTATTTTCCCAGAAATATCCATTCCTGGAACATACGGAGGATCATAAGGTTTCTGTCTTTCTGCTATACCTCCATTACGAGCTAAAATATCTGTCGGATTTATAGCTGCGCAAAACACTTGCACTAGTATTTCATCTGCTTCAGCTTTTACCTCAGGCACCTCAATAAGCTCTAGCACTTCAGGTCCACCATGCTTCATTAAACCAATTGCACGCATCTGCACTCCTTTAATTAGAATAGAAAGTCACTTGATTTATGTTACACTATTTGGAAAAATTTAAAATAATGTCACAAGAAGAACTTACCCCTGAGCAATTTAGTAGAAAGCCCGCAGTCCTGAAAGCTCTTAATAATCCTCGTTCACCATGTAGTGTTTTGAATTATATGTGTGGCTGCGACATTAATAATCTCGAGGATAGAAATAGTCTGTATTACGACGAAACAGTTGAACCTTTATTAGGTATTTGGTTCAGAAGTGGAACTGCTTTGGATAATATCTGTAAACCCTTTTCATCAGTTGTTCGGGAATTGAAAGCTGATCCACAAACATTAGTGGAAGATGAATGGTTTACCATTGAGGGCCAGGTCGCTAGGGTAATCTTAGCAGATCAACTATCACGCTCGTGTTTTCGAGGGACCGCTGAAGCTTTTTCTTTTGACTACATAGGACGTGAGCTCGTTCGAGACCTTGTAAATAAAAAGCAAGTGGATAAAACTTTAAAATTACCTCCGGCCCTTTTGTATTTACTTCCCTGGGCTTTGGCCCATTCAGAAGAAATTATTGATCTTATTCGTGCTTGCGAAATCATTGATATGGCAATCGGTGCTTATCCTAATTTCAATCTATTTGAAGGAAGAAATAAAAAAGCAGTAGATCAACATAGGCAGGTTTTAGAAAAATTTGGGCGTTACCCACAAAGAAATTTAGAGTTTGGAAGGGCTAATACTCCTGAAGAAGAAATCTGGCTTAATGATAAAGAGAATCTACCAATTTGGGCAGGTGGCAATCTTTCTTTTGACCAAAAAATTAAATAAGAAATGCTGTGTTTGAACACTCATTAGTTGCATATCCAAAACTAACAATCGGCATACTTCACTATGTTTCCATGCGTTGAGGGAAAGACCAAATTTGTTAACTTATTGCATTATGCGTCTAAGGCTATATTTTGATAACCGATAAATGGTGACTCTTTGTGTAATCAGTGCATAAAAGATATGCTACAAGCGATTCCGTAAGAGTTGGCGACCCTACTATGGTAATATAACCAAGAATAGATTGGTTCAAATTTAAGAGTTTGCGCATATATCAAATGGGTGTTTAAAATACCTATATTTCAAACTCTCTTGACAACAGTTTTCTGATTTTGCTGATTACTTAAAATCATCTAAATATGTGTTTTAAATGGTTAATGAAAGAACCGATAACTCATGATAAACACATCCGCGGGTTTTGATCCCGTTAAGCTCAGGTTCGAGTCCTATCAGCCCAGCCACTTAAAACCGACATTTCGATACTTGTTTATAAATAAAAATTATTCATGAAGGTTTACGCTACGTAATATTTGCATGATATCATTTTACTGAATAGCATTTTGTTTCTTTATATTCCTTTAATTCATCTACTTTGAAAGTGCTACGGCAGTTTAAAATAAATTTACTTCAAAAAGAAATTCATCGATTAGCTCTTTTCCTAGACGTTGATGGAACTCTATATGAGATCGAGAAAAGTCCTCATTTGGTTAGACCTTGTTTTAAATTACAAAAAAAACTTCATATCATCCGCAATAAACTTGGAGGCGCCCTTGGGCTTATAAGTGGCAGGACATTAAATGATCTAGATAGAATTTTCGATAATACTCAAATTCCTGTTGCTGGTAATCATGGAGCACAATTGAGAGACGCACTCCGAAGCAAAGACTATCCAGCCAATGCTAAAAAAATAGAGGAAATTTTCTATAAAATTACAAAATTAATTGGTAGACAAAATAATCTCAAGGTTGAAAATAAAGGTTCAAATTTAACTGTTCATTTTCGAAATTCTACGATCCACAGAAAAGAATTTAAGAAAACTATAATGAAGCTCGTGAAACATGAACCAGAATTAATTTTCCTTGAAGGCAAGGAAGTTTTGGAAATTAGACCTCTGCACCATGACAAAGGAACAGCGATTGCGTTTTTCATGAGAACAAAACCTTTTTTAAATCGGATACCAGTTTTTATTGGTGATGATGTGAGTGATGAAGATGGCTTTGAAACTATTAACAAACAGGGTGGCTTGTCAGTGCGCGTTGGAAAATATAAAAAAAGTAAAGCCAATTACTTTTTACCTGACGTTAAATCTGTTCATATAATACTCAACCAGCTTTTGAAGCTAAGGTAAAAGTTGGAGAATTATGAGAAAAGTAGTAGTAATTTCTAACAGAGTTATGCTTCCAACAAAAAAAAAGCCTGAGGCAGCTGGAGGTCTTGCTGTTGCATTACTTGACACTCTTCAGGAAACAAGCGGCATATGGTTTGGTTGGAGCGGAGATATAACTTCAAACAAAGATATAAAACCAGTTGTAAAAAAGGATAAAGGAATAACTTTTGCCACAGTTGATCTAGTTAAAAAAGACTACGAAAACTATTACAACGGGTACTGTAACGAGGTACTTTGGCCTATCTTTCACTATCGTTTAGACTTGGTAAATTACACCAAAATAAAATTTGAGAGTTATACTAGGGTTAACAATTCTTTTGCCTTAACGATCAAGAGTCTTCTTGGCAATGAAGATTTGATCTGGGTCCACGATTATCATTTTTTATTAATCGCAAGAGAGTTACGAAAGCTTAAGTGTACGCATAAAATTGGCTTCTTCTTACATATACCATGGCCATCAAAGGAAATTTTAACTGCATTACCTGATCATCGAGAACTGGTTGATGCACTCTTAGACTATGACTTAATAGGCTTTCAAACTAAAAACCATGTACTTACTTTTTTAGATTATATAATCAGTGAGCTTAAAGGGTCAGTCGAACCTGATGGATCAGTTTTTGCCCTAGGCAAAAAATCTAAGGTAAAGCATTTTCCAATATCTATAGACACAAACAAAATTATAAATATTGCTGAAGAAACTGATAGCTCTCCTCAAGTAGAAAGATTGGTAAAAAGTATTAAAACAAATAAGCTAATTGTTGGCGTTGACAGACTAGACTATACAAAGGGACTTGAAAATAGATTTGTGGCATATAATCATCTTCTTACCAATCATAGTGAACACATAAGATCGACAACTTTCCTTCAAGTGGCCCCGACTTCAAGAGGATCTGTTTTTCAGTATAAAGAAATAAGAAAAAAACTCGAACTTACTGCTGGGAAGATAAATAGCGCGTATGGAGACTTTGATTGGACACCGATAAGGTATCTCAATAAAGGCTATCAACAAAAAACTTTAATGGGATTTTTTAGGCATAGCAGGGTTGGACTTGTAACACCGCTGAGGGATGGAATGAATTTGGTCGCTAAGGAATACATAGCGTCCCAACGGCAAAGTGATCCCGGAGTACTTATTTTATCCAGATTTGCAGGTGCTGCGGAAGAATTGACTGACGCACTAATTGTAAATCCTCATGATCCAGAAGGAGTAGCAGATGCATTGAATCATGCCCTAAAAATGCCAAGAAAGGAACGCATTAGGAGATGGCTTAATGCTGTTGATCAATTACATTCTTTTAATATTACCGTTTGGAGGACTCACTACATCGAAGCATTAGAAACAGCAATTACTTCATCGCCCAATAGGCATAAATGAATACACCTCGCTTCGTTTAAGTTAATGCATTGGACAACACATCTGATTACAGTGTTTGTGATTGTCACGATAACTTACAAGAGGCATGAAGAATTAGAAATATTTTAAGAGTTATAAGAAATCTAATAACCCCTGATATCAATATCTAAAGGTTTTGATCCCGTGTACCATATATTCGAAACCAAATACCTCAGCGATTTATAAAAAAAAATATTAGCCCGATATTTTTTATGAGTAATTGAAATAATACTTTATAGATAGTTTATGTTCGCAGTTTATTCACATAAAAAGGACTATGATGCTTGTTGATGTTGGTTCGGCGCGCCTTTTTTTTGAAGTCGTAGGAGAAAGCCTCGATACTGCCACTTTAAAAATGGAAAAACGTCCAACATTGATCTTGTTGCATGGTGGGCCTGGCTATGACCATACAACATTGCGCCCGTATTTCGACCGTTATAGCAATACGCATCAGTTAATCTATTTAGACCATCGAGGTTGTGGGCGCTCGACAGGTGCGCGAGAAACTTGGCATCTGGATCAATGGGCTGATGACCTTGCCGTATTTTGCAGAACGCTGGGCATTGACTCTCCTAGGGTATTCGGACAGTCTTTTGGGGGAATGGTAGCAATGCATTTTGCAGCACGTTATCCCGCAAGAATATCTAAACTGATCTTATCCTCGACAGCAGCACAATTTCGTCTGGACGAGACCGTAAAAATAATGCGCAAACTAGGGGGTGACCGTGCTGCAGACGTATCACATCGGCTCTTTTCAAAACCGTCCCAAGACGCTTATGATACTTACGGTGACGTATGCTTGCCACTTTACAGCAACCCAAACGCGCCAGAAGCAGCCAGTTTCCGTGAACGCGCTATCGAGCGTCCAGAAGTCGCCCTTCATTTTTTTTCTGACGAAATGGCTAGTATGGATATGCGTGCCGAGATTGCTAATATCACTTGTCCTACGTTAGTGATTGGAGGAACACTGGATCCCGTCACACCAACTGTATGTTCTGAAGTCATTACTGACTCCATCGGTAAAAATGCTTGCCTCCATATGTTTGAAGGATGTGGACATGGACCGCATCGAGACGATCCAGATGGCGCTGAAAAAGTTATGCGCCGCTTTCTTGCTACCAAGACCTAAATACATCCTTTAAGTGCTTATATCAGAACCCTTAAGAAAAACCTGGTTTTACTTATGAATGATTGGACCCATAACTTATCAATACTCGGTTGGTGTTGCAAAAATTGTATATCTTTATTTTGATTATTCTATAGATTATGCGAATGCTTAAATTAAAAAACGTTCCGGAAGAATTACAATCCGCAATAAGTGAAAAGGGATATGATAAATTAACCACAGTCCAAAATTTGGTCCTCGATCCAAGTAATATTGGTAAAGATCTTCTGGTGAGCTCTCAGACTGGCTCTGGCAAAACACTTGCTTATGGTTTGTCAATATCATGTGATGGGCTTAAAGAAATTATAGATGAGGGTAACAAACTAAAAACTCTTATCGTTACTCCTACACGCGAACTGGCTTTACAGGTTTTTAGCGAATTGGTGTGGCTGTTTTCCAAGACTTCTATGTTAATCTCTACAGCGATAGGTGGAATGGATATAAAAAAGGAGAGAAAGAATATTGTAAAAGGAGTCGATCTTTTAGTAGGGACACCTGGTAGAATAAATGATCACATGCGTAGAAAAACTTTTGACCTTACCCACCTTAAATCACTCGTACTTGACGAAGCTGATGAAATGCTAGACCTAGGCTTTAAACAAGATTTAGACATTATAGTAAATCAAAGTCCGAAAGATAAACGGATTCTTATGTTTTCGGCAACGATCCCCAAAAAAATATTGGTATTAGCATCAAAGTATCAAAGAAACGCAGTGAGGGTCGAAGCTACAAGTCTAGGCAAAGCCCATACTGATATATCTTATGAAACATACCTGATTAAAAAGTATGATGTCGAGAATGCTATATTTAATTTTCTGCGCTTTCATGATGATAAAACGATAATAATTTTTTGTTCTACCAGAAGCTCTGTGACGCATATTTCCTCTCGAATATTAAATAGAGGTTTGTCAGTGGTATCTTTATCTGGAGCTCTGAATCAATCAGAACGCTTTAAAGCGTTGCAGTCCATCAAGAATGGACGGTGCAAGATATGTGTTGCAACGGACGTAGCAGCAAGAGGAATTGATTTAGTTAATCTGGATATTGTGATACATGCTGAGCTTCCTCAAAATTCAGAAATTTTAATACACAGAAGTGGAAGAACAGGGAGAGCTGGTAACAAGGGGCGGAGTATTCTTTTTTGTTCACCCGGCGAGAGGAGAAGGTACGAAAGGTTGATCCATTCTGCCAAAGTAAGGCCAGTTATTAACAAGTTTCTTTCTCAAGAAGAAATAGAGCGCAAAGATAATGAGAAGATCATTGACTACCTTTCGAAAAGTCAAAAAAAGAATCCTAGCGAATTAAAGTTAGCTAATGAACTATTAACTCAGTTTTCTTCTGAAGATATTGCTGTAGCACTAATAGAGAATTTTAAAGGAAAGTTACCTCCCATTGAGGAAGTGGAAAGTTTTACTGAAGAAAAAGTTAACCTAATGAAAAGTGATCGAAAGAAGAAAAAAAGAGGAGAAAAACGAAACCGTGGCTCCTTCTCAAAAAAAAAGCAGAGATCCTGACGATGCTTCTGCCAAATTTTTTGACATTCTGTAATCTTCACAAGATGCACAAAACAATAAAAAAGTGATAAAGGCTTTTAACACACAAAACTATTTTAGATACTCAATGAAATGCGCCGTGGATTTTACTCATAAAACTCAGAAGTTTAACTATACATTTGCGCAACAGCAGAAATAACTCCTCGTCTGTTCAAACTTTGATCGACTGACGAAGGCTCTAAGATCTTTTGCAAATAATCAACAGCAGTTTGCGGATTACAGTTTCCACACATAAAGACATCAATTGACGCAAAGTTACGTTCTGGCCATGTATGTATACTGATATGACTTTCAGATAAAACAGTCACACCACTAACACCCATCCCCTCACCAAAAGGATGAAAATATGAATGTACAATGGAGGCGCCAGCCCTGAGCGCACTTTCTTCAATAGTCTTTTGAATAAAATCTAGATCGCCCATTCGCTCTACACCCCAAAAGTCAGCCAAAATATGACGTCCCGCAAACTGATCACCTGTCAAAGAACACATTGAGAAATAATCACTATCGAGATGGTTCATATTATGCAGCCTCTTCTTTTTTATTTAATTTAGTATTAATGTCTTCTTCAATCCATGGAGGAAGAATAAAAGATGCGCGATGCATTGCGGGACTGTAATGTTTAGTTCTAATGCATGCTTTTTTAAATCGTTGATCTATTTGTTCTAAATTTGGTAGCGACCAGGCCCTGTTTAGGGCTCCGAAGCCAAAGGTCATATAACCTCCATAATAGGTTGGAACTGCAGCAATATAGCAACTCGCATTCAGTCCCGCATCTTTTAGACAGCGCAGTGTGGTCCCAACTTCACCAGGTTGAAATTGAGGAACGCCTCCCTGCGTCGAGATCAAAGCATTTTCGTTAAGAATTTTAACAATATTTTTATAAAATTCATGGCTGAATAGCTTTTCGCCTGGTCCTATTGGGTCAGTAGAGTCAATGATAACCGCATCAAATTTTAACTCTGTTTCTTGGACATATGCAAAAGCATCACCAACAATTAGCTGTACTCTTGAATCTTTGTAAACTTTACCAGCGTTATTTACACTTGGCATATGCTCTACACAGGCATCAACCACATGCTGATCAATTTCTACCATGACAACTCTTTTTACGCCTTTATGACAGAGAACCTCACGCAAAATCCCGCCATCGCCACCACCAACAATAAGGACATTTTCTGGGTTTTCATGAGAGAAAAGAGGCACGTGCACCATCATCTCTTGATAAACAAACTCATCACACTCTGTGATCTGAATAATCCCATCAAGGGTCAACACGCGACCAAGTGAGTCATTTTCGTAAATTGCAATATCTTGATATTGGCTTTTACCCTCAAATAAAGTTCTACTTATCTCAAACCCCTGAAATGCCTTGCTGCCCTTAGAAGTGTAAATACTGTGAACATCTTCTATGAAATTAGGCCGCCCGTACATCTTGAACCTCCTCAGTAAAATTCCTTACGCCATCTTTATCTTCCTTATGGAACCCACGGTCCATATTGTGCATATTGGCCTTGGCAGGACTGAAATATTTTTTACAAACCCCAAGAGCCACCTCAACATCGAAAGCTTTACAGGAGAAAACATCTATATATACCTGTCCTATATTTTCTGCAAAATGAGCAGCAATATTTGAAGTTTCAATCATCTGAAGTAAAGTATAGCCCGCTGCTTCATAGGAGTGCGATGCAAAATGCTCAACTATAGGCTCACCATAGGCTATCATATCAATAGCTTCTACAAGCTCTTTACTCCAATTCAGGATGTTTTCTTTATCAGTCAGTAGCTTTTTAGGACAACCATTAAAGTCTAACACTAAATGCTGACCCCATGGAGCTCGAATCGGCTTAGTTTGATTCTGTGACGTCATTCTTTTCTCCTCGTGTTACTGGCTTGACCCAGCATTTTCAAAAGAAAAAGCCTGCGTTAAAAACGCTAAACGGTAAATGCCAAATCGTTATTATAAACGCGATGGCACACAACGTTGATTAATAACGCAAACCTTCTAAAAACCAGGCGGATGGGACTTTATGGTTTCTAGCATGAAACAAAGCCCGTACCGAATTAAAAACATTTACGCCGTTGCATAACCATTATCTGAATTTTCAGGGGCTAGAGACACGTGCGCAAGCGCATGTATACAAAATTTGAAAAAAAAAGAAATAAAAAAATGCTTCTGATTTTAATTACGGAATAAAACCACAAGCATTGACCCACATTAATATTAGTTCGAGAATATACATAATATAGTTTAAGTAGGAATCAGAAGAGTTCCCTTGTGTTAAAAATACATCAATATAAAACCGACTAAAATTCCACTAACACCAATCAAGAAGGGTCCATCCCATGTATGAGGCGATACAGCCTCAGTAATCATTATAATTAAAGGCAACAGGCCAACGGCATAGATAAATTGCCTTTCGGTGAATAAGTCTCCGAACCAGAACAACACTCCTATTGTAGAAAGAAAAACCGTAAGGCTTCCCTCCAAGGTTCTAAAAAATTGTTTTTTGGTGAAGAGCGCATAGGTTTTGTATCTGAACTTTCCAAATCTAACCCCAATAGGTTCCGCCAATCCATCTCCAATCATTGCCAAACAAACTACAAGCAATCCAATGTCTGCCCAAAAAATCCCAAAATAGATTTCCACTAAAATAGCCAGTGAAATAACTATTATAATGCTCGCAAAAAATTGACTTAATAACCACAGCAATGTGTAGGGCCTATCCTCTGGTCTATCAAAGCTTAAAAAACATCTTTCTAAAAAATCGGAATTTTTCCTGAAATAAAAAGGTGCCAAAGTCCAGAGGAATCCAAAAGCTCCCAATAAACCCAGAAGTTCACCAGGACGGTAGGGAAAACAACTAGCTAGAAAAATTGGAAAAAATAGAAGAAAAAAGTGATGGATTTTTCGAGTGTAATTAACTTTAATTTTATATTTATAGACCCAATTCCCAAGTAGAAAAGCCAAAAACCAAAAAGAAATAAACTTTACTAACTCTAATATAAGAAATGTCATTTTAAATATCCCCAATCACATTTTAACTTTTTCTTGAAATCAGAATCCCCCCAAAAACAATTAGGCTGCCACCAGCAACAGTTGCAAGTGTTAAGGGGTCTTTGAAAAATATGATCCCCACTAATGATGCAAAGAAAAGATGAAAATATGAAAATGGTTGCAAGACGCTTGCTTCTGCATGCCGATAGGCGTTAGTGAGCAAAAAGTGTCCTACCAGGCTAAACACACATAATAAAACTAGGAAATATATATCGGAGGTTTGTATAGGTTTGTAGAATAGTGGACTAGGAATTGTAATTGCGATCGCCGATACTAAAGATACCCAGAAAAAACTGGTTTCGGTATTGTCTGTAGAGGCAACCTTGCGCGTAAGAACGGCATAAATCGCAAAGGTAACCGCAGAAATCAAAGGTAGGACAGATACTAAAGAGAATTTAAGGTTTATCGGATTAATAATAATGATTACGCCGAGAAACCCTACTCCTACTGCAACTAACTTTATTCTTGTAACTTCTTCTTTCAAAAATACACCTGATAGGAGCACGGTAAGAAGAGGAAAAACAGCCATTAATGCGTGGGTAACTATCAATCCGACTTGAGTATATGAGTAGATGGCCATTAATAAAGATGAAATGAATAAAAGACCTCTAGAGATTTGAGCGACTGGTTGCTTTGTCTTGAGAATCGACGCTAAAACCCCCTGCCCTCTAAAACTGACTAAAATAACAAAACTTCCAATTATCCAAAAACGAAACATATTTATATTTAGAACATCATAAAGTTCGGCCATATAACGCGACATACCGTCCATCAGTGAAAGAAAGAAGGTTGCAATAATGAGAGTTATTATTCCTCTTTTTGATGAATTATTCATAGACAGCTTGCGGAAAGAAACCACTCCAATAAATGGACTATTTTTTAAGATTTGGCAATATGTTAAAAATTAATAACCTTCAACCAAAAGGATATACCCTTTTGAGTTCAGTTTACGAATATCTATTATTTCTGCGTATTCTTTAGAGTGATAAAACTCTTTTGCTTTTTCCAGGCTGTCGAATTCAACCACAACATCGCGATTCCCCTGTGGCGTCCCTTCAGCAACATATTGGGTAGAACCTCTTACTAAATACCTACCCCCGAACTTTTTAATAATGGTTTCTGTTTCAGAAGCGTATTTTTTATATTTTTCAGGATTTTTGATCGTTATCTGTCCAATAATATATCCTTTTTTCATAATTTTTTTTCCAGTATGCTCTATTTTAAACTGACTTTTATCTAGGCTGAGTCTCAAATGTTTGCTCTGTTTCGATCAACTCCACAAAATCTAAACAAGATCTTTTCCATGCCTGCCGCTTTGGATGTAGACTCCTTTTTTGTAGGATTGTCCCGACCCTTAGTCCAAAAAAACCAGGATTTTCATCTGCCGGTCGTGCATAGATCCTGGTTCCACAGCTACCACAAAATGCTAACTCACGTTTCGCTCCGCTATCGGCCGTTTTAATATAAAAGCTTAATTTTCCCTTGGTTAGCTTAAAGCTATTGTTAACAGCACCGACGACATAGCCAAATGCTGTACCTGAATTTATCTGACAATCTGTGCAATGGCAGATCGTTGACGTAGTGGGATCAATATCAGCTTTAAACTCAATTTGTCCGCACAGACATTTCCCGTCTATATTCATTTTTTTTCTCAATTTATTTTTACACTTTATAGAGTATGGAGCCTTAAAGCATTTGAGTGCAACCAATTTTAAAAATAATCCTAGTAAGATCATGGAATTTATATAGAAACAACTCATGCTTAATTTTAATCGCCGCTATTTGGGAGTTCTTGTAGCTCTAATAACAGTTTCTATCTGGGCTGTATTTATAGTTGCTACAAGATTTTCTGTGAGTACCAATTTCACAGTCGAGGAGGTTTTATTTCTACGACTGGTGCCGAGCACCTTAATTATGGCACCTTTTATGATCAAATATGATTTGATCCCCAGAGGGCTATCTTGGTTTAAGGCTGGAATGCTTATGATTGGAGCCAGTGCTATTTTTCCCTATATTGTATCAAGTGGACTATACTTTGCGCCAGCATCCGATGGCGGGGTTCTTGCTCCTGGCATGCTACCCTTTTGGACCGCGCTAGCAGCGTTTTTAATATTAGGAGAAAAATTAGAAAAGGTGCGGCGCACTGGATTACTTATTATATTGATTGGTGCACTTATGGTTGGTTTATGGCAAATTATATTTAACTCTGATGAAGGGGTGTGGAGAGGTCATATTCTTTTTTTAATTGGTTCAGGATTGTTTGCTATATATTCAGTTATCTTTCGTCAAAGTGGACTTTCCCCGCTTCATGGTCTTTTAATAGGTTTATTTTGGGGCACTTTATTCATCACTCCAATTCTACTCCTAACAGGAAGGGTTAACTTCAGCGATGTATCTGTTTTCGATATAGGGATTACCATATTTATTCAAAGTTTTATAATTGGTATTTTAGCCACTATTCTTTTCAACTATGGCGTTCGTCTTATAGGGGCATCAGAAATGGGTGCCTTTGGCGCACTTACACCAATACTTGCCATGATAGGAGGAATATTGTTTTTAAATGAGGCCGTACCAGTAATTAAGATGGCCGGCATTTTTTTGGTGGCCATTGGTGTATTCTTAGCTTCCGGAATAATAAACCAGAAAAGCTATCAAAACCAAAACTCATAATGAAGAGAGGGTTTATAAGCAATATCAGATAAACTAATTTGACTGACTAAATTTTAAAACTAATCTTATGTAATCAAACTAGGATCAAACTTTGGAAACAATATTGTTATGGATGGCAGCTGCTCTTTTTGCGGGCTATCTATGTAGGTTGATATTTATACCTACTATCGTGGGATTTATTGCATCGGGCTACTTATTCTCACTTTATGACGGAAGTGGGAAATCATTATTAGAAATACCATCCGAAATTGGCGTGGAGCTTCTCTTGTTTTCTATAGGGTTAAAAATAAAGCCCTCAGCATTACTTAATCTATCTCTTTTCTTTGTATTCTTGATGCACTCTTCAGCCGTTTTTTTCATATTTCTTTTACTTGTTAATCTTGACGTGAGCCTTGAGATAAAAGTGCTCATCTGTTTAGCTTTTACCTTCTCCAGTACAATCATCGCTTCAAAGACTCTCGAAAATCGAAATGAATTAACTACTTTTCATGGGAGGCTCGCGATATCTATTTTAATCTTTCAAGATATCTTAGCTCTTATAGTCCTCTTACTTACAAATGACACATCTTGGACACCTTCAACTCTTTACCTTCTTGCATTACCGTTGTTAATTCCAATATTAAAAATACTATTAGAGAAATTTAACCCCACTGAAGAATTGGAATTGATTGCTACAATTTTACTGGCTTTGTTATTGGGTTCTGCTCTCTTTAAATATGCTGGCCTATCAGGAGAAATAGGGGCCCTCACTCTAGGTATGTTAATGGCAAACTACAAATCCGCAAAACAGCTGGGAGAAAGAATATGGACAATAAGAGAAATCTTATTAGTGGCTTTTTTCTTTTCACTAGGAATGAGCTTAGATCTGAATTTGCAAATTATTTACAGTGCAATTTTAATGACGAGCTTAATTTTCATAAAATCGATTGTTTTATTTGGTCTACTCTTAGTGTTCAAGCTTAGAGCATACACTGCTTTCCTAATAGTCATTTCGTTAGCAACCTATTCAGAGTTCTCATTGATACTAATATCATCTTGGGAAGAAAATGGACTATTGAACTCAGAAACATTCTCCATTTTAACTTGCACTATTTGCTTAAGCTTTGCATTAGGTGCTATTTTAAATAATTTAGTACATGAACTTTTTGTAGTACTTGAAAAGTATTTGGTCAGCTTTGAAAGACGTCAGCACCACCCAGACGAGCAACCTCATACATGCGGTGGGGCTGATGTCATGGTTTTGGGTATGGGGAGAGTAGGTAGTGCGATTTTTGATAATTTATCCGTTAATAATATAAAAGTAGTTGGTTTTGATGCTGATACCAATATCGTTAAGGAACAACTTAAATTCGGGAAAAGGGTGACGTTTGCTGATGCAGAAGACCCAGGATTTTGGTCAAAGCTACGATTTGGAAAATTAAAAGCCATTATTTTAGCTCTCCCAGAATTCCACGCTCAAAATTGGTCCACCCAACAAGCGAGACGCTACGGTTTCAAAGGAAAAATAATTGTACCCACGCGGTCCCAAGGAAATCCCGAAACGCTTCGACTTTCAGGAGCTGATGAAATATATGATGCTTATCAAGCAACTGGTATCGGCGTTACTGAAATTTTTCTTAAGGACTAAACTAGTTTTAGGCATTACCATAAAAGCTAAGCAATAATTAATTTAAATGAAATAGGTAAATTTATGCGGAAAAAGTTATTAACGATATTTGGAGCAAGCGGTTTGGTTGGGTCAAGCATTTTAAGAGAGGCACTAGAAAGAGGCTATGATGTAAATGGCACACTCAGAAATGTCGAGAACCAAGAGAGGATTGCGAGATTAAAAAACCTTCCCTCTGGCAAGAATACCAATTTTTTTCCGGCTAATATGAGCGATATCTCCTCATTAGATAACCCTCTCAAAAATGCTGATGCAGCTTTTATCTGTTGCCTTATACCAACATATAAAGGCTTTGATGGAACCCCCGCTAAGGAGCTTAATGACGAAAGAGGGTATAATGAGATCATCAAGCCCACAGTAGATGGCTGCCTGAATATTCTTAAGACGGCAAAAACAAATAGCGTTCGGAATATTATAATTTGTTCCTCTACTTCTAGTACGAACCCTAGTCCTCCAGTTTTAATAAAAAATGAGCTGGATCATTGGTCTGATGAACAAGAGCAATGCAAGTCGAAAAAGTATACATCGGCTGCTAAGACATATATGGAAAAAGCTGCATTTAAGTTTTGTGCTGAAAACAACTTACGCCTCACTGTTTTTCTACCAACTGGTTTGTATGGCCCAGCGATATTACCAGAGCATTTACAGCATAATCCATTTTTATGGATAAAAAGCGTTCTTCAAGGGGGAGCTCCAAGACATCAAAAGGTACCAAATGACTCAGCTTCATTAATACACCTCCAAGACTTAGCAAAACTCTTTTTAGCAGCATATGAAAGCCCTTCAGCTTCTGGTCGATACTTTGGAGTTTTGAAGAGTTTCCATTGGAGTGATATATATATCGAGTGTCAGAAGTTAATACCAGAAATGCAAATGCCTGAACCTAATTCAGAAGAGCAAGTGACACCAACCCAATTTGATTTTAGACGAAGGGATAGTCTCGGGGTTAAGATTAGAGACTTTCCAACAATAATGCGTGAAACAGTCGATTGGATAAGAAGCAAACCGTTTTGAAAAGAACCCAGACGGTCTATACTGACTTTTCTTTTATTTTATTTATATTGGCTACAAGAACGTAAATGCCTAGAGCTGCTAACGAAATAGCTGCGAACCAACTGAACGGATTTGAAGTAGAAAATAAAATCCAAAGAAATACAAAATCTTTTTTTTCTGGGTGATGCAAAATAGTATTCAAACATTCAATAAGCCAAGCGGCTGAAAAAATCGTAATGAGGGCAGTTACTATCGTTTTTAGATAATGGTAAAGCACTCCCCGCTTGCTTTTAGATGTGATGAAATCACTTTGATCAATGAAAAAACCAGTCAATCCCTTGGGAAAATAAAGTACGAAAATCATTAGAATTATTCCTTGATATAACGACCAGATTTCTGTGCTATTGCTTAACACGATGCTAGATAATGAAAAAATAGTAGCGCCTATAATTGGCCCTAAAAAGTATCCAGTACCCCCAATAAAGGTTGCAGATAGAATGTTAAAAGACTCACGGAGACTGAATACTTCAGGGGAAACTAGTTCAAAGTTGATTACAAACAAAGTTCCAGCAATTCCTGCTATAAATCCTGAAAAACAGAAAGAGAGATACCTAACCATATAGATCGAGTAACCAATATATTCTGTCCTGGAGGGGTTTTCTCTAACGGCATTACACATTTTGCCAAGCGGGCTTTGTAGAAAATAATAAGAAACATATAGTGATATGAATAACCACGTCATCACAATGAGGCATACTGATTTTTTGCTATTATAGTCGAACCTAAAAAAATCTGTATTGAGAGTCCTATCTACTGTCATACCTCCTAAAACACTTGGGAATGATATACTGAAAGAATTGACAAGCTCTAGTATAGCTAACGTCAACATTGCGAAAATCATACCAGCTCGTTGTACGGAAAAATACCCAATTATGCTTGCCAAGATTAAACCTGCAAACCCACCTAATAGGGGTAAAATTGGTAAAGGCATATATAAATCACCTTTGTTAATCTGCAACAAAATCATCCCAGAAAAATAACTTCCCGCTCCCATAAAGATTGAATGCCCTAAATTCAATAGTCCCGTCTGCCCAAGAAGCTGGTTAAAACTTATTGCAAAAATGATCGTTATGCCAACTTGGCTTAAAAGCATCAAATGCCCATCTCTGGAAACCAACATTGGCATCGAGACTATAAACAAAAAAATCAACCCCCACATAATTATGTGCAAGGGTTTTTTGTGAGAGATGATCGAAAAAATACTACTAAAACTCTAGAGATATTTTCTTCATGGCGTATTCTACGGCATCGAGTGTCATATCCACATCTTCGGCGGTATGGGCCAGAGACAGAAACATATTGTGCCAAGGATGAAAATAAATTCCCTTACTTAATAGATATTGCACAAATTTTGACCCTTTCGAAAAACCTTTGTCATCTTCGAACAATATCAAAGGCATCTGCGGAGGACCTGATTGAAATATCTCAACTCCGAAATTGTTAGCTATTTGGTGTATGCCGTTCCTAAGATTATTACCCAAGTAATAAATATGAGCTACCACATCTATTTCTTCGATTATTGACAAAGTCTTCAGGCTAGCGGCCATCGAAGTTGCGTTGCACCAGAAAGAACCAGTTACATAAATTTCACTTGCAGCTTGTTTTAATTTATCAACGCCCACGACTGCAGATAAAGGGTATCCATTTCCAATTGCTTTTGAAAAAGCGGTTAGATCTGGCTTGACTCCATAATCAACCCAACTCCCTCTTTTGTTTAGCCTAAAACCCGCTCTAACATCATCTAGAATAAGAACTGCATTTTTCTTATCACAAATCTCTCGCGCTTTTTCTAAGAAAGTCTTTTTTGGCAATTCTTGATCTCTACGAACATCGTGGCGGAATGCAGTCAAGATTATTCCCGCTAGATCAACACCCGCCTTCTTTTCAGCAACTTCAAGGCTAGCACTATCGTTATATTCAAAGAAAATTAGGTTTGAAGTATCCTCTTCCACTACGCCTGTTGCTACGGGAGTACACCATGGTGCCGACCCGTGATAAGACCCTTTTGCTACCAATATCTTCTTTTTACCCGTGGCCGCCCTCGATATGGTTAGACACGTGGTCGTGGCATCGGTACCATTTTTGGCAAATAGAGCCCAATCGGCACTATCGACCAGCATTGTTATTTTTTCCGCTAGATCCACTACTAATGCCGACGGACCATTACCTAAGTCTAATTTTTCACGTTGCTCATTAACGGCGTGATCGACATCCGCATTTTTATAGCCAAGTATATTGGGTCCATAGCCACACATAAAGTCAATGTAACAGTTCCCATCTAAATCCCAAATTCTTGAGCCCTTTGCTTTCGAAAAAAATTGAGGATAACCATAGGGAAGCTTTTTTACATGCATATGACCCCACATACCACCTGGAATAAAAGCCTCTGCCTTTTTTCTAAGCAAAAGATCATTCTTTAATTTAGTATCGTGCTGCTTGTTCAATTAGGTACCTTTTCATATAAAACTTTAAAATAATCTAAAAATAAGTTTAATAAAAGAAATCTGTCTTTGGAAGGCACTAATGACAAAAAATAACTTTATGAACTTAAAAAAAAATATTGAAATTCATTTTGATGGTCGGGAACTTTTATGTTTTGGAAATAGACCAAATGACTTCCTTGAAATTTTTAAAAAAGTAGTAAAAAAGCACCCAACTAGAATAGCTCTTTGTTTTAAGAAAAAAATTATTACCTACAAACAACTTGATGAGTTGTCCGAAAACTTTGCTGGAGGATTATTGGAATCTGGGCTGAAAGAGAAAAATATTCTTGTTATCAATATTGTAAATAGCATTGAATTTGTAGTGGCGCTTTTTGCTTCATTCAAAATTGGTCTTATCGCAATGCCAGTCGGTCATAGACACAAAAAAGAAGAGCTCATTTCCCTTTATGATGATGCAGTGGTTCACGCAGTTATATTTGATAAAGAAACAGAAAAACAACAACCCTCTAGCAATAATAAAAGTCCGATACTATTTATTAGTACGTTTGATAAAACAAACATTAATTGTCTGAAATTTAATGAATTACTTCGACGAGGGAGTAAGCAAAAAATTGTTTTAAAAAACATTCATGAGGAAGAGCCGGCGATACTACTTTACACGTCTGGCACGACTGGTCGTCCCAAGGGAGCTGTGCTTACCCATCTCGGACTCGTTCATTCTTTTCTTCATTTTCAAATGGAGCTGAAACTTCAAGATGGTGAATGCACTATTCTTGCCGTGCCTGCAAGTCACGTTACCGGACTAGTAGCTCAAATCCTGACTTTAATTGGATGCGCAGGGAAAATTGTCATAATGGAGCATTTTGAAGTACAAGAGTTTGTAATACTTGCAAAAAAGCATAGATTAACATACGCGATACTTGTTCCAGCCATGTACGCATTACTGCTCCATCGTAATGCATTAACTGCTACAGATTTAAAATCATGGAGAGTTGGTGCGTTTGGCGGAGCTCCCATGCCAGATGCCGTCAGAAAGGAATTAGCTTCCAAGCTACCGTTACTGAGTCTGAATAATGCTTACGGTGCAACTGAAACTACTTCCCCTACTACAATAATTCCTATTGATTGCAATGACCCGGGTGATAGTGTTGGTTTTGTTGTACCGTGCGGTAAAATTAAGATTGTGGACGAAAATAAGCATGAGGTAAAACAGGGTGAGGCTGGCGAGCTTTGGATTAAAGGTCCGATGGTCGTGCCAGGATATTGGAAAAACGAACAGGCAAGTGAAAGCTCTTTTGAGAGTGGATATTGGAAGTCAGGTGATATCGCTAGTAAAGATGAAAATGGCTTTATACGTATTCATGACCGGAAAAAAGACATGATAAATCGGGGAGGCTATAAAATTTTTAGTGCCGAAATAGAAAACCTAATGATGTTAATGGACGAAGTCCAAGAGGCCGCTTTGGTTCCATATCCTTGCCCCATTCTAGGTGAAAGATCACACGCTTTTATTTTTTCTTCGTCAAATGCAATTGACCCCAATAAAATCCGACGCGAGTTATTGGGAAAAGTTGCTGATTATAAGGTTCCAGACAAAATTACGATTACCCATTTACCTCTCCCACGGAATGTGAATGGTAAAATAACTAAGGCTCCCTTGAGGGATGTTGCGCAAAAATCAATCTAATATTCACATATTTATCTTTAAAGATTTTAGCACTTTAGATTATGTTTTGATTTGCAAACTTTGATAAGAGCTTACTTAAATCAAAAAAGGATATATTTTGAACGATAATTACGAGAATTTATTTTATAACATAAAAGAACCTATCGTCTGTGAAACGTGTTTCAAAGAATACGAAACTATACAGAACCCCGATATAGCTCTTCGAGACTATGTAAGAGTCGATGTCGGGTTTACTCAGATTGGTATTCAAATATGGTGTCAACGTCATAACAGAAATGTTTGTCACATTGATTTTGAGGGTAACAGACCTGCAGCTGACTTCAGAAGCATGGAAAAGAAATAAAAATGCAGAAGTTTTTTTATAACCTACCGAAAGCAAAGTGTGACTTTTGCAAGGCAACAGAAAACCCGCATCCTGATTATGATGAAACTATTCCAATAACTAGGATAAATATTGGGAAAAAAAGAAAATTAAACCTTTGTATAAATTGTTTTTTTATGCATAAAGAATTTTGTGAGAAAAAAGAGCAACCCTTTGTTCCCTACCTATCAAAGCTGAATAACTTGTCTCTTATTTTAGATAAAGCTAGCAAGAAAAATTCTAATACCTAGTTGATACATATATGAAAAAGAAAAAGATTGTAATAATTGGTGCAGGCGTCTCGGGATTATTATGTGGCAAAAGATTAACCGAGGCTGGCTATTCTGTTCTTTTAATTGATAAGGGGAGAAATGTAGGTGGAAGGCTTAGTACAAGAAGAACTGATGGTGCCATATTCCATCATGGAGCAAGTTCTTTACCTGACTTTTACAAACATAAAGATTTGCCAAAATTTGGACTCGGAATGCTTAAAAGAGCTGAAAATGAGAAAATTATTCAGCGCAAAGGGGATTTATTTGAACCTGTAAGTTCCGTTTCGGACCTCGTAAGTTTTTTCGCTTCAGGTTTGAAAATACAGGAAGGATGCGAGGCTACACACTTAAATTTACAAAGTAGGACAATCGATGTGAGTTTAAGGAATAATAATCATAAGGAAATACCATATGATTTTTTAATCGTCTCAATCCCACCAAATCAAGCCAAATCTCTAATTAATAACCAAATCAATAGATTTGAAAATTACCTTAGTGAAGTCGAAATGAGGAGCTCTGCTACCGCTCTTTTTTCCTTTGATCTAAACCCTGCACACATTAAAGAGACCTTTTTCTCAAACGAGAGAGTTCAGATTCAAGTAGAAAACAACAGATTCAAATGCGAACAAAAACTTCTTTGTTTGACTGTTCATACCAAAGAACCTTTTGCTAGAGAAGTGGTAAATAATGATAAGCGTAAAATTAGAGAGATCTTATTTGGAGAACTTTCAAGTATCTTTCCAGTCTTGCTACCAAAACCAACTTATGAGGCTGGACATCGGTGGCTCTATGGGTTTACCGAGCGACCTTTAGGGCAGCCCTATCTGTTTTATAAAAAACAAAATGTTGGTTTTTGTGGAGACTGGTGTTTAGGTGGTACAATCTTAAATGCAGTCTCAAGCGGAGTCAGGTTGGCTGAACAAATTTTAAAAGAATAAAATCTAGCGTTTATTTAAATAGAGAGTAAGCAACAATCGGTAATAAAGGATGCACCTTGTGAAGGCTTAAAAAGGAATAAAATAATTGAAAAACTCTTGGCCAACTACGTATTAAGAGGTCTAAAAAAGACCATTAGCAAATTCTATTAGAGCTTCTTTTGCGCTGTCATTATTTAGTCGAAACGCCTCAACTTCGTTTTTCCAGTCCTTATCTTTAAACTCTTTTTTACCAGTTTTAAACCATTCTTCTTCTTCAAAATTATGTTCCTCATCACTACACAGCTTAGCGGTTACTAGCCATGACTTAGGATCTAAGTCTTCTAATTTTTCTACTAATTCCAGACAATTATCTTTATTTCTTGCCAAATATTCCCCAAATAAGACTGGCGAGGTCCTCGAATCCGAATTTGTTCTTCCTTGCGCTATTGGATCTGTTTCCAAAGCTAATTTCAAGGCATCTAACCCCTGATCAATTTTCCCTAATCGTAAAGAAACCTCCCCATAGACTGATAATACGCGGGGATCATTGGGAACCATTTTATATGCTTTGGAGGCATGTCTTTCTGCAACTCTAAAATTTCTTTGACCAAAATTAACTTCCGCCATCAACCTATGAACTTCAAAATCGTTATCATTAAGTTCGTGGGCCTTCTTAAGACATCCCTCAGCTTCCCCCCATATTTTTGCCATATCGCCCTCAATAAATCCCCTACTCATACCTTGGCCAATAGCACAAGCTTTCCAGGCGTATGCTTGGCCATTGGTCTCGTCAGCTCTAATCGCATCATCAAAAGTAGTAAGTGCGTTAAGCAATGCATCTTTCTGTATTTTGTGATGTAAGACCTTGCCCTTCAAAAGTAACTCATAGGACGACAAGTTTTCTGTAGGCTTTCTTTGGGCTCTTTCTAGACTCGACAATTCAATCTCTCCTAATAGTTTTGTCGATATTTGTCTAACAATTTCATCTTGAACATCGAAAATGTCCTCTATAATTTTATCAAACTTTTGACTCCAAATTTGATTGTCATCTTTTGCGTCAGACAACTCAACAGATATCCTCACCCTTTTACCCGAGGAACGGATACTGCCAACGACCACATAATCAACTCCAAATTTTTCACAAAACTGTTTTAAATCCATGTCGTTTTCTCTAAAATCGAAACAAGATTGCCTTGAGACTAGTTCCAATTCTCTTATCATTGAAAACTCTGTGATGAGATCCTCTACAATCCCGTCTACAAGATAGCCACTGTCTTCGTCGTTGTTAGCATTCGAGAAAGGAATAACCGCTAACTTTGGCTTGTAGCTTTTCTCTATCTCTTTTTTCGCATAGCTTTTACCATCAGTTTTCTCTACTTTACTGCCAGTTGGAGAGATGCCGTATGTTTGATAACTATCCGAAATATTTTTTAGCGCTTTGGTTCCTGCATCTTCAACTGAGAACTCTATCTTATTTCCGACCTGATCCTTTACTGTAGAGGAAATTAGTATCTGTCCGGGCGTACATGCGGCTTCCAAACGCGCAGCAATATTAACACCACTACCATAAATATTATCTTTTTCAACGATCACATCATCCATGTGCACTCCCACCCTCCATGTCATGGTTGAGTTTTCGTCGGTTACTTTATTTCTTTCATCAATAGCTTTTTGAAAATTTATTGCAGCATTCACACATGATACGGGGCTTGCAAATTCGGCTATTACGGAGTCTCCAGCAGTATAGAATATTTTTCCGCCAAATTCTTCGATATAGGGATCTATTATAGACCGACAAGCTTTTAAATTATCTAATGTTTTCTCTTCATCTTTTTCCATTAGGCTGCTGAAGCCAACACAATCGGTTGCCAATATAGATGTTAGCCTTCTATTTACACTAGCCATTTCAATCCCTCTTTCATTTAACTTTGAACATGTAAAAAAACGATAGCGGCAATTTTCATTCTATTATAGAAATATTATGGATTACAGCGCTATCCCATTTGTTAGATAGTATTATTTTTCAACTAATCTTCAATTAATATTTTACCTTTTAAAGAATATCTTTCTGTAGTCAGGTGTTGATAATAAGTGAGATAGAATAGCTGCTACTAAAAAGAACCCTAAAACAGCATACTCACGATATTCAGTTATTCCCTGTTGATAATAAATTAAAGGCCCTGAGCCTACTAAGAACTTTAAATATAAATCCAGGAATTGAACCGGATATAACTTTTGAGTGCCAAATAGAAAATGTCGCACAGCTAGATAAGCAAAGGTTAAGAAAACACTCGCACGAACTAGCTGATATCGATGAAGCGGTATGTCCTCTAGCGATTGAGCAAATCGAAAAGGAAAGTAAAAAGTGTAGCCAAAGAGTGCCATCACTCCAGCAAACAATGCCCAAGCTCCTAGGACAAAAATCATTATTTGCGCCACTATTCTCAGTTGCTTCCCTCGCTCCATCGCACACTATTAAGAGAACAAGAACGTCAAACTAGTAAAACAATACAAGTCTATTCTAGGCAATTGGTCGTATTTTCATAGTTTTTTTTACAATTAGTAGCAGGAGTATTTTTGCCTTGTCTTCACCAGCAGATGGAATAAAGTTTTTGAATATTTCATCGTTCAGCCTCATCATACAAGATCTAGGTTAAGGCCCTCATATTTCATAAAACTTGGTAATTTTGCTCTAATTTCTTACAACTGAAGCACCTTCAAATTTTATATCAGTCGCAACGGCCTCTTTTTCGTAGGTGAATGCGAAGACACCAGAGACTTTATTTTCCTTAAAAACAAAACTATTTCTTAGGTCTCCTAGTAGCTTTTCTGAGTCCTCTTCAAACTTCTTTAACGCTTTCGCCTCTTCAAATTTTACATGAATATTTAAATCACCATCTTTACTAATCAGTATGTTCAGTCCGAGAAAATCATATTCCGCTATTTTGCCACCCAAAGATTCTGAGCAAAATCCAGCTGCTACTTTTGCTTCACTAACGCCGGGAAACTTGAACTGATAGATCACTGCAAACACCTAAATATCTCCCAACTCAGAGAGCATATTATCGAGATCGGATTGAGCTTTGTCCCTAGAAATCGATATTCTCTTAAATATTCCCTGGTCAAGATCTAATTCACTTTGGAAGCCCCTTGCTTTCTTCGTCATCACTCCATATTCGTCCAATAGTTCATATTTCATCAAAATCTGTTTTGCTGTTTGGTCTATCGGTCTACCTTCGATTACTGTCAAAAAATTAATTGTGTCTTTAATGGTCATATCCGGATTATGCTTAACCACTACCTTGAGCATGTCAATTGCCCGAGATGCTGTAACTACTCTTTGATCCCCTTGTGTTTCAAGTTGATGCGCCAGTCTTGCTGCAAGCTTTTGAATAAGCGTGATTTGATTTTCATTAAGCTTAGAACCTAGCTCTGTGTCGACTACGCAAAGTGTTCCCAAAATTAAACCTCCTTGCGTAACTAACGGGAAACCCCCATAAAATTTTACAAATGGGTCACCAGTAACAACGGGATGATTTTTGAATCTCTCGTCTTCACTGCAATCCTCTACAATTATCGGGTCAGTACTGTTTAGAGCAAATTGACAAAATGTCCTTTCTCTTGGAGCGCTGTCAGGACGATCTTTTGATAAACCAACATTACACAACATATACTGCCTTTCTTCATCTATAAGGCCAGTATAGCTCACCGGCATATTTGATATTTCTTTTGCCAGTTCTGTGTAGATCAAAAAAAGCTCTTCGTTGGCAACATCCATTACGCCAGTCTTACGAACGGCCTCAAGTCTTCGTATTTCGTTACTCGGAATTGGAGCAGGTGAAAAGTCATTATAATCTTGCAAAACAGTATTCTCCCTAAAAGTTTCCTTTATAAACTTTTCTTTCCTTATGACATTATCGTTATTGGCAAGTTTTTCAACTTTTTCATTGAATTTTATTATCGGATAAATTATCCAACGCGACGAAAAATATATGGCATGTAGTAGGGTACTCTTTCCTTGTACTCTGAAAATCTTTTGCCGTAAATTTTCTGAAACCTTCTTTCTTTAAACATAGGACCGAAATAGCAATAAAGACTGTAGGAAAATGCAACAATAAATAAATCCAAACTCATCTCCGGACTTGTCCAAAGTACCAGACTGAAGGATAGATAAATGGGTTGCCTTATTATCGAAAAGAGACCGCGATGTGGCATATCAGGAAAAACGGGTTGTTTCCCCTGATATAGAGATGTCCATCCTAAAGACCCGGTTTGCACTTTATATCCTGCTTGTATCGATGATATAGACAATAATGCCCAACTTAGTAAGTTAAGCATTACCATAAAGACGTTTGCCGGTGTTTCAATTTGCCAGATAAAAACTCCAGAAAAATTCCACAGAGAAAATAACAGTATAAGTTGTATAGAGGCAATTGTAGCGTAAACTGTTGTTCTAAGAGTTTTCGCATACTTTTTAGGCGCAAAGATCTCTAATACCTTCAAACCGCGTTCAGATAAGAGAAATGAGTGCCCTGCAGGAAACTGAATTAATAATATAAAATTAATTGCCACTGCACTGAAGCCTTCAAAGGCCCCTACTGAAAATTGAAAGCCTGTCAAAATGGTAAAAAACATTATGGCACCAGCTATCAGAAAGATACCGTGGCACAGTAAACCATAAAATATTGCCAACCACTTGTATCTTAATGACATCATTTATGATAAATAGTGCATCGCAAAGAAATGGAAATACTAAAACTCAAATTCTTTTTGTAAACTTGTACGTTTTTTTCTGGACCTGAGATAGTCATTTTCAGCAGTTTTTCTGCTGCCTATCTTCTTCCAAATGGCTTGAGCTTGAGATCTTGCCGTTTTCAAGTTCTTGAGTTCATAGATTCTTGTTGACGCGCTTACCCGGGATAGTTTCTCATCCACTATAGGTATATAATAATTCCCTAATAATTCTGGTGTTTTCCAAGGTTTATGAATGTTTGCTGCTGGTAGATGTCTCAACTCTGGGACCCATTTTTTGATAAATTTTCCCTGTTTATCATGTTCCAATCCTTGCTTGATTGGGTTGTAAATCCTAATTGTATTAATTCCAGTAGTACCGGACTGCATCTGAACTTGGGAATAATGAATTCCGGGTTCGTAGTCTGAGAACAGCTTTGCTAAATGAAGAGATGTTAGTCTCCAATCTATCCATAAATTGTAACTAGCAAAACTAACAAGCATTGCGCGCATACGGAAGTTAATCCATCCGGTTGTTATCAATGATCGCATACACGCGTCAATAAAAGGAAACCCTGTTTTGCCGCGTTTCCATCTTTCAAAATTCTCAGAGTAAGAAGTTTCTCTTTCTAATTTATCATAAATAGGATGAATGTTTTTCCACTCTATACTTCGCAAATCTTCTAGTTTTTGAATAAAGTGACAATGCCACCGAAGCCTTTTCAAAAAGGAATTGTAAGAAGCTTGCCAGGTTTTTTTTGTATATTCAGATAGGTCTTTATTTTTTTTTGCTCGTTCTTGTGTTCTTTGGAAAATTGTCCGAATAGAAATAGTTCCAAAAGCAATATGTGTAGACATTCTAGAACAAGAATATTCAGATAGCTGAGGTCCAGACATCTCTCTTTGATAGTTTTCACCACGTTGATTTAAAAAACTTTCCAAAACAGTATTTGGCTTGCTATTACCAAAGTTTGTGTTTGGTTTAAGACCATCAAACTCCAGTTGTAAGTCTTGAAAAGATGGAAGTTCATCGGACTCTTCAGATACACAATAAATTTTTTTCGGCACTTCGCGTATTTTTTTTTGCATATATTTATGCCAAAGGGAGGCCCATCCATCGCGGGATTTTAAATTCTTTACAACACCATTTTGTTGATATTCTATCCAATCTAGAGAATTTTTTGCAGTCCACCTTCGGATATCCTCATCACGATTTTTTGCAAAATTGTTCCATGTTTCGTAGTGAGAGTAAATTGCGTCGAAGTTGTGTCTTTCTTGCAAGGCATTCAAAACAGCTAACGCCTCTCCTACTTTTACTACTAGTTTAGAGCCTCTGCATCTAAACATTTTATCAAGTTGGCTAAGATATTGTTGGAGATAGAGAAAGTGCCTGTAAGAAACGTCAGGTTGGCTCCATAAGTCTGGTTCAAGTATGTATAGAGGTAGAACTTTGCCCTTTGCTGAAGCGTCTGATAGAGGCTCGTGATCGAGCATCCTCAGATCTCTTTTAAACCACACAATGTTCAACCTACAATCTATTTCGCTTTACGAAAAATTCTTTTACGCCATGCTTCATAACTTTTCGGCCTGAGGTTTTTTCGCATAATATTCTTAACTTCGATTTCCCTAAGGCCAAATTCATCACTTATCGCCGCGAAACTCACTTTATCACTCAGCGCTACCTCAATTAGTTCGGACAGTCGCGCTTCAGAAAAATATTCCTCAACTCTACCCATTAAATGTGATGGTTGAGTAATAAATAATAAAATACTACTGATCCAACTGAGCCAGCTATTGCTGCCTGATAAAACCGAGTCCTCATTTTTGCTGCCATTTCTTTCATTTTTTCAGCATCTGACCCAAATATTAATTCAACTGAGTCTTGTAACGTTTCTCTATCACTCGGATATTGCCCCTTCGTCTTCATTGATGCAGTGGACGTTCGCCTCGTATTCATAAAAATCTCCTTGGTTGTACAACACTGCCATATGTACTACGTTACCGATATGGCAACCGACTGTGTCATTTTGCCTCATCTTACTGAAAATATTTTTTTTGACTTGGCTTTCAAAGAAACAGCCCTATTTAACTGGACAACGAAACAATAGGAAAATTTAATGAGAAAATTTATAGCACTAGTTTTCATAGGATCTGTTTTAAGTTCAGGCGCATTTGCGAGCGGTTGTAATGAAATGGCAGCTTTCAACACAAAAATAAAAAAAGCTTTGAAAACGGCTTCTTTTAACGAAATGACCTTAGCGAATTTAAAAAGCCTACAGATGGATTGTAAACGCCAACACGAAATGGGAATGGCTGTAAAATCGATCAAATCGTGTAGTAAGGCGCTTGATCTTGTCACCATAAACTAAGCCGTGTAGATAGTAGAATTAGAACGAGATATGAAAGTTGAAGACAAGAAAATTGCAAAACTAAATGTGATTAGTGGAAAATCATATTTTTTTTGCCAATGTGGCGAAAGTGCAAAGTTTCCTTTGTGCGACGGTAGTCACAAAGACACTTCTCACAGACCTGAAAAGTACGTGGCGACGTCTACCACGATAATAAATGTTTGTGGGTGTGGGGATTCCAAAGTGACAATGTGCGGTTGTGCATAAGGGGAGAATTAAATGAATGTTATGTTGAAAAGATTAGAACGGATAAGTAGCGCAATACCAGAATTCTGCACATCTCATTGGTTATTAAGAATTCCACTAGCACTGTTATTTATACAGATGGGACTGATGAAATTACCCATAGACCCTGCAGAAGCGGAGTCTTATGGATTGTCAGTGCTGGTTTGGTGGGTGGTAGCTCTAGGTGAATTGGGGAGTGGCCTTGGATTGATTGCCGGGGGATTATTTAACACAAAAAAGTTTCCAAGTTGGATTGGGGATACGCTCACTCGGTTCAGTGGCTTTACGATTGGATGTATAACAACTGGTGTGATATGGATTGGAGAGCCAGAGAGTTTCCTAGACGTCATTTTGTATGATAACCTTCACGTATTCATGTGGGTTGGAGGTCTATTCTTCGCTCTGCGCGGCAACCGCGCCTAGGCCTTTGGGGGCTTTAAAAGTCCCCATCCTTTCTGTTGATATCATCTTTCTTTCTGAAATGATCGCGCGGAAATCTTCGAGACAATTTCTCTTTGTTGCCCTTTATAACGTCTAAGAGGTCTATGTTTAGCGCCAAGCAAGCTTGAGTTACGTACCACAAAATGTCTCCCAGCTCCCTTTTCATATGTTCATGAGTAACCGAGTCATATGTCTTGGCCTGAAATAAAATCTTTTTTATGATTTCATTAAGCTCGCCAACCTCGCCAGACAAACCAATGCTAGCAGTCAATAATCGTGATACCTCTACGCCGTTGGAATTAAGATACTCAACACGTTCGTTCATCTTATCCGATGATTTTGAGGCCTCACTTGTAACCTTATCAACGAAATCCATATACTCTTCTATTAACTTTTGACTCATTATTTAACCTGTTCGATTTAAATTAACATTTATCATCTAATATCTTTGCCATCCTTTCGAACATAATCGTCTTTCGACTTAAACTCTTCACCCGCTTTTAATAGGCCAGCACCAGGAATAAAATTTACTTCTATCCGGATTCCATCTGGATCCTCAAACAGTACGTAATAATAGCCCGGCGCCCAATCTCTTTCCTCGGGACCTCGAACAACTTTTGCCTTAATCTTACACAAAAGATCATAGGTCCGATCTACATCGCCACGACTTTTAGCTCTTAAGCATAAATGATGAAGACCAACTCTATATTGTTTAAAGGTTTCACCCTCAAACTCAGGATCACATCTTCTTATTCCGATAGCGGTTCTACCCCCCACATGATAACAAAAATCTTCACCATCCATAACGCAACTCATTCCAAACTTAGGTAAAAGGCTTTTATAGAATTCTCTTGCTTCACTAAACTGTGTAACCGTTAATATTACGTGAGCCATTCCATTAATTTCAATTTCACTCATGTCGTGGTCATCGCGCTTCCGAAAGACTTTACCTTATCTGCTTTCCCAGGTGATGGGGGAATGTTGAGACCCCTATCACAAGCTGGACGCATGCGCATTAGCTTCATCCATCTTTCCAAGTTTTCTAAACCGTCCGTCGAAATTCGTGCCCATTTATGACTTCTTATCCAAGACCAATTCGCTATATCCGCAATAGAAAAGTCTTTGGCTAGCCATTCGGACTGACTGAGCCGTTCATCCAAAACTTCATATAATCTTCTTGTTTCATTATGATACCGCTTACGCGCAGCAGGAATATCGTCAGGGAAATATCGTTCAAAAACCACAGCCTGCCCTTGCATTGGCCCTATCCCGCTTGCTTGAAACATTAACCATTGCAATACTAACGTTCTTTCAGGTTCATTAGCCGGTAATAATTGGCCAAACTTTTCTGCCAAGTGAAGAAGAATGGCGTTTGAATCAAAAATTATGGTACTTTCTTTTCCCATTGTTTTTAAAACTGGAATTCGTCCATTAGGATTTAATTGTAGGAACCAGTTTGAATGTTGCTCGCCTGATTGTAAATCTATAAGCTGCACCTCGTATTGAGCTCTCAACTCTTCAAGAGCCATCGCTACTTTCCATCCATTTGGAGTCGGTGCTGTATAAAGTTTATACATTATGTTTCCCACGGAAGAAATGCTATTATACTAAAATAGAAAGCACAAGTTCCTTCTCTATGGCAGCTTGTGCTAAATTAGGAGGTTAATTTGAAAAAAGTTGATTGGTATTTTGATTTTATTTCTCCATTCGCTTATTTACAATTTTCGCAATTTAAACAGTTTGAAAATGAGCTTAACATCACAATACACCCAGTTGTATTTGGTGGTCTTCTGAAACATTGGGGGCAACTTGGGCCTGCAGAAATTGTTCCTAAAAGAATATTTACATATCGTTTTTTCAAATGGAAGGCTGACAGGCTGGGGATAGAATATACTATGCCTCCTTCCCATCCCTTTAACCCTTTACCAGCATTGCTGTCATGTATCGCAGGAAATTCAACTTTTGAGGTAACCCAAGAAATATTCGATACCATCTATAAGGAGGGGAGCCAGCCTGATCAGAAAAAGGGAATAGAAAAGCTGGAAGCTATAGCAAAAAAGCACGCTTCCGACCATTCAAACTTGGATGAAAAGTCTCTAAAAAAAATATTACGTACCAATACATCCAAGGCTATAGAAAATGGCGTGTTCGGGGTACCAACGTTTGTAGTGGAAGGACAAGTTTTTTGGGGTGGAGATGCGTCTGATATGCTGTTGGACTTTATCAAAGATCCACAGTTATTCAATACCGAGGAAATGAAGCGTATCTCTTCGATGCCAATGGGTTTAATAAGAGATAAGTCCTGATGTGCTTATTTTCATTTCAATTGGGCGATCTCCTTAATGTGATTAGGCGACAGCCCACAACAACCTCCAATGATATGCACTCCCTCATAAAGCCATTTTTTAGCAAAAGATTTAAGTTGTTTAGGTTGTATTACTCTATCGAAGTCCCAATTTGGTGAAACCCACCCGCCCGAGTCCGGGTAAATCATTAGAGGTCCATCAAAGAAGTTTCTTAAAACTTTTATCGACTCGCTTACCGCGTTTACGTCTGTGTGCATAATACCGGCAACATCGATATTAAAATCTTTGACTATTTTAACAACACTTTCGAAAGGAATATCATCTTCTTCCATAAAACTTAAAACAAGACCCTCATCGCTTAACCGAGTTGAGAACCCAGCCCATATAGGTTTTTCACTTTTTGCTGCAGCTTCAAAGACTGAAAGCATTCTGTCAGGGTGATACATCATTTCTAAAATAATAATGTCACAACCGTTTTCAGCTAAAAACATGGCCATTTCCTCACAACTTTCTCTCAATCTATTTTCGGAAACTCCATGCTTTGGATCAGATTGCTTAGCACCGTCAGGTACCGGAAGTCTATGAGATAAAGAGCCAGCAATTAATATATCGTCTCTTTTTGCCTTTATTTTTGCTTCTTGAGCGGCAAAAATAGCTTTTGAATTAATTTCTGCAAAGCTATCTGCCAGACCTGCTGCTTCTAACATTAAACGACTGGATGCATAAGTATTTGTAGTAATCACTTCAGCTCCTGCATTAATGTAGTCTAAATGAATTTGTTCTAAAACTTGGGTATTTAGTGAGGCAGACCCACACCAAGTTTCGTCCATCTCTATACCCCTAAACTGCAACTCTGTTCCAACGCCTCCATCCAGTATGATCAAATCATTTCTATCAATTTTCTTTTTTAGGGTCTCATATGCAGTTACCATAAAATATCCTTTTTTTTGCCTTGTAATTCAGTATTTAGCACTTTAAGCAAAAAAAAGTGAATTAAATAATTTTTTTGGAAAAAATGACTATCGACAGCAATGAAATTTTTCTCTATTTTTTAGCGCTGATTATTTTGTTTATTACCCCTGGCCCTGTTTGGGTAGCTCTAATTGCCAGAACGGTTTCAGGTGGAGCTAGATCGTCAATATCACTAGCTCTAGGAGTTTCTTTGGGAGATATGCTTTGGCCCTTTGCGGTTTATTTTAGCCTAAGTCTTATTATATCTCTTTATTCCGATATTTTATTAATATTTAGATACCTCGCTTCTTTTGTCTTAATATTGATAGGGCTGCAAATAGTTTATTCGAGGAATAAAGCGTTAAGTGAAGATCATCGACTTACGAAATCAGGATTTGTCGCAGGCTTTTACGCAGGCTTTATTGCTGTAACTGCAAATCCTAAAGCCTCTCTGTTCTATATGACTCTACTGCCAAGTTTCTTCAATTTTGAACTAATAGGTCTATTTGATGTTTGCCTAATTTCATTACTTTCCTTTTCTATTCCGATGATTGGCAATATTTTAATGATTTTTTTCGTTGCAAAAGCTAGGTCATTATTGTCTTCTCCCAATGCAATAGGCATGACGAATTTAATTTCTGGTATACTTCTAGTATTTGTAGGAATATCGATATCAATTTTTTAGCGATGGTATATTCCTGCGTTCATCTGATAAATTTGTGACAAATCATGATTTTTTATGAGGGTCACCATCTGGCAAAACATCTTGAATATAATCCCTTTTCTTCCACTCTGGTGGAGGAGGAACTCCCTTCCCCTCTCTAGGAACATGCGGTGATGGTTTGCTACCTTTTAAGTTTGGAACATATCGGGGGCAATTTGGATATATTTCGCATTTTATTCTAACAACAAACTTAGACCCATAGTGTTTTTCCAGGGATTTCTTATCCCTATGAATACTTGCCTGCCCGTTAATCCTTATACGGCGACTTTTACCGTCAAAGTTTACAAATAGCAAAGCAACGTTTGGATTTCTGCTAATATTGCCGGCTGTCCGATACATCGAATTCCCATCATATTCAGGATATTCAATTATTCCTCCCTCAAGTACTTTCACAAAACCAGGATCACCGGATTTTATATTACAATCAATGTATCCTTTCCAGGAACTCGCTATAAAAAAAAATTGAGAGTTTTTTATCAATTCTATTTCATCATCCCAAAACTCATAGTGCTTTCTATTTTTTTCTATAGCTTCAGCTGTCCTTCGCCCGTCAAAAAGATCCTGAAACTCCCTCATACCTTCATGAAAAAAATCTCTGTTCCTAAAGTCATTCATATATGTCTCGCAAGTATTTAATTTTTGTTACACAAAGCTACAATGAAAGTATAGCATGTAGGTGAAAAACAAATAGCAAATCTAATCTGGTTTGCCAAATTATGGTTTCCTGTTGATCAGAAAGTAAGAAAATGCCTCGTTCCCTACCCTCTCCTTCCCATTCTCTCCTGCTAGCGTTGATAAGGGAAGCTTTATAACTTTTCGCTCTATCAGGTCGAGCTACTATAAGATTCTCGTCAGGATTTTGAATATTTATTTGAAGCGTTAGATAAGCATAGTTTGGATTCTCCCTTTGAGGGAGTACGCAAAAAAACACAGAACTTTAATTATAAAATAAGATATTTTTTCAAACTAGAGGAGTTTTACCGAGGGATATTTATAGGTCTAACAAAAAATTTTTGTGAAAGAATTTTAATTATAGAGGAAAGATCTCTACAACTGTTCCTAGTTGATAGCCCTTGAGTTGTGAAGATATATCCAGACCGGTTCTTAGGGTAGTAGATTTGATAAAGATATTCAAAGGGCTCAGCTTGCTAACTTAATTGCAGAGCTTGTAATCGAATAATACTTGCTAGACCTAAAAGATATAAGTTAGAAAAATTGTATGAAATCCACCAATTCGATAAATATGGCATTGCTTGTCGGTACATTGGGCTCATTATTAGGCTGGGGTTTAATGCTACCTGCACCATTCCTTATGGGCCCTGTTCTAGTATCAACCTTATTTGCGATTTTACGCGCTGATTTTTCAGTGCCAGAACTTATAAAGCAGATTTCCTTTATCTTTATCGGTATTAGCGTGGGATCAAACATCACTCCCGAAGCACTTTTAAGTTTCTCTAAGTGGCCATTTAGTATTTTACTTATGATTTTGTCTGTCATCACAATTATTTTTGCATGCAAAATAACTCTTCAGAAATTTTTTGGAATGGATAAGAAATCGTCTTTGCTGGCTTCTACACCAGGGCACCTGAGTTTTGTGCTCAGTTTGGGCACTGAGACAAAGTCCGACACCACTAAAATAGCATTAATACAGTCAATTAGAATATTGGTACTAACTATCATCACTCCAGTGATCGTTGTTTTATATAGTGGGAATGAACTTAATGAAGCTAATATACAAAAAGAGCTTATTTATTCAGGTAGCTTGATAGTCTTATGCCTACTTTCAATAATTAGTGGATTGGTTTTAAAAACATTAAAATTGCCGGCACCCTTCTTGATTGGAGCAATGCTTACATCAGCTATTTCTCACGGCACAAATTTGACCCCAGGATATGTGCCAAATTGGTTGGAAGGTATAGCTTTTGCAATTTTAGGCACAGCAATAGGGGCACGGTTTGTGGACGTCAAAATGCAGAACCTTAAATCATGCTTAATCAGTGGATTAGCAATTACATTGACAGCAATAGCAATTTGCTTCCTTGCAACATCTATCGTTTATAAATTAACAGGAATACCGTTTATCCATATATTTCTGGCTATTGCTCCTGGAGGGCTGGAGACGATGGTGGCTATGGGTGGAATTGTTAATGCTGAGCCAACTTATGTGGTTTTTCATCATGTTATGAGACTTTTTTTTATTGCCCTTTTTATTCCCATTATTTTAAAGAAAATAATTTAGCAATTTTCCTACTTATTATAAATTTCCCTACCCTTATGTTCAGAACTTTGTGACGGCAATAAAATAGATGCCAAAACAATAATTAAGGAAAATAAGCTTAGAAAGCTAAAAAGGTGTGATAATTGATACCCTTTTTCTAGCATAAAACTGCATGTTGGTAGCACAGTAGCACCAACTCCAAGATTTAGCACAAATTTCATGCTAAGAATCCGATTTCTCCAACTGTCTGGAACATACCTTACCATAACAGCGTCAATAATTGGAATTTGCCCAAAAACAAAACACACTGCTAATGTCATGAAGAATAAAAGTATATACCCGTCAAATTGAGAAGCAAGGTATATAAAGATTATCTGACCAATTGAGACAATAAATAAAACTGCCCTGGGTGATACACGATCAATCAACCAGCCAACAAGGACCTGCGAAAAAGAAGAGATTGCATAAACTAAAGATGCAAGCAATCCAGTGATGGCAACAGAGAGCAGGAGGTCCTCCATATAAAGCTCTAAATACCGTGGAACGAGAAAAGTCACTGCTGTAAAAATAAAACCTCCAAAGGTGGTGCTTATTCCTAACGCTACAAGTGCCTGCTTCCAGTTAGGAGAAAATTTCTCAGACTTTTTTTGCATTGACGACCCAACTGACTGGTCCGTCGACTTAAGAGCTAATGCGAAAAATATCCCATAAATTACGCAAACCATTCCGGATATAAAGAAAGCCATCCTCCAATCGCTATAAAAAATAATTATTCCTGTGATTAGAGGAGCGCTGGCAACTCCCATATTTCCGAATAATCCGTTGATACCAAGACGTAGGCCCACTCGATCCTTTGTTTCTAATAGCATAGCTATTCCAACTGGGTGAAAAATCGCTGAAAAGAAACCCAAACTAGATAGCCCAAGCACCAAATGAAATGACGTATAGGAAAAGCTTATAAGAATCGAAGAGATCCCGATCCCGAAATGGAAAACTACCATTATGATAGATCTAGAGAAAATATCTGCTAATCTAGCTGCAATTGGCGAAGCAACACCAAACAAGATGAACCCTAGCGTTGCCAATTGTATGGTTTCACCATAGGTTAAACCAATTTCTTGCCCTGCATCGTAGGCAGCTTTGGCAAAGACTAGAATTATAAAATGGTCTAAAAAATGACTGATATAAAGATATATGTCTGGAATTTTTTTGTTTCGAAACCATGAAAGCATGCTAGTTTACTAGCACGATTTATTCTCAATGCTGTAACGAAATAAAATTTCTGTTTATTGCTTTGGTAAAAGGGTCATTTTCATATGGGCTAATAAAGGACATTATAATGAATGAAAAAAATACATATGTGCCACCGGAGGTTTGGGAATGGGACATGCCCAGTGGAGGAGCATTTGAAAGTATCAACAAACCTACGGCTGGAGCTGCTTACGATCAAGACCTACCTAAAGGAAGGCACCCTTTGCAACTATATTCTCAGGGTACTCCGAATGGGGTAAAAATTACGTTGATGTTAGAAGAGCTACTAGCTTTGGGCCATGAAGGTGCTGAGTACGATGCGTGGCTTTGTCGAATAAATAAAGGCGAACAGTTTTCATCCGGATTTGTAGGAATAAATCCTAATTCAAAAATTCCAGCGTTGCTAGATCAATCAGATGGGAACGAACAACGAGTTTTTGAGTCCGGCGCTATTCTCTTATATTTAGCCGAAAAATTTTCAGAATTTGTGCCAACAAAATTAAATGAACGCACTGAATCCCTTTCTTGGTTATTTTGGCAAATGGGAAGCACTCCCTATTTAGGGGGCGGCTTTGGACATTTTTATTCATATGCGCCTGAAAAGTTTCAATACCCAATAGACAGATACGCGATGGAAACAAAACGTCAATTGGACGTATTGGACCAAAGATTAAGCCAATCCAAATTCATAGCGTGTGATGAGTTCACAATTGCCGACATAGCGATATGGCCTTGGTATGGCCAACTCGTATTAGGTCGATTATATAGCGCTGGTAATTTTTTGGACGTAACATCGTATAAAAATGTTGTAGCCTGGGCTGAAAAAATAGATCGGAGACCAACAGCAAGTAGAGCAAGGATGGTTAATCGAATTGTAGGAAATCCAAAGTTTCAATTGCACGAAAGACATGAGCCTTCAGATTTTGAATTAAGGACCGAGGATAAGCTTAAAATCTCTGAGTAGATAAATTGTTTTTACATCGAATTTCCTACTAACCAAAATTCTTGAAAACCCTGCTCTTTTGCAATATACTGTTATTATATCGGGAGAAACTAGCAATAGTTGCCGAAGGAGCAACCGCCCCGGAAACTCTCAGGCAAAAAGGACCGGTATCGACTGTACACTCTGGAGAGAGACCTTAAAAAGTCCGCCGAAGGGATAACGATCTCAGGCAAATGTACAGAGGGGGCATTCATTGATGTGCTTTTAGTACATCCCTTAGGAGTGCCGTTAAAAACATCTTAAACCAGAAAAGAAAAGGTGAGTTTTGAATACCCTTAACAGAACAGCTCTTTATGACCTTCATCGATCACTCGGTGCAAAATCGATACCTTTCGCTGGTTACGAAATGCCAGTCAATTACCCGTTAGGTATTATGAAGGAACACTTGTACTGCAGAAAGTCCGCAGGCTTGTTTGATGTTAGCCATATGGGACAGTTGATCATTTCGTCTACCACACAACCTATGCAATCGATCGCTACTGAACTAGAAAAGCTACTCCCTATTGATATTTTAGGTCTTGGAGAAGACAGACAGAGATATGGGTTTTTACCAAATAGCCAGGGAGGAATTATTGATGATCTCATGATATCAAATAGAGGCGATCACTTCTTTGTAGTAATAAACGCCTCTAGAAAAGAAATCGATTTTAAATATTTTAAGAAAAATATTTCCAAAGAAATCGATGTTGATTTAATAAGGACAAGATCACTCATTGCTATTCAGGGTCCTCAATCAGAAAAAATATTATCAAGCCAAATCGGAGAATTGAGTTCCCTAAATTATCTCGATGTCAAAAACTTCTTATACAACGGAGAGATAATGTGGGTATCAAGATCAGGCTATACCGGGCAAGATGGGTTTGAAATATCACTGCCTAATAATTTATGTGAATTTTTCTGTAAAAGTATTCTTGAACAAGAAGGTATTGAACCAATTGGACTGGGAGCAAGAGATACTCTTAGACTGGAATGTGGACTTTGCCTATATGGGCAAGACTTAAAGGAAACCATAACCCCGATTGAAGCAGGTTTGAAATGGGCTATCCAAAAGGTGCGGCGAACCGGAGGAGAGCGAGAGGGTGGGTTTATTGGGCAAGAAAAGATTTTAGCGCAAATTGAAAAATCCCCTGGTCTCAAACGAGAGGCCTTTTCCCCTAATGGAAAAGCTCCACTGAGATCTGGGACTAAACTATTTAGCGATGACCTTGGAAAGAACGAAATTGGATTAATAACATCTGGTAGTTACTCACCAACTCTTAAAAGACCTATTTCAATGGGATATTTAGATCATACTAAATTCAAAACTGGGGACCTCATTTTTGGTGAACTAAGAAATAAATTCCTTCCTATAGAACTCACAAAACTACCATTCGTTCCAACCAGTTTTAAAAGAAATTAAGAGGAGATAGTAAAATGAAATTCACAGAAGAACATGAATGGCTTGAGCCTGATGGGGATACGGTGAAGGTTGGTATCACAGAATACGCTGCAGAACAATTGGGAGATATTGTTTTCGTTGAGCTACCAGATGTAGGTATCTCAGTGACAAAGGGGCAGGAAATAGTTGTCATAGAAAGTGTGAAAGCAGCTTCAGATATCTTGGCCCCTCTCGATGGTGAAATTACGGAAATAAATGACGCAATAGTGGATGACCCATCCATGGTTAACACTGATCCAAAAGGCGAAGCGTGGTTTTTTAAGATGTCATTAAAAAATCAGGGAGAGCTCGATGGCCTAATGAGTGAAGACGAATACCAGAAACATATTGAATAACGAAATTATCAGGGGGAAAAAATGAATTTTGAAAATAGTAACTTCGAGCCTACAGAGTATTTACCTTATGACTTTGCTAATAGGAGACACATAGGTCCATCACCTCAGGAAATGGAAAAAATGCTCAAGCTTCTTGGCTTAACTAACATCGATCAATTAATTGACCAGACAATTCCTTCATCCATAAAACAAAAAAAATCACTTGATTGGGAGAAGCCAAAATCTGAGCGAGAGATGCTTTTCCACCTGAGAGAAACATCTTTACTAAATAAAAAGATGATAAGCTTAATAGGTCAAGGATATCATGGGACAATAACACCCCCAGCAATTCAAAGAAATATTTTAGAAAATCCGGCTTGGTACACTTCTTACACACCATATCAACCAGAGATTTCTCAAGGGCGTTTGGAAGCTCTTCTAAATTTTCAAACAATGGTAAGTGATCTTACAGGGCTGGCTATAGCGAACGCATCTTTACTTGATGAATCTACTGCCTGTGCAGAGGCAATGACAATGGCAAAAAGGATAGCTAAAAATAAATCAATTAATTTTTTTGTGGACCACGAATGCCACCCACAAAATATCGAAGTCCTAAAGACAAGGGCAGAACCGCTCGGTTTAAACATAGTTATTGGCGATCCGTACAAAGATGTCGATTATGAAGATTGTTTTGGAACAATATTCCAATATCCTGGCACTTTTGGTGCGTTAAGAGATTTTACAAGTTTAGCGAAAAAACTTCACGAAAAAGGCGCTCTTGTTATAATTTCTGCGGATCCAATGTCATTAACTTTACTAAAGGAACCAGGTTCGATGGGAGCCGATATTGCGGTTGGATCAACACAAAGATTTGGTGTTCCGCAGGGATTTGGAGGACCTCATGCCGCATATATGGCCACTAAAGAAACTTACAAACGCTTTCTCCCTGGTAGGATTGTTGGTGTTTCAATCGATACTAAGGGCAATAAGGCATATCGATTGGCACTGCAGACCAGAGAACAGCACATTAGGCGTGAAAAGGCCACAAGTAATGTGTGTACGGCACAAGCTCTTCTAGCAGTTATGGCTTCTTTTTATGCGGTAATGCATGGTCCAGTTGGTTTAAAAGCTATTGCGCAGAGGATTCACAGAAAAACCGTAAGATTAGCGAAGGGATTAGAGGCAAACGGTTTCAACGTAGAGCAAAAGCACTTTTTTGATACTATCACAATAGACGTTGGGCCCATGCAAAATGTAATTCTTAAATCAGCTAATAGAGAGGGAATTAATCTCCGAAAGATAGGTGACTCCAGAATTGGAGTGTCCTTGGATGAGAGAACTAGGCCAGCTATCATTGAGGCGGTTTGGAGGTCATTCGGTATAAAACGAGAAGACAATGACTTAGCGCAAGACTACCGTATTCCTAACGAATTATATAGAAATACTGAGTTCCTTACGCATCCGGTATTTCATATGAATAGAGCGGAGAGTGAGATGACGAGATACATGCGCCGTCTTGTTGACAGAGATATAGCACTGGACAGATCTATGATACCTCTTGGCTCATGTACTATGAAACTCAATGCAGTTGCAGAAATGCTCCCTTTGTCTTGGCCAGAGTTTTCTCAAGTGCATCCGTTTGCTCCCAAGGACCAAACTTTGGGCTATCAGAAAATGATAGATAGTTTATCTAAAATGTTATGTGATGTTACTGGATACGACTCTATATCGATGCAATCTAATTCAGGGGCCCAGGGAGAATATGCAGGACTCCTAACAATTGGGCGATACCATAGATCACGGGGAGATAATAACAGAGACATTTGTTTAATTCCTATGTCTGCCCATGGTACAAATCCGGCATCAGCACAGATGGCCGGATTACAAGTGGTTCCAGTCAATACATCAGATAATGGAGACGTGGACATTAAGGATTTTGAAAGTAAAGCAAAGGAATTTGAGGATAGGCTGTCATGCTGTATGATAACTTACCCTTCAACTCATGGTGTATTTGAAGCAGGCGTTTCAAAAATTTGTGAGATTACCCATAAATTTGGTGGACAAATATACCTTGATGGTGCGAACCTTAACGCAATGGTTGGACTTGTAAAACCAGGAGAAATTGGCGCTGATGTTAGCCACTTAAATCTTCACAAGACTTTTGCAATCCCTCATGGAGGTGGAGGACCGGGCATGGGGCCCATTGCGGTTAAAGATCATTTAACTCCATTTCTTCCTGGTAATCCTGTCGAGGATACTGATGGGGGAGCCGTATCCGCGGCCCCATTTGGATCAGGCTCAATACTAACTATTTCTTGGGCTTACTGCTTGATGATGGGAGGAACAGGACTTACCCAAGCTACAAGAGTAGCCATTTTGAATGCTAATTATATTGCGAAAAAATTAGGGGAGTTTTATCCCATTCTTTATACTGGTCCAGATGGAAGAATTGCTCACGAATGCATTGTAGACATTAGACCACTTACTAAAGATACAGGTGTTTCTGTTGATGACATATCAAAAAGATTAGTTGACTGCGGTTTTCACGCACCCACCATGAGCTTCCCTGTGGCAGGAACTCTTATGATTGAACCAACAGAAAGTGAGACTAAAGCAGAACTTGATAGATTTTGTGACGCAATGATAGCAATTTTCCACGAAGCAAAGGATATTGAGGAGGGTCGTATTGATCCAAATAATAATCCGTTGAAAAACGCTCCTCATACGGTTGAAGATCTGGTGGGAGAGTGGGAGAGGCCGTATACCAGGGAACAGGCTTGTTTTCCTCCTGGCTCTTTTCGGGTCGATAAGTATTGGCCACCGGTAAACAGAATTGATAACGTTCATGGGGATAGAAATCTGATTTGCACATGCCCACCTATGTCTAGCTTGGAAGAAGAAAACAAAGAGAACTAATTTTTTTATAGCTTTTTATCCTGTGTTCGTTTTAAACTTAGCATCGATATGGGCATAAATTGCCCATTAAAATTAAAGCTTTCTGTTATTAAAAATGTCAAAAGTTAAGCGCAAACTAACCACTATCCTCGCTACCGATTGTGTTGGCTTTAGCAAAAGAATGGATGAGAATGAAGAACTAACACTTGAAAACCTAAAAGCCTGCAGATCTATAATTGATCCACAGATAAAAGAATTTGGAGGACGCATTTTCTATACTGCAGGAGACTCAGTTATAGCTGAATTTGACAGCCCAATTGAATGCGTAAATGCGGCAATAGGTTTCCAAAAAGCAATAAATGATAGAAATAATATTATTCCTCCACATTCACGACTTGACTGGAGAGTAGGTATCCATCTCGACGATGTCATTATAGAAGGAGATAATGTCTATGGTAATGGCGTAAACATCGCCGCTAGACTAGAGACTGCGTGTGCTCCTGGACAAATACTTCTTTCCACAGCTGTTCAAGATCAAGTTAATAAAAAAGTAAAATTTACTATTGAAGATGCGGGGACCAAGTCCCTAAAAAATATTGATGAAGCCTTTCAAGTATATGGAATCTCACCTTCTGGTGAAAAGATTTCTAAGACCGATGCGATAAAGGAAAAAGACGCGCAAGAAGCAATTAAAAGTTATAAGCCAAAATTAGCAGTTCTGCCTTTTGATAATATGAATAATGATGAAGATAGCGGGTATTTAGTTGACGGTGTTGTTGAAGACCTGATAACAGAGTTTTCACGAATAAGAGAACTTGAGGTTTTATCCAGACAGTCGTGTTTCGAATTTCGTGATGCTTCCAGCAGTATAAGAGATTTTTGCAGAAAATTTGGGGTAGATTACGCAGTTTCAGGCAGTATTCGTACATCTGGAAAACGAGTTAGAATTTCTGTCGAGCTATCTGACTCGAGTGATGGCAATGCTCTTTGGAACAACAAATACGATCGTATTCTAGAGGACATTTTTGATGTGCAGGATGAAATTGTAAGAAAAATATCGCTAGCACTTTTAGGTGAAATTGAAATTTCAAGCCTCGAGCGAGCCAATCGCAAACCAACAGAAAATCTTACTTCGTATGAATTATTGTTGAGGGGAAAAGTATTACATCACAAATTTAAAAGGGAGGCCTGCCTAGAAGCTATAGACTCCTTTAATCAAGCTATCAAAGCCGATAGCAATAATGGTCAGGCATATGCTTGGAAGGCTTGCGCTATAGGACAGGGGATGGGACGCGGATATTTGGAAGGTGATATGCAAGAATGGTGGAACAATTCAATGCAGTGTATAGAGCAGGCTCAACAGCTTAATGACAATGATTTTGAAGTCCATAGAATGCTCGCTGAAGTTGCATTAAGCACACACGACTTTAAAGCGGGAGAAAGACACGCACGCACCTCATTCAAAATGGTGCCAAATGATCCCAGGGTATTATCCGTATATGGTGAGATTCTATCTAGAACGGGTTCAACAGAAAGGGGAATAGAGCTTCTAGAAAGTGCTCTGGAATTGGATCCAATACCAATGGGAAAAACAAATACAGACCATAGAACAGGAGCTGTTCTTTTTGGATATTTTATGGATAGAAATAGCAGTAAATGCAAAGAGCTCATAAATGACTTACAAGATATTGACTTTAAGTCATGGCTGGTCTCCGCAAAAATTTGTGATGATGAAGAGATAGAATATAAATCAGAACCATGGTTTGCTGAGAATAAAGACCAATTCAAGGAAATGGACTGGCGAATGGAAATAGACAGATTTCATTTAAATAATGAAGGTTTGCAAAAATCACTTGAAAGCTTTGTCGAAGGTGTCTTCAATTAACTGGCTCACCAGAGTACTTAAAGACAACGTTTTTGCTTGAATAGATAATCTTTCTATTCCCTTAATTTCCATAATTATCTCAGTTATAAAAAGAACAGATATGTTATCACGCACAGTTACTTGGGCTATTTATGACTTTAGCCCAATAAATGAACCCACTTTCACTAGCGTAATCAATCGAACTTTATCAAAACCGTCATTGAGAGGAAGTTTCAAATATTCAATACAAATTTTATTTTTTTTTCAATCTGGAAGAAATACAAAGAGTTAATAAACTTCACCAATTGTTTTTCCCTCTTGCATTTCTAGAGCTCACTATCGGAGCCTAAATGGATGTATTGATTCCCTTAAGTTTTGCAAAGACATAAAAAAGCTCTTGATCAACTAAAACCCACAGTTCATCCCTATCTAAAATTCTAAATTTCTTTAAGTCTTGTCAAGACCTTACTTTAAACAATTACAAAACATCGAAGAGAGTTTCAGCACCCAATGTCACATCATCTATGTCACCACGTTTTACTTTTGCCTTTTTTTGCCTCTGATATAGGATAACTCGCAATGGTTTGCGAATGCGTATTATTGAACGTCATTTAATATGCTTTACCAATGGACGCGTCTGCCCTGGATACTATACCTAGTTATCTCATCAGCGTTATCTCTCTAGTGCTCTTGATTTGGTTTACGGACCTTTATACTCTAACATTACGAGCTAAGGTCAATAATTAGTAAAGATTTTATATGTTAAATTATATTGTTTATTACAGTTTTTCTCAATCCGAAATAAGTAGTAGTGAGTTGGAAGGAATATTAAGAAAAGCACGGGAATGGAACGAGGCTCATGAAATCACAGGATTGCTCATTTATAGGTTTAATAAAGTCTTTAGAAGAGGCAATTTTCTTCAGATTATTGAGGGACCCAAAAAATCGATCTTGTCTGCGTGGGAAAGAATATCTAACGACCCAAGGCACCACACCATAACTGTCCTAGAAGACGGACAATTCCAGGACAGAAATTTTTCAGCTTGGTCCATGGGTTTAAAAAACCTTAATACTGAGACATTGAATGAAGTTCCAGGATTTATTAATATTAATAATGATGAGTTTTGGTCAAATCCGAATAATTTAAAACCTACTGCTCTAGAGCTATTGAAAAAGTTCTATGATATGGGTTAAAAATAAAGATCTACGAAGACCTAATTATTTTCTGTTTGGCTTCTGAACTTAACGCTACTACAACGCCCCTACTTATTTTTTTTGTTTTTTCAAATGGCTCTTTTTTTTCATCCGCACCCTCAAGCTTGACAATTTTTTTCAAGCCTTGAGCTAGTATTTTTGAAGTAACCATATCTGTTTTAATCAACCCACTCACCTTTCCTAAAAATAGGGACTGTTTCTCCATTTTTTTCAAAGCCATCAATATCTACTTCTCCTGACCCGATCATCCAATCAATGTGGATCATGCTTGAGTTACCCCCTCTTTCATTAATTTCTGAAGTTGAAAGATTCTTTTCTCCTTTGAAGCATTTCGAATAACATTGCCCAAGTGCAATGTGACAAGCGGCATTTTCATCAAATAGTGTATTGTAAAAAAGAAGTCCTGAACTTGAAATTGGTGAGCTATTAGGTACAAGTGCTACTTCTCCTAATCTTCGGGCCCCTTCGTCAGAGTCCAAAACCTTTTTCAAAACGGTCTCACCCCTACTAGCTTTTGCCTCAGTTATACTTCCTTTTTCAAAAACAACTCGAATATCGTCAATCAATGTCCCTTGATGAGATAACGGTTTAGTAGATGATACATGCCCTTCAACTCTTAACGCATGCGGAGTTGTAAAGACTTCTTCAGAAGGAATATTAGGATTGCAAATTACACCATTTTGAGACATTGAGGCGCCTCCCATCCACTCATGATCGTCAGCCAAGCCTACCCTTAAATCTGTTCCAGGCCCTTTAAAATGTATTTCTTTGAAATTTCTTTGATTTAACCACTCTCTTTTCTCTTTAAGCTTCTGATTATGTGTACTCCATGCCGCGACCGGGTCATCAGCGTTAACACGCGATGCCATAAAAATAGCCTCAGCTAACCGATTTTGTGCCTCAGCTTCAGCAAGATCAGGAAACATTCTTTTTGCCCAAGCCAAACCTGGCCAAGCGATGATATTCCAGTTAATTTCAAATTGTGTAATTCTTTCTCTCGCTGGTTTGTAAGCTTTAGAATTAGCCTTATTCGCTCGCCCAACTTTTTCTGGTTCCATATCTGATAACAACATCGGATCGTCACCAGCAATTGCCATTCTAGCCGTATTATTATCAAAGGCTTCGCCCATACCCTTGTAAAGCCAGTCCGCTGCAACGTCAAAGCTTTCATCAGATGCATACTTATAGCGCGCTAAAGTAATTTCACTGTCAGAAAAAAAGGGGGTGACCAAACCAGCACCTGCTTTATAGGCATGCTTTGCTATTAATCTGACTAGTGGTAGTGCATCTGAAGGAGCCGTAATCAGTAAGTTTTGTCCTCGTTTTAGCCCTACTCCAGTGTTCACTGAAAGCTCTGCGAGCTTTTCTAACTTCTCTATGTCTATCGCATCCATATTAAAAACCTTCCAAAACAAACAATACCATTTTCTTATTTCAAAATCTGCCCCGATTACAAATAACATAGAATCGATTTTAGCAAAGTACTCTTTAGAAATAATCAGCCTTTTAGAGAATTCAACCTAGGGTTAAGTATCGCTAGAAAAGATTACCACTTCTGGTTCTATGTGATTTTGTCTTTCCTTTAAATTTTAGCTCTTAGTTCGTACGCCGATAAATTACATGGACTATAGTGGCTTTAAAATCAATACATTTTTATCTTCTTCACGACAGCTTTTTTATCGCGTTTTTCATAAAGCTTAAGCCAAGTTCAAACTGTGCTTTTTCAATGTATTCATCAGGTTGATGGGCCACAGAAATGTCGCCGGGGCCACATATCACTGCAGAGTATCCTCTATCCTGGAATTGACCAGCTTCAGTACCATAGGAAACGAAATGGTTTCCATTATCTCCGGTTATTTGCCTCACAAAAGTTTCCGCTTCACCATTAGTTTCAGGTCTTAGGCCAGGCACTGCTGATCTATTAGAAACAACTATTTTTGCATCCGCGGAAACAGTTTTCATTTCAGACTCTATTTCTTTCACTTTTTTATTATATTTATCAATCCAAAAATCAACTTTTTGATCAGAGACTACCCTTATATCCATTTCAAAAATGCAATCTTTAGAAGTTATATTATGTGCTGTTCCGCCTTTGATTACGCCAACATGAAGAGTAGTGTACGGAGGATCAAACAATTTAGCAGTTTCTGTTTGCACAGCTGTCTTATTGGCTACGTTCTGTTGGTTGGCCCACTCGATCAACTTTGCTCCATTCATTATTGCACTAACACCTCTATCCAGTATGGAAGAGTGAACTTCTTTTCCAATTAAATGTGTTGTAAATCCCAAAGCGCCCTTGTGTCCAGTTACCGCAAGCATGGTAGATGGTTCCCCAACAATAACCATACTAGCCTTCGGTAATTGCTTTATCATTTCATCAATCATTGGCGGCGCACCAATACAACCCACTTCTTCATCGTAACTGAGCGCTATTTGAAGAGGTCTTTTCACGCCACTTTTTTTTGCTTCTATCATCGCCCAAATCGATAATGCATCAAACCCTTTCATGTCGCAAGACCCGCGGCCATAAAGCCTATTATTCTTTTCGGTCAGTACCCAGGGATCAGTACTCCAATCTTGGCCTTCAACCGGAACAACGTCTGTATGCCCAGATAGCACCACTCCTCCCTCGATTAGTGGACCAACATGCGCAAATAGAGACGCCTTGTTGTTATCCTCATTGTATTTTCTGCATGTTTTTATATCAAACGAGTTAAAATACGTCTCAACCCAGTCTATTAGCTCAAGATTACTTCTATCGCTAACAGTGGGGAAGCT